>CAYOXO010000186.1:5531-7567 GCA_964407945.1 uncultured Stakelama sp.
ACGTCATCCCGGACTGCACCGCGCCACCCGCCACGGGCGTCAGCGTCCAGCGCGCGATCAGATGCGCATGCATCGATCCGAGCAGACGGAAATCCTCGAAGCGGAAGCTCAGCACAGTCCGCTTGGGCCGTTCGCCGGGGCCGAATTGTTCGGCATAGTTCTTCAGATAGCGCTCGCGGATCGGCCAAATGCCGCGCTCGATGCCCTTCGAGTTGGTGAAGCTGATATCGGGATGGTCGGAATAGATGGCGAGAAAGGCATTGAGATCGCCGCGGTTCCAGCCCTCGGCGCTGCGCGCCATCGCCGCCTCGACCTGGATGCGCGGATCGCGCGGATCGCGCGGATCGAGCCGCGACTGCGCCGTGGCCGGCAGCGCCGCGAAGACCATCAAAAGTGCGAGAAGCCACCTCATCCGTGTGCCTCCATGAGTTGCTCGAGCTCCGTCGCCGTCAACGGCTCTGCGCAGAGATAGCCCTGATAGAATTGGCACCCCTCCTTGGCGAGCAATTCGAGCTGCTCCTGCGTCTCGACCCCCTCCGCGACGACTGCAAGACCGAGCGACCGGGCCATGTCGATCACCCCACGCACCACCACCCGGTCGCGCGCCGATCCGGTGATGTCCTGAGTCAGCTTGCGATCGATCTTGAGATAGTCGAGCGGCAATGCCTTGAGGTAGGCGAGGCTGGAATAGCCCGTCCCGAAATCGTCGATCGCGACGCGGCAACCGGCGGTGCGCAGCTCGGCGAGCAGGCGCGCGGCTTCGCTCAAGTCGCCGATCAGACCGCCCTCGGTGATCTCGACGGTCAAGCGATTGCGGGGAAAGCCACTCGCATCCACCCAGTCGAGGAACAGATCGGCGAAGCCCGCACGCGTCACGTCGGCCGCGGTGACGTTGACCGAGGCGCGCAGACCCCGCAGCGCTGCGGGCCAGCGCGCAGCCTGATTGAGCGCGAGCCGCTGGACATGCTCGGACAAGGCGAGCTCGAGTCCCGCGCGTTCCGCCGCAGCGAACAGCATCTCGGCCCCGATTTCACCCGTCGCATGGCGCCAGCGGGCCAGCGCCTCGACCCCCGTGATCGCGCCGGTCGAGACCACGACCTGGGGCTGGAAACGAAGCTCGATCTCTCCCGCCTCCATCGCCCGGCGCAGATCGACTGCGAGCGTATCGACCGGTACGGTTCCAGCCGGCGCGTCGTTCCCTGCCAGCGTATCGCTGACCCGACGGAGCAGGATCGCGGCGGTGTCTTCAGGCTCGGATGCCGCAATCGCGGTGCGGGCGCCGAGCGGCATGATCTCGTCCCCGATCACGAACGGCCGCGACAGCGCCTCCTCGATCCGGCCGGCCACGGCTTCGAGCAGTTCGGTCGCCGCGCCTTCGGATGCGACGACGAATTCGGCGCCGGCGATCCGCGCCGCGACGAAATGGCGGCCAAGCACCTCACGCGCCGCCTCCCCCAGCCGGCCCGACGCCGCGCGCAGCAAGGCGTCGCCCGCCGCACGGCCATAGGCGGTATTGATCATTTCGAACCGGTTGAGCGCAGCGAGAACAACGCCCACAGGTTGTCCGTCGCCAAGCCGCCGCTCGATCCAGCGACGCACGCCCGCACCATCGTGCACGCCGGCCAGCGCGTCACGCACTGCCGCCCCTGCATCGACCTCACCCAACCGCTCGATCAATGCGTGGACCCGCCCGGTGCGGGCATCACGCTGAAGATGCTCGACCACGCGTCCCGCACCCTTGAGCTCATGTGCAAAGGCGGTCGCGGTGAGCCCATCGCGCAGGCGCCCGAAGGCAGCACGCAGGGCACCGCGGTCACCCGCCTCCACCCGGCGCAGCATCGCGCATACCGAGGGCTCTTCACCCAGCCCGAGCATGACCGCCAGCGCGGGCGTCACCTGGATCGAGGCGAGTACGGGATCGTAGCGCCAAC
Source organism: uncultured Stakelama sp. (assembly GCA_964407945.1). GTDB lineage: Bacteria > Pseudomonadota > Alphaproteobacteria > Sphingomonadales > Sphingomonadaceae > Sphingomonas. The sequence goes on from CAYOXO010000186.1 coordinate 7,463, forward strand.
CCAGCGGCTCGGCATCGCCGACGATCACCGGCCCTTCGCCGCCGACACGTGCGGCATGGCGCGCCGCAAAGCGCAGCGCCTGGACGAACTCTGCCTCACGCATCG
>CAYOXO010000187.1:0-7548 GCA_964407945.1 uncultured Stakelama sp.
CAAATTCTGGAGGCACTGCGCCGGAGCAACCAGCTCGGCGAGGATTTGCTCGCCCGCTTCGGCTCGCTCGGTAGCGATCTCGATTCGCGCATGCGCTTGCGTGAGCTGGCGAGCACGAACTGATGGCTGCGCCCCTGATCCTTGCCGAGGTGAAGCCGCGGCGGACGAGTGATGGTGCGCCGGTTACAGTCCGGCTTGCTGGTGGCGGTGGGACGCTGCCCTATCGCTATGCCGGCGTTGGCTGGAGCGCTGGCATAGCCGGGTTGCCGACGATCGTCGCCTCGATCGACTTCAAAGGAGACGATCTGGGCGGCGGCGGTGTCAGTCAGGCGATGGTGCTGCGGTGGACGCCGTCCCGTCCGGCGATGCTTGCCGAGCTGGCCGCGCTTCATTGGCTGGACGCCGAGATCACCGTCCGCCTCGGCGTCGAGGGGTCAATGCCGCCGGTTCTGCTGACCGGCAAGGTGCTGAGGGCAACCGCACAGGCGGGGATGCTGGAGATCACGCTCGCCGACCCGGCCGCCGATCTCAAGAAGCCGGTGCTGACGGCTCGGTTCGCGGGCACAGGCGGCCTTGAAGGGCCGATCGAATGGGAGGGCCGGATCAAGCCGCGCGCTTGGGGCCGGGTGTTCAACGTTCAGGGCGACGCGATCGACGTGGCCAACAGTGTATATTGCTTCGGCGATCCGGCGCGACCGTGGCTGGCGTTCGATGCCGTCCGCGACAAGGGGGCCGCGGCCGCGCAGCTTAGTGTGCTCGCGTGGCAGGGTTCGGCCGCGGCGACGTTCACGGCGCTGATGGCGGCAACGGCGCCCCAAGGCGGTGGCATTGTCTGCCCGTCGATTGCGTGCGTGAAATGGTGGACCCAGCCCGCGGGCGCGCTGTGCGCGGATATCCGGGGCGAGGTTGGCACCGGCTATGTCGAGACCGCGCCTGAGATTGCCGAGCGGGTTGCCGCTGTCGTTTCGACCGTGCCGTTCGCGGCGGGCACTGTTGCGGCCGCGGCTGCGAAGCGCCCGATCCCTATCGGTTGGCTGGTCGCGGATGAATCGAACACCGCCGCCCAGGTGCTCGATCAGATCCTCGGCGATGTGTCGCTGATGTGGCTGCTTGGGGATACCGAGATCAACATCCGGGCGTGGGAGTGGGGCGCGAGCGTCGCCAGAGCGCGTAGCCATGAGGTGAGCCGCAGAACGACGTTCAAGCCGGTCTCCAAGCGCAAGCTCGGTTATCGCCGCAACCAGCACGTGATGAGCCGGGACGCGATCGCGGGGATCGTGCTGGCGACGGACGTTGTCTTTGACGATGGTGTCACGGCCGAAGACCTGAAGCCCGCGGCGCCGGGGGCGACGCCGGGTGCGCCGGGCGGCACGATCGTGGGCGGGGTGCTCGATCCGGTGACGGGTGGTGTGATCGGGGGCGTAGAGGCCGGAGAGCTGGTCGATACGATGTTCGGCATGCAGGCCGCGCTTGGCGACCTCGATGCGCTGGTCGATGGCCAGATTGTACGGCTCGATGGCAGGATCGACGGCGCGAACGCCCGCGTCGATGATGTTGAAGACGCGCTGGCTGGGGAAACGGCGCGGCTCGACGGGCGGGTGAGCGAGGCGAACGAGGCGATCGCGCGCGCTCGGGTGGTGCTGGCCTATCAGTACGGCCGCCTTCAGGTAGAGATTGCGCAAACCCGAATCGGCGTCGTCGCCGAGTATCGCGAGCGGGTTTCGGCGGTCGGCGCGCAGATCACCCGCATCGACGGGATCATCGCCAACCTTGCCGATCCCGCCACTGGTCTGCCCGCGGCACATGCGCTGATCGCGACGCTGGAAAGCATCACGATCGACCTTGAGAACCCGCTGTCGCTCGCCAGCAAGCTCGCCGTGCTGGAAGTAGCGCTGGACGAAGCCGATGCCGCGCTGCGCGCGCGGGTGTCGTCGCTGGAGACGGCGAGCGTACAGCAAGCCACCGATCTGGCCGATCTGGCCGGGGGGGTCGCGATCATCGACGATCGACTGATTGCGGCAGAACAAGGTGTCGCGGCCAACGCGGGCGGTTTGGTCTCGCTGTCTGGCACGGTCACCGAGATCGCGGCGCAAGTGGACATCCAAGGCGATGATATCGCCGAGACACAGGCCGGGCTCACCGAAGTTAGTCAGGCCGTGGCGCTGGAGCATTCCGCGGGCGTGTACCGCGCCCAGCGGGCATTGGCGCGGGCGGGTCTCACCGCCGTCTCAGTGCTCGCTGAGACACGCATCCGGGTCACCGAGCGCGAAGCGATCTATGACGCGATCGACGTAGTTGACCTGAAGCTGGACGCGCCCGGCATCGGTGCGGTCGCGCGCTTGTCCGCGGCCGAAAGCGCGATCGTATCGCTCGACAGCTCAAAGGCTTCGGTGTCGTCGCTCAACGCGTTGAGCGCTGTGGTCACCAGTCACGGAGAACGGCTCGCCACCGCGGAGGCGGGTGTCTCCAGCCACACTGCGGCGATCGCGACGCTGAACCTCGACCTTGATGGTCTGAGCGGCTCGCTGGGGCTGGTCGCGGCCGATCTGGCGGCGCTCGACAATCGCGTCGGCGATGTCGAGGGGGTTGCGGCCTCGCTCGTGACGGTCACCAATACCCTGACCGCGACGGCCGCGGCGCAAGGTGGCGCCATCGGTGATCTGGAGGGCGCGGTCGCGGCGGCCGAGGCCGAGATCACCGGGGTGAAACGCGCAGGCGCAACCGACCGCGCCGCGATCGCCTATGAAGCCGAGCGATCGGCGGCAACGATCGGGCTGAACCGAGTAGCGGCGCTGGCCGAGAGATCAGTGTCGCTGACCGCTACGGCGGCCGCAGCGACGCGCCTGACCGCACTCGAACTGTCGCTGGGCGATCCGGCCGATGGTGTGCTCGCCCGCATCGCTGACCTCGACACGATCACCGCCGATCTGGTGACCGGCAAGGCGTCGGCGTCCAGCGTGAACGCGCTGAGCCTGCGCATGGGCGATGCCGAGGCCGGCATCACCGCCGTGTCCTCGATCGCGGTCGAGGCGAACGGGATCGCCAAGGCGATTCACGGCCTGCGCATGACGGTGGGCAACAAGATTTCGGGCGTCGTGTCGGAGAATAACGGCGAACTGGCGACGTTCCGCGTCGCGGCCGACTATTCGAGCTTCGAAGACCCAGACACGGGCAAGGTCTTTCTTGAAATGACCGAGGGCGAGCTGCGCATCAACGACGCGGTCATCCGCATCGTCGGTCCCGGTGGTACCATGATGAAGGTTACTGGAGTTGGCTTCGGTTCGACCGGCCAGTTCATCGAGTGGTTCGGGCCGAAGCAGACCAGCCTCTCCACCTGCACCGAGGCGAATGCGGTCTATTATCTGAAGGGCAACGGCAGCGCCTATTTCGGCGGGTCGCTGACCGGGGGCGTACGCAAGAACGCTGTTCAGACGACTGCGATCGCGACGACAGCGGCAGTCACCACGGGTGTCATCGGTTCGGGAGGCGGGGCACGGGTGGTAACACTCGGCTACAACTATCAATCGTTCGCCCAGATCACCGGTGCTTGCCCGGCGACGCCAACCCTCAACGCGACAATCCAGCTCTACCGAGGCACCGACAGTTCCGGCGTCCATCTAACGACGCTCTACGTAGTTGACGGCGCATGGAACTGCACCCCCGGCGCAGGTGAGTTCGAGCCGGGTGGCTGGTCGGTCTCAATGGGCGGGAGCCTTACCTACACCGACAACAGCGGCGGCTTGTCCGCCTCGTATTACGCCGTCCTGATCGGTCGAACCGCGCTGGTCGGCGACAGCGTGACCCAACAGATCAGCCTTATAAGCATTGAGGAATAGACCATGCCGTTTCTTGACCCCGATGGCGGTTTCAGCAGCGCTCCGGACCCCGGTGTTTGGGCCTCACACCGTGCCGCGACGGCGGCGTTGCGCGAAGCCGCGGGCGGTGCATCGCTGATGCTGTGGCCCGAGGCCGGGCAGATGGGGGCGTTTGTCGGGCCGATCGATGGCGACACGCTGATCTATGAAAAGCTCCAGGACATCGCCACAACGACGCGCGCCTCCAAGGCGTGGCATCCGAACTGGGATTTCGTGAGCGGCAGTGAGGTCGGGCCGCTGGTCGAATTCCCAAACAACGCCCCGGTGATCGGGCCGGGCGGGCTGCTGGTCTCTACGTCCGTCGAGAATGTCCTGACCAACCCGCGCGGCGAGGGGGCGGGCACCGCCATGCCCAGCGGGTGGGCGCAGGGCGGATCGAACATTACGAAAGTCGGAAGCGGGGTGCAGGACGGCTGGCCGTACTTTGACATCAAGGTCCACGGCAATCTGGTCGCGACCGAGTACATCTTCACCAACGGGCCGGTCGTGGGCGGCGGCCCCGTAACGGCGTCGCTGGGGTTTTCCCTGATTTCGGGCAGCACCACCGCTGCCAACGCCCAACTCTATATCGATAGCAACGTCGGCGCGCCGTCGATCATCCCCTTGCCGTTCGACACGCGACACCGGCGCTGGTGGTTGACGCGCACGCTGCCCCCCGAGGCGCTGATCGGTCAGTTGCTGATCAACTTCCTCGCTGGAACATACAACAACGCGGTCTTCCGCATCTTCGCGCCGCAGCTCACGAAGTCGGGGATGCCGTTGACGCCGGTCCTTCCACCAGCCGGTTCGCCGGGCGCTAGTGTGAAGGCGGCGGACCTGTGCGAGTTGCCGGTGGGAGGGTGGTATCGTCACGACGAAGGGACGATCGTAACGGAGTTCATCCGCCAGAAGATGGCGGGTGGTGTCATGTTCATCGGCCACCCCAATTTGTACAACGGTCGTTCCGTTCTCGAAATCCCTGACCACGTGCTGCTCTATGCGTCGAAGGCCGGGGAAACTCCCGCCCTGATCCATTCGGTTGCCGTCGCACCGGGGGAGCGTGTGATAGCGGCGCTAAGCTGGTCGTCGCGTCAGCATCGCGGTGCGGTCAATGCGTTCGCCAGCGCGACGACGACGCTGACATTCGATGTGCCGGCGCCTGCCATCGCCTCCCTTGGATATGGCGGCGCATGGACTGACGCGAAGGAAACGCGCTTGATCGAGCGCGCCCGATTTTTCCCGCGCTTTATGTCCACCGATGAGCTGGTGGCGATCACCACCCCCTACTGGAGAGCCTGACATGGCCAATGGCTATTTCTATGCGTTCGCCGACGAAGCCGCTGCTGAAACGGCGGGCGCGCTGGTGGAGGGAGAGATCAACGGCGCGCCCGCGCTCGTTCCAGCGAACCCACAAGCGGTCGTGCTGCGAACCGCTGGGATCGAGCTGACCGCTGCAGTCTTCGACCCCGCCACGCGAACCGTCACCACCCCAGCGGAAATGAGCTTGCCGCTGGTAATCCTCAGCCCGGCGATCCTGCCCGGCTGTTCCCATGCCGTCATCGTGCCCCACGGGCACCGCGGCTTTGCTTAAACGGAGACGACGAATGACCAAGGCGGATACGATTGAATCGCTGGAGGCGGCCGAGCTGGCGCGCGCCGAAGGCTGGAAAGTGCGTGCCGAGCAGATCGCGGGCGACCGCGTGGCGCTCGAAGACGAGCTGGCTGCCAATGCGCCGCGCACCGCTGTAGGCGCGCAGGCGGTCGCCGAAGTTCGCCGCGCGCTGCTTGGTCAGGAAGGCTCGGCGCTCGATCGCGTTCGCGCCCGAGTGGCTGAGCGCAAAGCAGGCGTCGAGCCGGGCGCCTAAGCCATGGCGGTTGTCGATCCTCTCTACGCGCAATGGCTCCAGCAGGAGACCCTATGGGCCGTCCGCACCGATGCGGGCGCCGTTGCGCGCTGGGGGGACTCAGCCATCACGGCCGAGCGCAAGACGTCGATCGCGCTGAAGGCACACGCGGTTGCCGAGGGCGATCGCCAGCTCGCGTTTCTCAGCGGCCCGTTGGTGCTCGATGAACATCTGTTGTCGGGCAAATGGCGCCAGCACCGCGGGCAGGTGGTGACGCTGACTATCGACAAGCTCGGCTACGAGAACGGCGTGGACGTGTTCCTGATCGACGCCGAGGACGACAAGGCGACGGGCCTTTCCAAGGTCACCGTCATCAAGAGGCTTTAGAATATGGCGGACCTTCTTACCCTCGCGCCCGCGCCGATCGCGGCGATCAGCGCCTCGCGGGGCGACGACATCGCCAACTTGCTCACGCCCGATCCACGGGAAGTTTGGGCTGACAATGCGGTCGGCTCGGCGGCGACTATAGATATAGACTTTGGTGCGTCGCGGTGGATCGACACGGTGTTCCTTGGCCATGTGTTGGCGCCTTTGGGCGGCGCAACCTGGACGATCACGGGCGGCGTCTCGGGCTACACTGACTTAACGATGAAAGCACCGTCGGCTTTGAGGGTCCCGGACGTCGGCGGCTTGGTCCGAGCGCCGTCGCTCAGCCACGCGTTCTGGCACGTCGATCCGGTGCTGGCGCGATTTCTTCGAATCAGTGTCACCCAACCGGGCGCGGGCGCGCCGTTGACCGCGGGCGTGGTGATGGCTGGCCGTGGCCTGACGATGGCGTTCAACCACGAATGGGGTGCGGGTCGCCGCCCGATCGACACCGGCTCGGTTACCGCCTTGCCAGACGGCGGGTTCTCAACGGTCGAGGGGGTGCGAAAGTCGGCATGGTCGTGGACGTTCGGCGACCTCACCGACGCCGAGTTGGACGCGCTGTTCGAGATCACGATCTATCGCGGCGAGAGCGCGCCGGTGCTGGTGGTCGAGGATCACGCCCAGACGGCCGGACTACGGCGTCGTATCCGCTATGGCCTGTTCCGCCAGCTTCGCCCCTACGAGCGCCTGAGCAAGGGGCGCACCCGATGGGAGATGACCGTCGAAGATTGGGGCGCCGAAGAGGCGTCGGCGCTGTGAAGCGGTCCAGCACAAAGCGGCGGTGGTTCCGGTTCTACCGTAGCGAGGCCGTGACCCTCGGCGAGGGAACCGTGGTCGATATCAACTTCGTTCTGCGTATCGGCCGACACTCGCTCGAATGGTCGAGGCGCACCCCGGAAGGCCAGCGGATCGATGCTGACCGGGGTGCATGGGATGCGCTGCACGCTCAGGCTATCGAGGCTAGCGATCGCGAGACAGTCGAATGGGCGTTGGACGATTTGTACGCAGCGGGCGGCTATCGGGTTACGGCGATGGCCCTGCTGCGCCGGATCATAGACGGCACCTACAGGTCACCTTATTGATCGCTAAGCGGCCTCTCAGAGGGACCCTGACCGATGGTGGTCGGCCGTGAGCGAGGGAGATCACAGTGGCTGAAGTAGCGGTGGGATCGATCGTTGAAGTGCCAGCCGGACCCGGCCGACCGCGGGCTATCATGATGCGGGTTGCGCGCATCGCTGGTGATCAGGTGTGGTGCGACCGCTTGGGCAGGAAGGGCAAGGTGGAAGGGCCTTTCCCGATCGCCAACTTGAAGTCTGATGCTAAGCGCGGGCCGTTGAAGTTCACGTTCTGAGGCACTCTCTCGGTTTCGAAGTGCTCTAGAACCTCTTGTCAAAGACTCCAGAAGCTCGTGTCACGCTACA
>CAYOXO010000188.1:0-7469 GCA_964407945.1 uncultured Stakelama sp.
CCAGCAGTGCCTCGAGATGCCCGAGGCCCAGGCCGCCATATTGTTCGGGCAGGTTGATGCCCAGAAAGCCCATTTCGGCGTAGCGTTTGCGCATCGCGTCGGGGAGCGGCATCGCCTTCTCCTCCATCTCACGCGAAAGCTCCATCAGCTCGGATCGCGCAAATTTCCTTGCGGTTTCCTGTAGTTCTTTCTGGTCGTCGCTAAGCTGGAAATCCATCATTCTGCCTTTGTCTCGATCACCGCGTCGAGCGCGACGACCCCGCCTTGACCGGGCCGGGCCACAAGCGGGTTCACTTCGATCGTCGCCAGCGTGTCGCGATGCTGCACGGCGAGGATCGACAGGCCCGAAATGGCCTTTGCCAGTGCCTCGATGTCGTGGCGCGGTGATCCGCGCCATCCGGTCAGGAGCGGCGCGGTCTTCAGGCTCCCGATCATCTTCAGCGCTTGCGCCTCGCTGACCGGGGCCAGGGCGCACACCGTGTCCTTGATCAGTTCGACCAGTGTCCCGCCAAGGCCGAAGGTGACGACGGGGCCGAACGCTTCATCCTGGTGGATGCCGACGATCGTCTCGACCCCGCCGCTCACCATTTCGGAGATCAGATAGCCGTCGATCCTTGCATCCGGCAGCTGCTGCGGGATGCTATCCGCCATCCGCGTGACCGCATCATGTACCGCCTCTGCCGACGCGAGGCCCAGTGCGACGCCCCCCACTTCGGTCTTGTGCAGGATATCGGCGGAAACCACCTTCACGACGACGGGGAAGCCTATGCTCGCGGCAAGCCGCATCGCTTCCTGCGCATCGCTCGCCAGCGCTTCCTTGGGCGATAGCACCCCGACCTGTTCCAGCAGCGCCTTCGCTTGCGCCTCGTTCAGCTTGCCGTGAACGCCGAGCGGTGTCGCGGCGGGCAGCGCCAAGGGCTCGGGCGCAGGTTGCGCGAAGGTATCGCGGAACTTCGACAAAGCCGAGAGCGCAGCGATGGCGCGCGAGGGGTCCTCGAACGCGAGCAGTCCCTTCGCATCATATTCGCGAACCATTTCAGCGTCTGTCGTGACCGAGACGAAGACGAGCTGGTCGGGCGCGCGGGCATGGGCATTGGCAATCGCCTGTTGCAACGGACGAGCCATCGAAGGCGCGGCACCGGCGATGCCGAGAAAGATCAGCGTCGCGTCGAATGCGTTGGAAGCGAACACCGCATCCAGCGTCTTTTCCATGATGTCATGGTTGGTGGTGACCAGCCCGGTCATGTCGATCGGATTGGCGGGCGAGCAATGCGGCACCAGCGCTTTCAGCGCGGTCTGGGTTTCCGAAGGAACCGTGCCCATCTTCAGGTTCGCGTCGCTGACGAAATCGGCGATCTGCACCCCGACTCCGCCGGAGATGCTGATCACGCCGACGCGCGGCCCCTTGGGTAGCACCCCCTTGGACAGCGCATAGGCGATGTCGAGCAGTTCGTCGGTCGTGCGCGCCCGGTGGACGCCATATTGGTCGAAGACCGCGTCATAGATGCTGTCCTCGCCGGTCAGCGATGCCGTGTGGCTTGCGGCCGCGGCGCTTCCCTCGGCCGTGCGACCGACCTTCATCATCACGACCGGCTTGTTGGCGCGGCGGGCGCGGTCGAGCGCTGCGATCAGCTTGTCCGCGTCGCGCAGCCCCTCGATATAGGCCAGCAGCACGTCGCTTTCGTCCTGGCCCGCCATCCACCACAATGCGTCGCCGATATCGACATCGGCTTCGTTGCCGGTCGTTACCCATTGGCTGATGCCGAGGCCGCGCCGGAACAGATGCTTCATCAGATAGCCGCCATAGCCCCCGCTCTGGCTGGCGACGGCGATCCGGCCGGGGGCAGGAACCCCCTCTTCCAGCGCCGAGGCGAAGGTGCCGTAAAAGCGGGCATGGGTGTTCATCAGGCCCATGCAGTTCGGGCCGAGCAGCCGCATGCCCGCCTCGCGCGCTGTCGCCACGATACGGTCCTGCCGCGCGCGACCCTCCTCGCCCGTTTCGGAGAAGCCGGCGCCATACAGCACGGCGCTCTTCACACCCCGTGCGATGCAATCGTCGATCGTCTGCTGGGTCGCGTCGGCGGAGATGGCGAGGATCGCGCAATCGACGGGTCCGGGCACATCCAGAATCGACGGATAAGCGGTCAGCCCCTGAATCTCCGGACGGCCCGGGTTGACCGGATAGACCGGCCCTTCGAAGCCCGCTTCGAGCAGATACTGGATCGGACGCCCGCCGAAGCGTCGCTGGTCGCTTGATGCGCCGATGACGGCGACGGAGCCGGGCGCAAACAGTGCGGTCAGGTTGTCGGCTGCCGGCGAAGAAGGTTTGAGTAAAGTGGCCATGATTGGGCTGCCTTTGACCTGAAGCTGCGGCGCTTCCAACCGTTACGCCGAAACCAACACATCCATGCTAACCCCTGCAATGAGGCCTGCACCGGTATACGCCCGCCGACCAACTGGATACATCAACAATGCCAATTCAGCGCCGGACAGCGGGATCATCGCGTCTGTCGAGCGGTATTTGATCACAGGGGCTTCATGTCGGAATTCATTCTGCAGCGCGAACAAGATGGCGTCGTCGTCTTGACGCTGAACGTGCCGCAATTGCGCAACGCGATCTCGCTCGAAATGCGTGAAGCGTTGCTTGGTCATTTGCGCGAAGCGGGCAACAATCCCGACATTCGGGCGGTGGTGCTGACGGGGGCCGGAGGCAATTTCTGTTCGGGCGGCCAGTTGCAGCCGACCAACGGCGCGGCCGCGCCGGATGCGCAGCGGACCAAGCGCAACATCGCGATCCTGCAGGACATTGTGCGGTTGCTGAGCGGCGGGCCCAAGCCGACGATCGCGGCGGTCGAGGGGTATGCCTATGGCGCGGGCATGTCGCTCGCCACGGCCTGCGACGTGCTGGTGGCGGGCGAAAGCGCACGTTTCTGTGCATCCTTTGGCAAGATCGGGTTGATGGCGGACGCAGGGATGCTCTGGTCGCTGCCGCAGCGCGTCGGGCCGGGGCGCGCGCGCGAGATGATGCTGACGGGGCGGGTCGTCGAAGCAGCTGAGGCTGGTGCCCTGGGTCTGGCGAACCGCGTGGTGCCTGCAGGAAGCGCACTGGATGCAGCCCTGGAAGTTGCTGCGGGCTTTGCCGGTATCGCTCCGCTTGCCATTGCCGCGATGAAGCGGGTCATGGCGCGCGGACCGAATTCGCTGGAAGACGTGCTTCATGCCGAAAGCGACGCTCAGCCGGTCCTGGCGTTGAGCCAGGACTATGTCGAGGGCCGCACTGCGTTCAAGGAGAAGCGCGCGCCGATGTTCCGGGGAGCCTGAACGATGGATTTGACGATTCCGCCTGAAGCCGAGGCGTTGCGCCAGGCGATGCGGGGCTTCCTGCGCGACCAGCTTCCTCCCGAACTGGCGGAGGCGACGCTCTATGGCAGGAAGCTGAGTAAAGGCGATCATCAGCGCTGGCAGCGGATCCTGGAAAGGCAGGGCTGGCTGGCGCCGAGCTGGCCCACGCAATGGGGCGGCACCGGCTGGGGGCCGCTCGAGCGCTTCATCTGGGACGAGGAATCGGCGCTGGCGGGCGCGCCGCGCGCGAATATCCCCTCGCTCGACCTGCTGGGGCCGGTGATCGTCGAATTCGGCACCGAGGCGCAGAAGCGGGAATTGCTGCCCCGGATCCTGTCAGGCGAGGACTGGTGGTGTCAGGGCTTTTCGGAGCCGCAGGCCGGGTCTGATCTCGCTGCGCTTCAGATGCGAGCGGTGCGCGACGGCGACGACTATATCGTCAACGGCACCAAGCTGTGGACCAGCTGGGCGCACATGGCGAACAAGATCTTCTGCCTGGTCCGCACCTCCGCGGACGGACCCAAGCAGGCAGGGATTTCGTTCCTGCTGATCGACATGGAACAGCCGGGCGTGACGATCAGCCCGATCCTGACACTGGGTGGCATGCACGCGGTCAACGAGGTGCAGATCACCGATGTTCGCGTGCCGGTCGCCAATTTGCTGGGCCAGGAAGGCGATGCCTGGACCATCACCAAATTCCTGCTGGGGCACGAGCGGCTGGTCGGCGCCGGCATTGGCCCGAGCATGGCGTTGTCGCGGCAGTTGCGCGGCGCGCTTGGCCGTATCGGGCCGGGCGGAGCGCCGCTGGGCGATGATCCGGTTCTCGCCCAGCGCGTCGCGGAGGTCGAGACCGATCTGCTGGCGCTACGCTACACCGCGTATCGCGTGCTGGCCGATGAATTGTCGGGCAAGGCACCGGGGCCGGAAGTCTCGGTGCTCAAGATCCGCGGCGGCGAGGTCCAGCAGGCGCTGACCGAATTGCTGATGGAGGTCGGCGAGATCGTCAGCCTGACGCATCCCCTGACCGTGTCAGAAGGCGTGGTGCCGATCGAAAGCGCCTATATGGCGCAACAGCATTTCGACCGGCGCAAGCTCACCATCTACGGCGGCAGTTCCGAGATTCAGCGCAACATCATTGCGCGCCGGCTGCTGAACGTCTGAGGGCGGAACGATGGATTTTCATTACGACGACAACCAGCAGATGCTGCATGACACGGTCGACCGGTTCCTGACCGACAAATACAACCTCGTTACGCGGCACAAGCTGCTCGGCGACCTCGAGGGACAGGCACAGCTATGGCGTGAGATGGCGGAACTGGGCCTGATCGGCGCCGCGTTCCCCGAAGGGGTCGGCGGCTATGGCGCATCGCCCGTCGATGCGTTGGTGGTGATGGAGCGTTTCGGGCGGCATCTGGTGACGCTGCCCTATCTGATGACCGCGATCGTGTGCGGCCGGCTGCTGATTGCGGGCGGGCGCACCGATATGATCGAACGGGTGATCGCGGGCGATGCGCGGTTGGCGCTGGCGGCGGGCTCGACGCACGTGCTGCGCAGCGCGGAGCATCACAGCTTTACCGCAGCTGCAGCGGGCGCCGGCTGGACGATCAGCGGACGGATGCCAGTGGTGATCGGGGGGGACAGCGCGGACACGTTCATCGTGGCGGCGCGGACCTCGGGCGCATTGGGGGATCGCGACGGCATTACCTTGTTCCTCGTCGATGCAGACCAGGTTGCCCGCCGCAGCTTCCGCATGATCGACGCGCACGGCGCGGCGGAAGTCGTGATCGACGCACTGAGCGTCGGCGAGGATGCGGTGCTGAGCGAGATCGGCGGCGGCGTTGCGCTGGTCGAACTGGCGCTTGACCATGGTATCGCTGCAGCATGTGGCGAGGCGATCGGGTCGATGGGCCATCTCGTGCCCGCCACTGCCGAATATACCCGCACCCGCGAACAATATGGCGCGCCGCTCGCCAAGTTTCAGGTGCTGCAACACCGTATGGCGGACATGTATATCCAGACCGAAACGGCGCGCTCGATGGCCTATGTCGCGTCGATGTCGCTCGGCGACACCCCGGTGGAGCGGGCACGCATCGTCTCCGCCGCCAAGGTCCAGATCGGCAAGTCGGGCAAGTTCGTCGGCTATCAGGCGGTGCAGCTTCACGGCGGCATGGGCGTGTCCGAGGAGCTGGATATCGGCCATCACTATATCCGCCTCAACACGCTGAACCAGATGTTCGGCGATCCCGCTTTCCATCTGCGCCGCTTTGCAGCGGTAGGAGCACCGGCATGAAATTCGACTATTCCCGCTATGACAAGCTCAGCGTCCAGCTTGACGATGCTGTCCTGCGCTTGACGCTGAACCGGCCCGAAAAGCGCAACATCATCGACGATCCGGTGAACGAGCAGATCTCGGATGCCTTCCATGACGCGACGTTCGACGAGCGAGTGCGGTGCGTGGTGCTGTCCGGCGAGGGCAAGTCGTTCTGCGGGGGCGGCGATTTCGCCCAGATGAAGCGCAAGGTCGAGGATCCCGGACTGTTCTTCAAGGGCATCTGGAACTCGCGGCGGCTGGTCTATACCGTGCTGGATTGTCCCAAGCCGACCATCGCCCGGATCCACGGCCATGCGATGGGTCTGGGCGCGACGCTGCCGTTGCTCTGCGATTTCGTGGTGGCGACGGACGATACCAAGATTGCCGACCCGCATGTCAATATCGGGCTCGTCGCGGGCGATGGTGGGTCGCTGATCTGGCCGCAGATGATGGGCTATGCCAAGGCGCGCAAGTTCCTGATGCTGGGCGAACCGATTACGGGCAGGGAAGCTGCGGATCTTGGTCTGATCGCCGAATCCGTCCCGACGCTTGAGGAGGCAACCGCGCTCGCCGATCGCTGGGTCGACAAGCTGGCCAATGGTGCGAGCATGTCGATCTACGGCACGAAGATGACGATCAACCAGCCGCTGCGCCAGCTTGCACATGCTGCGATGGATACCGGCATGGCCTATGAAGGCCTGTCCAACATCAGCCGGGATCATGCCGAGGCGATCGAGGCCATCGGCGAAAAGCGCAAGCCGAACTTCAGCGGGGAGTGACGGTGGCCGACGCGTTCACCGGCTACCGGCGGCGTGTTCGCGTCGTGCCGGGAGACGGGCGCATCGACGTCGACATGGAGGATGACGCGCATTGCTTTGGCGTGTCGCTGATCCATGATGGCGCACGGATCGAAGCGGTGGAGACGCGGGCGCCGCGCTATCCCTGGTCGACCTGCCCCGCCGCCGGAGGCTTCCTTGCCCAACGGATGGCCGGGGTCGCGCTCGCCGATGCGGCCCTGGTTGAAAATCAGCGCGATCACTGCACGCATCTGTACGACCTGTTCGTTGTCGCCGCGCGACATGCGCTCGATCCTGCGCCGTTCACCTACGACATTCGCGTATCCGATCCGGTCGAGAGCGTGATCGTTGCCGAGATTGATCGCGATGGCGAGACGCTGTTGCACTGGCAGTTCGACGATGTTCGCGAAAACGCGGTCGGCGTACCGGCCGGCGACCGGCGGGCGTTCGATGCCTGGACCCGGGCGCAGCCGGAGAATCTCATCGAAGCCGGGCTGATGCTCCGCCGGGGGGTGATGGTGTCCGGCACCCGCTTTTTCGATTTTCCCGTCGGGGCAGCCGCAAGCGCGATGAGCCAGATGATCGGATCCTGCTTCACCTATGCGCCCGAGCGCGCCGGACAGGCGTTGCGCGCACCCGACACGATTCGCGATTTCTCGAATCATCCAGAAAAAATGCTGAGCGGAGAGCGGGATGACTGACGTGTTGCGCGGTTTCAAGGTGCTCGATCTTGGTGCCGGACAGGCGGTGTCTGCGGCAGGATTGCTATTGGCGCAGAGCGGCGCCACGGTGATCAAGCTCGACCGCGACGATACGCCTCTCAGTCCCGAGCAAGATGCGCTGTGGAACCGCTACAAACAGCGTGAGCCATTCAGCACAGCGCGGCTTGATGCGCTGCTCGGCGAAGTCGATGCAGTGATCCACGACGTGCTGCCCGCCGCTGCGGGCGCGCTCGGCCTTGATAACGCGACACTCTCCATGCGCCATCCGGCACTGATCCATGTCGCGGTCGGCGGCTG
>CAYOXO010000189.1:0-7441 GCA_964407945.1 uncultured Stakelama sp.
GCATATTGGGCCATGCCGTTGACCAGCAGATAGGCCGGCTGCCCTACCTTTTCGGTCAGCTGCGTACCGGGATTGACCGCGGTCATCGGCGGACGGCTCTCCCAGCGCAGCGATCCGCCGAGGCTGAAGCCGTCGAGCCCGCCGCCGAAATCATAGCGGGTGGACATGCGCAGCACGCGGCCCGGATGCGCCGGCTGCACCGGCAGGCCATCGACATCCTTTGCGGTAAACGCGCTCCAGCCCAGGCTCAGATCCCATCCGGGCAGGATCTTGCCGGCGATCTCGCCTTCATAACCCTTCGACACCGTGCCTCGTGCCGGGCGGAAGAAGGGCTTGCCGGTATCAGGGTTCGACCCATCGACCACCGCGAAATTATCCTGCTCGATGCGAAATATGGCGGCTGACGCGCGCAGCCGGCCGTTCATCCATTCGCCCTTCAAACCCGCCTCGTAGTTCGCGCCTTGAACCGGTGGGAGGTAGTCGCCGTTCCGATCCTGACTGTTCTGCGGATTGAAGATGCGAGAGTAGCTGACATAGGCGGACAGATTGCCCGTCACATCGAGGATCAGCCCGGCATAGGGGGTGAAGATAGCGTCCTCGCGCAGGGTGAACGGTATCGGAGTGTAGCGCGCCACCTCTTCGTCGCGGCGCCACCAGCTCATCCGTGCGCCAGCGATCAGTTTCAGCGGCTTGGCAAGCTGCAGCCGCGTCACGCCGTAAATGGCATATTGCTCGGTCGTGCCCGCGCCATTCAGTCGATAGGGATCGCCCCAGCGTGGCTCGGGATAGCTGCCGTCCCAGTCATCGAAATTGTCGATGGGGGCGATGGTTGCCGGATCGGGATCGCGGTTGGTGAAGCCTGTCGACTTCATGTGGCTGTACATCGCGCCGACGATGAGCTGGTGTTGCCGGCCCAGCAGATCGAAGCCGCCCTTGATCGACGCGCTGGCGCCCCATTGCTTGGAATCGCGTTCGTACCAATAGGGGGCGGCGACCATGCCGAGGCCGGTGCTGCGCTCGGGATAGCCCGACGGCAGCAGCATCTTCATATCCTCGACCTTCTGCTGATAGCTGAGGTCGCTGCGCAGCGACCAGTCGCTTCCCAATTGCTGCTCCAGCGTCAGAAAGGCCGTCTTCACGGTGGTGTCGAACCGGCTCCAGCGCGCTGCCGTCGCTTTCGAGCGTGGCCAGGCGGTTCGCGTCCCGTCGCTGTACCAATAGGGCAATTGCTTGAACGACAGGCCGTCAAAATCATCCTGCTGATAGCTGGCGCCCAGGCTGACGCGGGTCGTGGCGCCGAGATCGGCATCGATCACGCCATAGACGACATAGCCCTTGGACTGTTCCAGATCGACGAAGCTATCCTGCGAATAGACCTGCGCGACCAGCCGGCCGCGCACCGCGCCGTCCGCCGCGAGCGGCGTGGTGATATCGCCATTCGCAGCGATCCGTCCCCACGAACCCGCCTCGAGGCTCATGACGCCGGTGAGGTCACGCGAAGTGGCGTGCTTGCGCACCAAGTTGATCGTCGCCGACGGTTCGCCGACGCCTTGCAGCAGGCCATTGGCGCCACGCATCACCTCGATCCGTTCGAAAATGGCGGTGTTGTTCTCTTCCAGCCCGAGGTTGCCGACGAAGAAGGGGGCGCCGTCGAACTGGAAACTGGTGATTTCGAAGCCGCGCGCAGCCAGTGTGTAACGCGCGCGGTCCAGCGCCTTGACCGAAACACCGGTGGTATAGGACAGCGCGTCGGCGATGTTGATCGACGCCTGATCGTCCAATTGCTCGCGCGTGATGATGCTGATCGATTGCGGCGTTTCGCGCGGGGAAAGGTCAAGGCCGGTTGCCAGCGAATTCTTCTGCTCGCCGCGGCCATAGACGACGATTTCCTCCGCCTTCGAAGGTTCGTCCGCGGCCGTTCCCTCTTGTCCGGCCAGCGCCGGCATAGGCATCAGTGCAAGCGTGGCGGTGCTCAACAAGCGACGCATCGTCTTCATGGAAATTCCCCATATTCGCACCACGTTGTACCACCCGGCTGGGCGGGCAGGCGCCGGCGGTGCAGGATCGAGTGCGCGCGATCCTGCACCGCGTGCGGGCGCGGCCAAGCGCCAAACAGAGCCGCGCCGCGGATCAGAATCCCAAACGCAGGGTCGCTCGAACATTCCGTGGTTCGCCATAGACATAGCCTGCAAACCAGAGATTGTTGTTGAAGTAGCTTTTGTCGAACAGGTTGTTGACGTTGAGCTGGAGCGAAACGTTGTCGTTCAGCTTGTAGCGCGCCATGGCATTGACCAAGAGATAGGCGGGCTGGCCGACATTCTCACGCAGCTTGGTTTCGGGATTGATGCCGGTCTTGGGCGGCTCGCTTTCCCAGCGCGCCGAGCCGCCGATGCTGAATCCGTCGAGCATGCCGCTGAAATCGTAGCGCGTGGCCATGCGCAGGATGCGGCGGGGGTGATGCTGCTGCACATGTTCGCCATTGGCATCCTTGGCGCGGAAGGCGCTCCAGCCGAGGCTTAGATCCCAACCCTTCAGGACCTTGCCCGCCAGCTCGGCTTCATAACCTTCGGAAACGGTGCCCTTGGCCGCCCGAAAATAGTCTTCTTTGGAGTCGGGGTGCTTCCCGTCGAACACCGCGAAATTATCCTGTTCGATGCGGAAGATCGCGGCGGAGGCACGCAGACTTCCGTTCATCCACTCGCCCTTGAGCCCGGCTTCGTAGCTGTTGCCGACCACTGGAGGCAGATAATTGCGGTTGCGATCCTTATTCTCTTGCGGATTGAAGATGCTGGTGAAGCTCGCATAGGCGGAGATATTCCCCGTCACGTCGAACACCAGGCCGGCATAGGGCGTCACGCGCCCCTTGTGGCTGATGGTGTAGGGGCTTGCGGTGTAGAGTGCGACTTGCTCGTTCCGCTCCCACCAGCTGACGCGCGCGCCAGCGATCAGCTTGAGCGGGTCGAGCAGCTGGAGACGAACTGCGCCATAGACGGCATATTGCTCGGTCGTACCGAACCCGCTCATCCGGTAGCGACTGCCCCAAGTCGGTTCCGGGTGCTTGCTGCCGTCCCACAGGTTGAAATCGCCGATCGGCGCGATGGTCAGGGTATCGCGGTTGGTCCAGCCGCCGCTCAAATGACGGTAGTTGCCGCCGACGATCAGCTCATGCTCGCGCCCCAGCAGGTCGAAATTGCCCCGCACGGATGCGCTCGCATTCCACTGCTTCGGTCGCGATTCGTACCAATATCCTTCCGCGCTCATGCCCAAGCCGGTGACGCGGTCGGGAGCGCCGCCCGTCCAGAGCAACTTCGATTCCTCGAACTGCTCATGATAGGCGACGTCGGCGCGCAGCGACCAGCGATTGCCCAGGCGCTGTTCGATGGTGACGAATGCAGTCTTCTCGGTCGTGTCCCACAGGTTCCAGCCCGCGCCGGTGGTCTTGGAACGCGGCCAGTTGGTGCGGGTGCCGTCGTCATACCAATAAGGCAGCTGGCCCCAGAGGGTGCCGTCACGTTCGTCGCGCTGATAGCTGGCACCGATGCTGACCCGGGTGTTCGCGCCGAGGTCGGCGTCGATCACGCCATAGAACAGATACCCCTTCGACTTTTCGATATCGACGAACGAATCCTGCCGGCTGTATTGCGCGACGAACCGCCCGCGCACCGATCCGTCGGCGGTGATGGGCACGGTGATGTCGCCGGTCGCGGCGAAGCGGTTCCACGAGCCGCCTTCGAGGTCGAGCGTACCCTTGAGTTCGCTCGAGACGGCATGCTTGCGTACCAGGTTGATCGTCGCGGAAGGCTCGCCCGCGCCCTGCATCAGCCCGTTGGCGCCGCGGATTACCTCGATCCGTTCGAAGATGGCGCTGCTGTTCTTCTCCAGCCCGATATTGCCGGTGACGAAGGGTGCGCCGTCGAGCTGATAGTTAGTGATGTCGAAGCCGCGCGCTGCCAGCGTATTGCGGCCGCGATCGACTGCCTTGACCGAAATGCCCGTGGTATAGCCGAGCGCCTCGCCGACATTGACTGCGGCCTGATCCTCAAGCTGTTCACGGGTGATGATGCTGATCGACTGAGGCGTCTGGCGCGGGGACAGGTCGAGCCCGGTGGCGAGCGTGTTCTTCTGCTCGCCGCGGCCATAGACGACGATTTCGTCGGACTTCTGCTCCTCGTCCGCCGGCGGTTCCTCATGTGCCGCTTGCGCGGTCATGGGCAGGATCAGCGCCAGCGCGGCGGTGGCCAGCAGGCCGCAAGTCGTCTTCATGGAATTCCCCTGTACTGCGCGCCGTCGTGGACCGCCGGACAGGGGCGGGCAGCGCGTTGCGCGTGCCCTGAGCATGACCGCTATTGCGAGTCAATCTTAATTGCAATGGATCAGGTGGGGTAGCTGATTTCCATCACTTCATATTCCTTCTCCCCGGCGGGCAGCATCACCCGGCGCAGGTCGCCGGTCGCGGCACCGCGGAGGGCACGAGCGAGAGGCGCGTTCCAGCCGACCAAACCCTTGCCTGCATCCGCCTCGTCATCGCCGACAAAGGTGAGAGTGCGGTGGTTGTCGTCCTCGTCGGCAATGGTGACGGTGGCGCCGAACCAGATGCGGCCGCGATCCTCCTGCCGCGACGGATCGACCACCTTGGCGGCCTTCATCCGCTTCGACAGCCAGCCCAGCCGCCGGTCGATCTCGCGCAGGCGCTTGCGGCCGTAGATGTAATCGCCATTCTCGGAACGATCGCCATTTCCGGCCGCCCAGGCGATGGTCTCGACCAGCCTGGGTCGCTCGTCGCCGAACAGCGTGTCATACTCGGCCTTGAGCGCCGAATAGCCCGCCAGCGTGATGTAATTGGGGCGGTCCATGCCTAAAGAAGACGGCCCATGCTGATGATCGCTTCCTCGCCATAGCCCATGCGCGCCCAAAAACGGGCGGCCTCGTCATTGCCGCTGCGTACCTGAAGATTGAGCTTGGTACAGCCCTTTGCCGCGAGTTTCCCCTCGGCGGCGCGGACCAGCCTGGTGCCGATCCCGCAATGACGGGCGTTGGGGTGCACGGCGAGCTTGTAGAGCCAGCCGCGATGCCCGTCATAGCCGGCGAGGATCGTGCCGAGGACGCGGCCGCCTTCGACCGCGACCAGGAACAGGTCGCGCTGAATGGCCAGCTTCTGTGGAATGGCGACGACAGCGCGGCTGTGTGGCGGGTCTTCCGGGAAGACGGTGCGCCATAGCGCATCGACCTCTCCGAACTGTGCCTCGTCATACGGAATGACTTCGATCACGTCAGCCGGGACGATTCTTGCCGAGATACCAGCTCAGATGCGCCGGCCCGCGCGAGCGGGCATAGTTCGGGTGTAGCAGGTCGTAGACCACGGCGTTCTCTAGCACGCGCTGGACATAGTTCTTGGTCTCGAAGATCGGGATCGCCTCGACCCAGTCGATCACCTCGATGCTGCCGGTACGCGGATCGCCATTGGCGCGCAGCCATTTGTTCACATTGCCGGGACCGGCATTGTACGCGGCGACGGCAAGCGGATAGCTGCCGCCATAATAGCTCAGCATCCGCTGGAAATAGCTCGAGCCAAGGCGGATGTTGTAATCGGTGTCCACGGTGAGCGAGGACATGTTGTAGCCAAGGCCGAGCTTGCCCGCGGTCTCGCGTGCCGTGCCGGGCATCAACTGCATCAGCCCGCGTGCCCCGGCATGGCTCACCGCCTGCTTGTCGAACTGGCTCTCCTGCCGCGCGATGGCGTGGATGATCGTGAAATAGCCCTCTTCGCCCTGAGGTACGCGGACCGAGGGATAGCCCGCGACGGTATAGTCGCTGAGGCCGTTGAGCAGCGCGCTGCGGCCGACCATCACGCCAAGATCGGGGCGACCGATGCTGCGCGACAGCTCGCTGGCCAGGACGTGGTCCTCGGCGCTGCTCGCATCCGCGGCGATCTGGCGCAGGAACAGGCTCTGGTCCTGCCAGCGGCCGAGCGTGCCGAGCATGCGTGCGGCCTGAACCACTTCGCGATTGTAGAAGGCGGTCCGTGCGCCCGAGGAAGCGCGGGTGCCGTCGAAGGCCGGCGGTGCCTTGAGCGCACGGTTCACCCGCTCAGCGGCGAGCTGGCCGTAATAGAGGTCGGAGAAGGCGGCGGCGCGCTCATAATAGCCCTGTGCCGCGGCCTGCTGCCCCGCAGCCTCGGCGGCACGGCCAGCCCAATAGAGGCCCTTGGACTGGGTGGTCGGCGTACGGCTGCCACGCGAATAGCGGTCGAACATCATCACCGCGTCGGCGGGGCGGCGCAGCTTCTGCATCGTGACATTGCCGGCGAGCCAGACCAGGCTGGTATAGTCGTCACGGATGCCCAGGCTCATCGCGGCGACATCCGCGCCTGGGGGCAGGGCATCGTCGACTTTGCTCGCGATGTCATAGGCGAGGCTGTATTGCCCGTCGCTCTCGGCGGCGCGGGCATTGACAAGCAGGACCTCGTACCATTTCTCGATATTGCCGGGCAGCGATGTGAGACTGCGCTGGCGGGCGAGGAACGAGCGCGCCGAGCCGCTGGCGCCATTGTTGCGGTACCACATGGCGCGGTCGGCGATGAACCCAGGGTCGCGCGTGCCCAGCGCCTCGGCCGCGGCGGCCTTGTCCTGCGCATCGGGCCAGTTGCTCCGCATCGACAGGCGCGCGTCGAACAGCGGGCGGTTCTGGGGCGAGGTATAGGCGATCTGGCGGGCCGCGGCGGTGCGGCCGTCCTGCCACAACAGCGCATCCATTCGTGCGTCGTGATCGGCCGGCGTCAGCGCGCCGGGAAAACCGGACAGGATGGCGCTCTCGTCAGTGGGGCGGAGCGCGCCATTGCGCCAGGCACGGCGCGCCTGCTCATTGGCCTCAGTACGGCGGCCTGAGGCCGCAAGCGCCTCGGCATAGCGGACGCGGCCAGCCGCAGTGGCGGGCGGAAAGCGTTCGAAGAAGCGGATGACGAGCGATGGTGCTTCCGCACCCGAAGCCAACGATGTCTCTGCCGCGGCGCGGCGGCTGGTCTCACCCGGCCAGCCGGGATGCGCGAGCAGGAAGTTCGCATAGTCGCTGAACGGCCAGCGGTCCGACTGCTGGAGCCGCTTCCACTGGTCGAGATTATACTGAAGCCCCGAACTGGCGGAGGCGGGGTAGTCCTGCGGCGATGCGGTCAAGGCCGCAAGCTGACCGCGCGCGCGTTCCACTCCATCCTGCACGACCTGAGAAGAGACCGCGACACCCGATACGCCGGCGAGCAGAAGCCCGCTCCTGAACAAAGAGGCAAGCATCTGGACATGATACGCAAGCCAAGCCTATTGGCCACCCCGAAATTCGGAAAATTGGGGCTTTTTGGCGCATATGTTCACCGGTTCGATCCCAGCGCTCATCACCCCCTTCCGTAACGGCGACTTCGCGGAAGATGTGTTTCGCGATTTCGTCGAATGGC
>CAYOXO010000190.1:0-7389 GCA_964407945.1 uncultured Stakelama sp.
AGTCGCTCAAGGGCGCCAAGGGCAAGGCGTTCGCGAGGAAGATGCAGGCGGCGAAGACGCACAATGCCCGCGTTGGGGGCAAGTCGCGTGCGGCCCTCCCCCGCTTCGTCAAACCGCAGCTGGCGACGCTGGTCGACGATGTACCGACCGGCAACGAGTGGCTCCACGAGATCAAATATGACGGCTATCGCCTGCTGATCGCGGCACGCGGCAGCGAGGTGAAGATATACACCCGCAACGGTCTGGACTGGACCGACAAGTTCGGCCCGCTGGTACAGACCGTCGCCGCGCTCGACCTGCCGCCCGCGCTGATCGACGGCGAGGTGGTCGCCTTCGACGCCAACGGCAATCCGAGCTTCTCCGTGCTGCAATCGGTGCTCAAGCGCGGCCATGGCGAACAGCGCGCCGACACGCCATTTCATTTCTTCGCGTTCGATCTGCTCTCGCTCGATGGTGCCGACCTGAAGCCGCTTCCCCTGATCGAGCGCAAGGAGCGGCTTGAAGCGCTGCTCGCGCACGCGGAGGCGCCGATCCACGTTGCCGACCATCTGATCGGCGCGGGCGAGAAACTCTACCGATCGCTGTGCGATGCGGGCCAGGAAGGGATCATCGCCAAGCGCATCGACGCCCGCTATCGCAGCGATCGCACGCGCAACTGGGTCAAGGTCAAATGCACGCGCCGGCAAGAATTCGTCCTGATCGGCTGGACCGCGAGCAAGGCGAAGGGCCGCCCCTTCGCCTCGCTTCTCCTCGCCCAGCATGAGGGGAAGGCGCTGACCTACAAGGGCAAGGTCGGCACCGGCTTCGACTCCGGGACGATGGACGCGCTCGCCGCCGCGATGAAACCGCTCGCCGCCCTGGATGCGCCCGTGGAAGTTCCCCGTACCGAGGCGCGCGGCGCGCAATGGATCAAGCCCAAGCTGGTCGCGGAGATCGCCTTCGCCGAATTCACCGGGGACGGTCGCGTCCGCCACGGCAGTTTCCTGGGCCTGCGCACCGACAAGCCGGCAAAGTCGGTGAAACCGGAAAAGCCGGCTCCGACACCACCGCCCGCAAGCGGCGTGAAGATCAGCAGCCGCGAGCGCGTCATCTTCCCCGATAGCGGCCAGACCAAGGGCGACCTTGCCGACTATTATGCGGGCATCGCCCCGCTGATGCTGCCCTTCGCCGCCAATCGTCCGGTCAGCCTGGTGCGCTGCCCGCAGGGGCGAGCGCGGAAATGCTTCTTTCAGAAGCACGACAGCGGCGCATTCGGTGACCATGTCCATCACGTGCCGATCCGCGAGAAGGGCGGCGGGACGGAAGACTATATCTATCTCGACGATGCCGACGGCCTGCTCGCCTGTGTGCAGATGGGCACGATCGAATTCCATGGATGGGCGGCGCGCGCCGATGCGGTCGAACGGCCCGACCGCATGATCTTCGACCTCGACCCCGACGAGGGCATGGACTTTGCCCGTGTGCGCGACGCCGCCGCCGACATCCGCGATCAGCTGAGCGCCATCGGTCTTGTCTCCTTCGCGATGCTGTCGGGCGGCAAGGGCGTGCATGTCGTCGTGCCGCTGACCCCCGGCCATGACTGGGAAACGCACAAGGATTTCGCGTCGCGCTTCGCCCATGCGCTCAGCGCGGCCGAACCGAATCGTTTCGTCGCGACGATGAGCAAGGCGAAGCGCAAGGGCCGCATCTTTATCGACTGGCTGCGCAACCAGCGCGGCAGCACCGCGATCCTGCCCTATTCCGCGCGCGCTCGGGCAGGCGCGCCAGTGGCGGTGCCGATCGCTTGGAACGAGCTTTCGGGAATGAAGGACGCGCACCCGTTCGATATCGGGGACGGCGAGAAACTCTGGGAACGGTCGAAGACGCTCAAGGGCTGGGGGTTCGCGGCGCAGCGATTGCCGGAGCTATAGGTTCCTCCATCCCGCCCCCCTCAGCCGTTGACGATCGTCCCGCCATTGGGGTGCAGCACCTGCCCCGACATGTAGCTCGAATCCTGACAGGCGAGAAACAGGAAGCTCGGCGCCACCTCATTGGGCTGGCCCGGACGCCGCATCGGGGTGTTCTCGCCGAACTTCTCGAGCTTTTCGGGGCTCGCGCCGCCGCACGGATTGAGCGGAGTCCAGATCGGCCCGGGTGCGACCGCGTTCACGCGGATGCCCTTCTCGATCAGATTTTCCGACAGCGACCGGGTAAAGGCAGTGATCGCTCCCTTGGTGCTCGAGTAATCGAGCAACTCCTTCGAGCCCTGGTACATGGTCACGCTGGTGCAGTTTATGATTGCCGATCCCTCGCTCAGATGCGGAAGCGCCGCCTGCACCAGATAGAACATACCGAAGATGTTGGTCTGGAAGGTCCGCTGCAGCTGTTCCTCGGTGATGTCGCGAATGTCCTTGTCGGGATGCTGTTCGCCGGCATTGTTGACGAGGACGTCCAGCCGTCCGAACGCCCCGATCACCTGCTCGACCGCCCGGTCGCACATCTTCTTCGATCCGACATCGGCCTTGATCGTGATTGCGCGGCGGCCCTCGGCCTCGACGATCGCCTGGGTATCGGCGGCGTCCCTGTCCTCGATCAGATAGAGGATGGCGATATCGGCGCCCTCGCGCGCGAACAGCGCGGCGACTGCGCGCCCGATGCCGCTGTCTGCGCCGGTGATCAGCGCCACCCTTCCCTTCAGCCGCCCCGAGCCGGGATAGCGTGGCTGCCATTCGGGCTGGGGGTCGAGGCGGTGCTCGTCACCCGGCAGCGCGTCCTCATGGATCATCTCGGCGGTGTCGGTCATCAGCTACTCTCCGCTGGCCCCCGCACAAGAACCGGCGGGTACAGCACGGGGTTCCCGGCAACCTTCCGACCCACTGGGCCGTTTCACCTCCGTCATGGCCACGAACCGATCCGCGTCCGGCTATCCCGACGGCATCGCTCCCGCTGATGCCGATGGTCGCGGCGCGCGACTCAACTGGATCTCGCTCGCAGTGCTGAGTGTGGTCATGCTGGCGGCGCTGCTCGGCGTGTTCGGCGGTGGAAAGGCACGCAGCGTGGCCGCCAATGCCCCCGCCGCGCGGCTCGAGGTCCATACGCCGCGCGTGCTGCGCAACGGCATGTTCTTCGAAACGCGCATCCATGTTGCCGTGAAGGCCCCCCTTGCCGATGCGACGATCGTCGTGCCCGCCGGGCTGTGGCGCGACATGACGGTCAACACCATGATCCCCGCCCCGTCCGAGGAGAAAGCGGAGAAGGGCGCGTTCCGTTTCGGCTACGGCGCGATGAAGCCCGGCGACGTCCTCGACATCAAGATCGACGGGCAGATCAATCCGCCGCTGTTCGCGGGCAATTCGGGCAGCATCGCGCTGCACGACGGTGACCGGCCACTGGTGCATGTCCCGATCAAGATCACGGTGCTGCCCTGATGGATATCGTGCTGCGCGCCACCGTGATGTTCGCGATCCTGTTCGGGTTGCTGCGGCTGATGGGCAAGCGCGAGCTGGGGCAGATGACGCCGTTCGAGCTGGTGATGCTGGTGGTGGTCGGCGACCTGATCCAGCAGGGGATCACGCACAATGATTTCAGCCTGACCGGCGCGACGCTGGCGATCGCGACCTTCGCCTTCTGGACCGTCGTGCTGGGCTGGCTGGTCTATCTCTCACCGCGCGCGCAGCGAGTCGTTGAGGGGACACCGCGCGTGCTGGTGCGCAATGGCACGCTGGTCGAGGCCAGTCTGCGCCGCGACCGGCTGACCCGCGCCGAGATCGAATCGGAGATGCGGCTGGCAGGTATCGCGCATCTCAAGCAGGTCGCCTGGGCGATCCTCGAGCCGGAAGGCAAGATCAGCTTCATCCGCTGCGACGGGGGCGAGATCGCTCCCGCTGATGATCGGACGACCTAGACGGCCCGGGTCAGGGCGCGCGCACCAATCCGGCGAAGATCGTCCACGAAGCGCGCATATTCCGCATCCCTGTCTTCCCGGACACGCAGCAGATAGCTGGGATGGACCGTGACCCAGGCTTCACCGCCCTCGGGCAGCTGCTGTGCTTCGCCGCGCAATGCCGAAACCGTCACTGCCTTGCCGAACAGCGACCGCGCGGCCGTGGCGCCGAGCGCGACCGTGATCCGCGGGCGGATCAATGCGAGTTCGCGCTCGAGCCACCAACGGCAAGCGGAGATTTCTCCTGCATTGGGCTTGTCATGGATGCGCCGCTTGCCGCGCCGCTCGAACTTGAAATGCTTGACTGCGTTGGTGACGTAGGCGCGCGCGCGATCGATGCCGGCGTCGGCCAGCGCGCGGTCGAAGAGCTGGCCGGCCGGACCGACAAAGGGCCTGCCCGCCAGATCCTCCTGGTCGCCCGGCTGCTCGCCGACAAAGACGATGTCAGCGCCCAGCGGTCCCTCGCCGAACACCGTCTGCGTCGCGCATCTGTGGAGGTCGCAGCGGGTGCAGTGCATCGCCTCAGCGCGCAGCGACTGCCAGCTCTTCGTCATATTGTCGCCGGTCATCCCGGCGGCGGAGGTCGCGACCATCTCCCTCTCCCGCCACTGCGCACCCGCGATCAGGCCCGATACCAACGCGGTCTCGGGCATGTTTCTCCAGTATTTCTTCGGCATTTCCTTCAGCATCGCGCCGACCTTCATGCGCGCCGGGTTGAAGATCGACGCGTAATAGGTCTTCCAGACCGCCTCCACCGGATCGCCGTCCGGCGCATCGGCCCTGCCCGCGCCTGGTCCTTCCGTCAGGGCCTCTCCGTCCCAGTGAAGCGACAGGTCCGGCGTCAGGATCGACCAGCGCATGCTGGCGAAGCGCCGTACGAAAAAGCCTGCATTGGCGCGCAGGATATGATGCTCGGGTTCGAACCAGGCCACGTAGCGCTCCCCGTCGCCGCTCTTCACCTCGCGGAACCGCAGAAAGGCGCGCATCTTGTGCATGTCGCGCCGAACCGCGCTCGCCATCCGACTGAGCCGGCGCAGCAGCGGATCGACACCATCCTCCATCGCCCGAGGTTCGTCACGCAGACGGCAGAGCAATGTGAACAGCAGTGAGAAGCGTTCCGGATCGCGGTGGCAGATCACGGCCCGCGCAAGATCGACGAAGGTTCTTGGAACGGAAAGGGCGCTTTCGGCAACGATGACCGGCGCGGCCGACGCACCGAACAGATCGCCGTCGCCCTCGACCTGCCACAGCACCTTTTCCGGTGCGACCCCCTCCAGAATCAGGCCCCGCGCCGCCCTTCGCCAGCCATCGAAATCATCCTGTTCGGCAAGATGCATCGTACGCAGATCACGCACCGAACAGCTCCAGCTGTCGAGGCCTTGGCGTGCGCGGCACCAGTAGCGCATCGGCCAGAGCTATGGGCCGCCAGTCGGCGGCGATGAGAAATGGGCGCAGCCGCGCGATCGAGACCGTCAGCCGGCCGATATCGTCGAGCCGCAGCCGGCGATGGCGCCGCGCCGCGATGATCCCGTCCACCGCGCGCACGCCGAGCCCCGGAATGCGCAGCAACGCCTCGCGCGGCGCCCGATTGGCATCAAGCGGAAAGAAATCGCGATGCTTGAGCGCCCAGGCGAGCTTGGGATCGATATCGAGCGGAAGGTTGCCGCCCGCATCCGTCGAATTCGCGACCTCGCGACTGGAATAGCCGTAGAACCGCATCATCCAGTCGGCCTGGTAGAGCCGATGCTCGCGCATCAGCGGCGGCCGGACGAGCGGCAGTACCGCACTTGCGTCCGGGATTGGGGAGAAGGCCGAATAATAGACGCGGCGCATGCGGAACCGGTCGTAGAGCGACGCGGCACGCGTCACGATCGCGGCATCGGTGGCCGCATCCGCGCCCACGATCATCTGGGTCGACTGGCCCGCCGGGGCGAAATCGGGCGCCGACCGGTAACGCGCCTTCGCGTCCGCGCCATCGAGGATCGCCGTGTTCATCGCGCTCATCGCACCCTCGATCCGCCCCGCACTCTTTTCGGGCGCGAGCCGCTTCAATCCCGCCACGGTCGGCAGCTCGACATTGATCGAAATCCGATCGGCGTGGAGACCCGCGCGACGGACGAGGTCTGGATCGGCGTCGGGAATGGTCTTGAGATGGATATAGCCGCGAAAGTCGTGCTCCTCGCGCAGCGTGCGGGCAACCTCCACGATCTGCTCCATCGTATAGTCGGAGGAGCGGATGATGCCCGACGAGAGGAAAAGCCCCTCGATATAGTTGCGCCGGTAGAATGCGAGGGTGAGATCGACCACTTCCCGCACCGTGAAACGCGCACGACGAACGTTCGAACTCTTGCGGTTGATGCAATAATGACAGTCGAAGATGCAGCTGTTGGTCAGCAGGATCTTGAGCAGGCTGATACACCGGCCGTCCGGCGCATAGGCATGGCAAATGCCCATGCCCTCCGTCGATCCGATTCCCTTGCCGCCTGCGCTGTCTCGCTTCTTCGTGCCGGAGGACGCGCAGGACGCATCGTATTTCGCTGCATCGGCGAGAATCGCGAGCTTTTGCCGGACATCGAGCTGGGCCATATGTTCATTATATGTTCCGCATTTAATCGTGTCCAGACAAGGCGTTGTAGCCCAGTATCGCTATCCATCGGTTTCATGTGCCCGAGAAGCCAGATCACCCCCCAGCCGCGTCCAGGCCGCAGTGCCGGCAAATTGCGGGGGAAGGTTCGGTGCCAGGGACTGCAGACCGGGCAAATCCACGATCCTGATCCACCCTTTTCCCCGGACGACATAGCCCATCTGGTCGAGCCGCTTCAGCGTACGATTGACGTGAACCGCGGTAAGACCGAGCAGCTCGCCCAGCTGCGTCTGCGTCAGCGGGAAATCGAAACGACCGCCCTGTACGAGGCCGGCCAGGTCGAGCCTTCCAAGCAGGTCTAGCAAGAAGGCGGACAACCGCTCCATGGCAGTGGCCGCACCGACCCATGAAAGCTTCTGCATGAGGGCCACGCGTTCCTTCTGCGTGCTCAGGAACAGGCCCGCGGCGAGGCGCGGCTGATGCTGCAACAGCTTTCCGATTGCCTGCGCGGAGATGGTGCACACGCTGATGTTCGTGATGGCCTCTAGCGTTTCGCCCGCTGCCGGCAACGCAAGGCTTGGAAAACCGAGCATGTCTCCAGGAAGATAGACTTTGACGATCTGCCGTCGGCCATTCCGGAGCATCAGTGATGCGCAGACCCATCCCTCCAGCAGAAAGAAAACTCCGGTGATCGGATCGCCCTCACGCCGCAGCATCCTTGCGCGCGGAAGGGTCCGGCGCGTCACAAGCCATCCCCTGACGATCTCGATATCCTGCGCGGACAAGCTCACGAACTCTGTAAGCCCGTGAAAGGGGGGCTGCATCCAAGTCTCCTCAGTCGCAACACCCTTCGATAAAGATTTAACCTCATGCACTTACCGAG
>CAYOXO010000191.1:0-7334 GCA_964407945.1 uncultured Stakelama sp.
GCTTCTTATCCTGCGCGCCCTTGCGGTGCATGATGTTCTTGAATTTGGAATGGCCTGCCATGGGTCGTCTCTGTGCAAATGTGTGGCGGCGTCTCTAGGGCAGGCATGGGGCGCGGCGCAATGGGGGCGTCACACGGACGCGCATCGAGGCAGCGGCTGAAACGGAAGGCGACGAAACGACAATGTGGCCGCGACTATCGGACGCGTTTCGCGCCTTCCGAACAAACAGGTACTGAGTGGTT
This sequence comes from uncultured Stakelama sp., assembly GCA_964407945.1. Taxonomy (GTDB): domain Bacteria; phylum Pseudomonadota; class Alphaproteobacteria; order Sphingomonadales; family Sphingomonadaceae; genus Sphingomonas. The sequence continues at coordinate 243 of CAYOXO010000191.1, forward strand.
CAGCAGCCGACGTCCATCACTTCGACATAGACCGTGCCTGTCGCGGTTGCGCCGAGACTATCGCGCACCTCGTAGGTGAAGCTGTCCGACCCGGCCGGAAAGCCGTTGGGCTGATAGCTGATCCTGAACCCACCAACCACGGAAACCGAACCCAGACTTGCGCTCGTGGCGCTTACGACCGTGAGCGGCGTATGGCCGTCGGGATCGCTGTCATTGTCCAGCACCGCAATCTGCTGTCCAGTGCCGCACATCTGGACCTGGGCATAATCCGTACCCGCGACAGGGGGCTGATTGGTCTGTCCGAGTGCGGACGCGGCCGCTTCGAGCGGACCGATCACACCGACGATCAGGCAGCTTCCAAATATGAGATGATTGCGCCGAAACATATTGCTTCTCCGCTATTGGCATCGGGATTCGATGCCAAGAGAAGCTAGCCAAAGCAGGTCCATTATCAATACAAAACGATACCAAAATAGTACTTTTGGATAATCGCGCGAGTGAGTGGCTAAGCGCCGCTGACCGTGACCGCGGTGCCCGAGGCAGAGACCATCAGCATAGAGCCGTTCTGCCCGATCACTTCGTAATCAAAGTCGATCCCGATCACACCATTGGCGCCCAGCGCCAGCGCTTCATCCTTGAGCTCGTCGAGCGCGGTCTTGCGGGCTTCCTTGAGCGGGCGCTCGTAGCTGCCCGATCGGCCGCCGACGATGTCGCGGATCCCCGCGAACAGATCTCGGAAGATGTTGGCGCCGATGATGACCTCAGCCGTCACGATGCCGTGATAACGGGTGACGCTGTGGCCATCGACGGTGCTGGTGGTCGTGAGAATCATAAACTGGGCCTCCGCTGGGGAGGCCCGAACTTAGCTCATGCCCAGCGCGTTGCGATAGGTTTCGAGAAGCGCGTCCTGCTCGTCGAGCTGGTGCTTCTCCATCTTGCGCAGGCGCACGATGGTGCGGATCGTCTTGGCGTCGAACCCGGTCGACTTGGCTTCTGCATAGACATCCTTGATGTCGTCGCTGATGCCCTTTTTCTCTTCTTCCAGCCGCTCGATCCGCTCGATCAGAAGGCGCAGCTGCTCGGCCGAAATCGAGTCGCTCATGTCCTGCTCCAAATTAGGTGCCAAATAAGGTGAACGCGGGCGTTTAGCGGCTGGAGCAAGGGGTGCAAGGGGCCTGCGGCGGATCGCTGTGGATAGGCGGAAACGCCCATTACCTGTGACGTAATTGGAATGATTCGGTGGAACGGCGAACTTGCAATCACCGCGGCGGAGATGCCGCACGATCGTAAGGGAGAACCAAGATGATCCGCTTTCCGCTCAATGTCCGCCAGGCGATGGTCGTCGATTTCGTCGGCACCGGCGCCACCGCCGTCCTCGCCATCGCCGCTGCCGGCTTCACCGCCGGCCTGACCGAATTGCCCGAGGCGCTGATCCGCGGCGCAGGGCTTGCCCTGATCCCGTTTCTTGCGCTGGTTCTGACGATGGCAGCCAAGCCGGCGCGTGGCGGGGTGATCGCGGTGATCGCGATCAACATCGCCTGGGTGATCGCCAGCTTCGTCACGATGGCCGCCTTCGTCAGCCCCAATGCGTTCGGCTATGTTTTCATCACGGCGCAAGCGCTGGCGGTGGCGCTGTTCGCCGAGCTCCAGATCCTGGCGCTCCGCAACGAGGGCAAGGCCGCCCGCACCTATGCCTGAGGCCGGTCAGGGGCGCCGCGGCGTCGGCCCCCTCATCGGTTGCTTCGGCATGTACTTGACGGACATCGCCTCCGCTTCGGCGGGGGCGATGCCTTCGTGGGTCAACGCCTCGACCAGCGCCCGTTCGGGCGCGATCCGGATGTCGGGGGCAACTCCCGCCCCCTCCCAGCCCGCGCCGCCCGGGAAATAGCTGCGGCCATAGGGGATGAACGCGGAATAGCCGCCGCCGAGCGGCACCTGACCGCCGAAATTGCCGGCCCCATAGGTCGCCTCGCCGATCAGGGTGGCGCGCTTCGTCCCCTTGAAGACCGCGGCGAGATGCTCGCCGGCAGAACCGGTGCGGTCCGAGACAAGGTAATAGATCTTCGTCTTCGCCCAGGGACTGGCCGGCGTGGCGGGCGTGACCCGGTGCTCACTGCGCGAGAATTCGGGCGGGGCGGCAACGCGGACCAGCGAGCCGAACGGCTGCGGGCCACGCGCTTCGGCAACGGAGGCGCGGGTGTCCATCACCATCACCGTCTGCGCCTTGGCGAAGATGCGCGGAAAGAGGATGTCCATCTCGCTGAGCCCGCCGCCGCGATGCGTGCGTGCGTCGATGATGAGCGCCTTTGCGCCGGCATGACTGTCGAGAAAGGCCGCGAAAGCCGTGAGCGTCTCGGGAAAGGCGAAGAAGTCGTTGAAGCGGACAAAGGCGATGCCCGGCGCGATCCACCCCGCCTGTTCCATCGACGGCGGCGACGCGGGCGACGATCGCACCGCAGCCTGCCCGGCCACCGATGGAGCCGACGGCGCGGGCGTCGGCGCGAACATGGCGAGGTGCCCGTCGGACGCCACCGCCTGAAGATCCGCAGTCACGGCCTGCGCGAACGCCCGCGCGTCCGTCGCATTGTCATAGCCGCCCGCCGCAAGCTTGCTCCGCAGCGCGGCCCCGTAGCGTTTGGCGACGTCGGGAAACACGAAGCGCGCCTCGATCGCATCGGCGAGCGCCGCGACCGCCGTCTTGCCCTCGGCCGCGTCGTAGGCCGTGGTTTCGGCCACGGGCGCGGGCGCCTGAGCCATCGTCAGGGGCGCTGCGGTCGCCAGCATGACGGCCGCCAGAACATGGGTTCGCATCAATAGTCTCCGTTCTTCGGCCGATCAGGGGCGTTTGGGCTTGCGCCGCTCCATCGAACCGGCCGGCATGTGCGCAGCCGAAATCGCCTCTGCCTGCGCGGGGGCGATGCCTTCGCGGGTGAGCGCCTCGACCAGTGCCTTGGCAGGCGCGACCTGGACATCGGGAGCGACCCCCGTCCCTTCCCAGCCGTCGCCGCCGGGGAAATAGCTGCGCCCGAAGGGGATGAAGGCGCCATAGCCACCGGGCAGTTTGACTTCACCGCCATAATGGCCGGCGCCAGCGGTCACTTCACCGATCAGCGTCCCGCGCCCGGTGTTCTTGAGCACCGATGCGAGGTGCTCGGCGGCCGAGCCGGTACGACCGGAGGTGAGATAGTAGATCTTCGCCTTGGCCCAGGGCGATTTCGGGCTGACGGGGGTGACGCGGTGCTCGCTGCGCGCCAGCTCGGCCGGCGCATCGACCTTGACCAGGGTACGGAAGGGCAATGGGCCGTTGGCCTCGGCGACGGAGGCGCGGGTGTCCATCACCATCACCGGCTGCGCCTTGGCGAAGATGCGCGGGAAGAGGACGTCCATCTCCTCAAGCCCGCCGCCGCGATGCGTGCGCGCGTCGATGATCAACACGTTCGCCCCGGCATTGCGGTCGAGGAATTCGGTGAAGGCCTTGAGCGTCTCGGGCTGGCCGTAGAAGCCGTTGAAACGGACGAAGGCGATGCCGGGGGCAATCATCTCCGCCTGTTCCATCGGCGCGGACGGAGGGGTTTTCGGCGCGCCCTGCGCGGCCGGAGGCGGCGGAGGCGGGCCGTTGAACGGGAACATGGCCAGATGGCCGTCGGGCGCCACGGCCTGAAGGTCCGCGGTCACCGCGCTGGCCAGCGCGGCGCGGTCGGTGAGCCCGTCATAGCCGCCCGCCGCCAGCTTGGCGCGCAGCGCTGCGGAATAACGTTTGGCGACATCCGGGAAGACGAAGGTCGTGTCGATCTCGTCGGCCAGCTTCGCCACCGCCTGCTTCGCCACCGCGGCGTCATAGGGTGCCGCAGGCGCGGCAGCCGGTGCGGTGGTCAGGGTCTGAGCCATCGCCGGCAGCGCCACCGCGGCCAGCATCGCGACCGCCAGAACATGCTTACGCATCCACATACTCTCCATCTTTCGACATACGACGTGTTCTACCCGGCCAACACGCCTTTTGCGGGCGATCTGAACCGGCTATGCGACGAAATTCGGCAAAGACGGGGGTGCAGGCGGCGAAGATGGGCAAGCTCGACGCGTTCGACATCCGGTTGCTCAACCTGTTGCAGGCGGACGCGCTGGCGACCGCCGAAGAACTCGCGCGCGAAGTCCCCCTTTCCGCCTCCGCCGTGACCCGGCGGGTACGGCGGCTGCGCAGCGACGGCTGGATCGCGGCGGACGCAGCCGTGGTCTCGACCCGGCTCAGCGACCGGCGTCTGCGCGCACTGGTCAATGTGCAGGTCCATGAACATGCGGAAGAACGGGGCATCGCCGCGCTGCGCGCGAAGCTCATATCGGTGCCCGAGGTGCAGATGATCCTCGATGTCGCGGGCGCCAATGACCTGGCAGTGCTGATCAGCGCACGCGACATGGCCGATTACAACGATCTTGCCGAGCGGCTCTTCCAGAACGATCCGGCAGTACGGCGATATGAGACCGGCTTCGTCAAACGGGTGCACAAGCAGAGCGCGGCGATCCCGCTGCGCACGGAGGATGGCGACTAACGACAACAGGGGAGGACAGGATGACCAAGGCGAATTGGCTAACCTTGCCGCAGCTTTCGGGCGGCGCGGATCTGGCGTTGCTGGCGATGCGGCTGGTGGTAGGCGGGTTCCTGATCTTCGGCGTGTGGGACAATATCGTCAGCGCCGAGCGCATGGCCGAGTTCGAGAAATTCCTGACCATCAAGGGCTTCGCGATGCCCGGACTGATGGCGCCGCTGTCCGTCTATGCGCAATTCCTGGTCGGAATCGCCTTCATCACCGGATTCGCGATTCGCTGGGCGGGCCTGATCTGCGCGTTCAACTTCATCGTCGCGCTGGTGATGGTCGATGCGCCGCTGGGCATCCGACCCGCCTTTCCGGCGGCAGCTTTGGTGTTGATCGGATTGCTGTTCGCGACAATCGGCGCGGGGCGCTTCTCGATCGATGCATTCTTGTCGGATCAGCGAGGCTGATCCGCAGGCGGCGCCCGCCCGCGCCGCCGCCCGGCCACCCAACGGCATCGTATGTTATGGGAGTATGGGGCCGGTCATGCCCCCGGCATGACCTGAACAGCGCGGGGCGCTGTTCACCCCACGCTGGTGGGGGAGCGGACTGGTGCCGCAATTCAGTGAAGCTGGGAAAACAAGGGGTCGCCATCCTGAAGAGGATGGCGCGAGTGACGGGGCTCGAACCCGCGACCTCCGGCGTGACAGGCCGGCGCTCTAACCAACTGAGCTACACCCGCTTAAGTCCTGCGCCGCGGCGCCTTCCCTTGCGAGAGCGCGGCAACTAGACGGGGGGTTCGGAGCTGTCAACAGCCCTTTCATACAGATTCTCGCGATTATTTTTCGCGCTCGGCGGCAACGGGGTTCCGCCGGCCACCAGCGTGCCGTGTTCGAACAGGAAGCCGGCGATATCGGGCTTGCCCGCCGCGTTGAGCACTGTCTGGAAGATGATCAGCAGCGGCACGGCGAGCAGCGCACCGGGCGTACCCCATACCCAGCCCCAGAAGCTCAGCGAGATCAGGATCATGATCGGGTTGATCGTCAGCCGCCGCCCCACGATCAGCGGCGTGACGACATTCGCTTCGATCAGATGGAGCGCGATCATGATCCCCGCGGGCAGCAGCGCGGTCCACACATCCTGATAGGTCATGAGACCGCCCAGCGCGAGCAGCATGGCAGCGAAGATCGGCCCCAGATAGGGGATGTAGTTGAGCAGCGTGACGATGCCGCCCCACATCAGCGGGCTGGGCATCCCGATCAGCCACAATGCGCCAGCGACGAGCAGACCCAGCGTCACGTTGATCGCGGTGATCGTGCCCAGATAGGCCGAGGTGTCATCGACGACATCCTGAATCACCCGCGCGGTCGCCATCGCGCCGCCGAAGCTGGTGCGGCTGGTGATCGCCTTGCGCCGCAGCCGGGTCCAGCCCGACAGGAAAAAGTAGATCACGAGGATCGCGAAGAACATCTCGATGAACGCTGTCGGCGCCGCAGTGGTGACGAATTCGAGCAGCGAGCGCGGCGGCTCGGCAGCCGCGCGGGTCGGCCGAATCGGGCTCTGCGCGAAATCCTGGATCGTCTTGTTCACGAAGGTTTCGAGATTGGCGTAGAAATCGATCAACGGCCTGACGTTCGACTGGATATTGTCGATCCGCTCGGGGATCGCGCTGAGCCAGCCCCAGGCAGGAACGACGATCGAGACGATCGCAGCGTTGGCGGCGGTGAGGAACAGCAGCACGCAGATCAGCGAAGCGAGCGGTGCGGGCACGCGATGCCGTTCGAGCCATTCGAGTACGGGCACCAGCGCAACCGCGATCACCAGAGCAGCGGTGAGCGGCAGGAAGAAGGGCGAGCCGGCCTGCAACGCGAAGGGCAAGGCGAGGAACAGCCCGGCGCCGATCATCAGCGTCAGCGCAGCGATCAGCCGGTCGCGGCGATTCTCCGCTTCGGTGCTGGGCGCAGGCGCGACCAGCGGCTGGAGCGGCGGCACGGGAGACGATACCGCGCCGGTTTCCGCTTCCTCTCCCCTGCCCGCTCGATCGCCCAAGTTTCGTCCGCCTTTCAATGGCTTTCCTAGCGCGATTTTGCAGCCCGCGTAATCCCGGCTAGCGTAGATTCATGGGAGAGAAACTGCTGGTCATCGACGAGGGGACCACCTCGACCCGCGCGATGCTGTTCGCGCCGGACGGGACGCCGCTCGCAAGCCAATCCGCCGAACTGACGCAGCATTATCCGGCGCCGGGGCTGGTCGAGCATGATGCGGCCGAGATCTGGGACAAGACGCTGCGCTGCGCCGCCGCGATGGTCGAGAAGGCGGGCGGCGCCGACCGAATCGCTGCGATCGGCATCACCAACCAGCGCGAGACCATCGTCTTCTGGGACAGGGCCACCGGCGAGCCGCTGGCGCCGGCGATCGTTTGGCAGGACCGGCGCAGCGCCGCGATCTGCCGCGACCTCAAGGAAGCGGGCGAGGAACCCGGCGTTCAGGCACGTACCGGCCTGTTGCTCGTCCCCTATTTCAGCGGAACCAAGATCGCCTGGGCGATGGCGAACTGGCCGCAGCT
>CAYOXO010000192.1:0-7317 GCA_964407945.1 uncultured Stakelama sp.
TCCAGCGGCTTCTTGAAGATCCTTGCGATGCGGAACGCGGTTTCGAGTGTGGGTGAGTATTTGCCCTGCTCGATCGCCGCGATCGTCTGACGGGTGACGCCGACGCGTTCGCCGAGCTCGGCCTGCGTCATCTCGCCAGCGAGAAAGCGGAGCGTGCGGATCTGGTTGGTGATGGAGGGAGTGGTCATGCCCGCTCATGCCTGCCGACGATAGAGGACGAGTTGCCAGATCGAATGGACGATCGAGGCGAAAACCAGTGCGGCCAGCAGGGCGTTGCCGACGAGCATCGCGGCGGCCAGACCACCCGGTTGCCCCAGCGCCGCCGGGCCGGAAACGGTCAGCAGCGGCGTCGCGAGCATGACCGTGACGACGGCCACACACAGGACGATATAGCCGACAACGGCGGCGCGCCCTTCGATTTCGCGTTCGCGCGGATCGGCGGGGAGCTCCGCTTCCGACGGGCGATGGACGGCGATGGCGATGATGGCGGCGATCTGAAGGATGACGAGAACGATCACCGCGCCGATGAATCCGCCCAGGGCATCGCCCGGCTTGGGCTGCCCCACCGCAAGCGACACGGCGAAGTGCGCGAAATAGATACCCCAGACGAGCAGCCCCGTCGCCAGCGAAGCCCATTGCACTTTTTCCCGATACGACATGATTGCTCCTCAATGTTCGTTCAACGCGACTCAATGTAAAAAATACAGAACATTGAGTCAATTGTTTCGAACATGATGCTTGCCGTTTCGCTGGCACCCTCCCGAGCGATCGGCTATCGCCGCGCCATGTCCACGACCTTCACGCTCGACACTTCCACCAGCCGCGCGCACCCGACTCCGGCCCCGATGAAACGGCTGACCGTGCCGGCGATTCAGGGGCGCAAGGGCAAGGATCCGGTGGTGATGCTCACCGCCTATACCGCGCGTATGGCGCAGTTGCTCGACCCGCATTGCGACGTGCTGCTGGTCGGCGACAGCCTGGGGCAGGTGATCTACGGCCTGCCATCAACGCTGGCCGTGACGCTGGAGATGATGTGCGCGCATGGCGCTGCGGTGGTGCGGGGCAGCTATCATTCGGTCGTCGTGATCGACATGCCCTTCGGCAGCTATGAGGCGAGCCCGGAACAGGCCTTCGCATCGGCTTCGCGCATCCTGGCGGAAACCGGCGCGGCGGCGGTGAAGCTTGAGGGCGGGGAGGCGATGGCTGAGACGGTGGCGTTCCTCACACGCCGCGGAATTCCGGTGATGGGCCATATCGGCCTGACCCCGCAGGCAGTGAACGCGCTGGGCGGCTATGGCGCGCGCGGGCGGGGCAACGCCGAATATGCCAAGATCATCGGCGACGCGAAGGCGATCGCCGAGGCCGGCGCCTTTTCGATCGTCGCCGAGGGCGTGGTCGAGACGCTGGCGAACGAGATCGTCGCGGCCGTTGCCTGCCCGATCATCGGAATCGGCGCGTCGAACCAGTGCGACGGACAGGTGCTGGTGACCGAAGATATGCTGGGCATGTTCGAGCGGACGCCTCGCTTCGTGAAGAAGTTCGACGATCTGGCTGGCCGTATTTCCGCCGCGGTTGAAACCTATGCCACCCAGGTGCGCGACCGGAGCTTCCCCGGGGACGAACAAGTCTACAAGCCCAAGGATTGAGCCGCTTTCGTTTCCCGGAGACCGCGGCTAAGGTCCGCGCCCGAAATCCCTATACCCCGATGGAGTGACCCTTGGCGCTGAGCCCGCAAAGCAACGAAGCCTTTCTGCGCGAGGTCGATGAAGAGCTGCGCAAGGATCAGGCGTTGCACGTCTGGCAGAATTACGGTCGCTGGATCGTCGGTCTGGTCGTCGCCGGCCTGATCGCGTTCGGCGGCTGGCTTTACTGGCAGAGCCACAGCGGCGCGAGCCGGGGCGAGGAGGGCGAGAAGCTCAAGGCCGCGATCAAGGCGTTGAACGAGAACAAGGTCCAGGAAGCCGAGGCGCCGCTCAAGGAGCTGGCCGCGTCGAGCTCGACCGGCTTCAGTGCGACTGCGCGTTTCGCTCAGGCCGATGCCCTGCTTGCCAAGAACGATCTGAAGGGCGGCGCGGCCGTTCTGGCGACGATCGCCGGCGACACCGGCGTACCGCAGGAGTTTCGCGATCTGGCGTTGATCCGCCAGACCGCCGCCGAATATGATTCGCTGAAGCCCGACCAGGTGGTCGCGCGGCTTGGCGGTATCGCGGTGAAGGACAGCCCGTGGTTCGGTAGTGCGGGTGAGATGGTTGCGATCGCACAACTGCGGATGGGCAAGCGCGCCGAAGCGGGCAAGCTCTACGCCGATATTTCCAAGACGGATGGCGTGCCGCAGGCAATCCGGACGCGCGCGCTGCAGATGGCGGGCGTGCTCGGCATCGATGCCGTTCCGAACGATGGTGAGGACAAGAAGGCGAAATGATGAAGTCGGTTCGGGTTCCCGTCGCAATGGCGGCGCTGGTTGCGCTTAGTGCGTGCGGCATTTTCAAGGGCGGCGACAAGAAGACGCCGGTGCTGGGCCAGCGCGTGCCGATTCTGGCAGCGGAGACCAGCATCGTCGCCGATCCAACGATCGCCGAGGTCCAGGTGGTGGTACCTGCGGCCGTTGCGAACGATGCATGGGCGCAACCGGGCGGCAACGCCGCCAAGGTGCTGGGGCATTTGACGCTGGGCGAAACGCCGGCGCGCATCTGGGCCGCGAAAATTCCCGGCACCAGCGGCCGTACACGGCTTGCCGCGGCGCCGGTGGTGGCGAACGGCACGCTGTTCGTGATGGACACCGAGGGCTCGGTCCATGCTTTCGACGCCGCGACCGGCGCACGGCGCTGGCAGGTCTCGACCATCAAGGGTGAGGAAAATCGTCGCGCGGCCTTTGGCGGCGGCGTGAGCTTCGATGGCGGGCGCGTCTATGCGACCAACGGCCTGGGCGATGTGGTGGCACTCGACGCCGCAGCCGGAACCGAGGTGTGGCGCAAGAAGCCGGGCGGCCCCCTGCGTGGCGCGCCGAGCGTGGCGGACGGCAATCTCTATGTCGTGACGCAAGACAACCAGCTCTTCGCGCTCTCCGCGGCCGACGGCAACACCACCTGGACCCAGTCGGGCACACTCGAATCGCAGGGCGTGTTCGGCGCTGCGGCGCCCGCCGTTGCGCAGGGTACCGTTGTTGCCGGCTTCTCGTCGGGCGAACTGAACGCCTATCGCTACGAGAATGGCCGCACGCTGTGGAGCGATACGCTGTCGCGCTCGACCATCTCGACCTCGGTGTCGAGTCTTGCCGATATCGACGCAGAGCCGGTGATCGATCAAGGCCGCGTCTATGCGGTCGGCCAGGGCGGACGCATGGCTGCGATAGAGCTCGCCAGCGGTCAGCGCCTGTGGGAGCAGAATATCGCCGGCATCTCGACCCCGTGGATTGCGGGCGAGTGGCTATTCGTCGTCACCGACGATGCTCGCCTCGTCGCGATCGCGCGCGGCACCGGCAAGGTTCGCTGGATTTCGCAGCTCCGTGGTTTCCGGAACGTGGAAAAGAAGAAGAATGCGATCACCTGGGTTGGACCGGTGCTGGCCGGCAACAGGCTGTGGCTGTCCAACTCGCAGGGCGAACTGGTCTCGGTGTCTCCGATCGACGGCAGTGTCGGCGCGACGATCGAAGGCAAGGAGGCGGTGAGCCTGAGCCCGGTGGTTGCTGGAGGCGTGCTCTACACCCTGAGCGACAAGGGTGTGATCACCGCCTATCGCTGAGCGTCGCGTTGGGATAGGAGGCTTGGATGTCTCGTCCCACCGTTGCGATCATCGGCCGACCCAATGTCGGCAAATCCACGCTGTTCAACCGCCTTGTCGGGAAGCGCTTGGCGCTGGTCGATGACCAGCCGGGCGTGACCCGTGACCGGCGTGAGGGCGATGCCGAACTGCTCGGCGTGCCCTTCCGGATCATGGATACTGCCGGATTCGAGGATGAGGATCCGGCGAGCCTTCCCGGCCGCATGCGCGTGCAGACCGAAGCTGCGGTGCGCGAGGCCGATGTCGCGTTGTTCATGATCGATGCCCGGGCCGGCATCACACCGCTCGACGAGGAAGTGGCGCGCTGGCTGCGCAGCTCGGGCACGCCGATCGTACTGCTCGCCAACAAGGCTGAGGGCCGTGCCGCCGAGCCGGGTATCCATGAGGCGATGGCACTCGGCCTGGGCGATCCAGTGCCCTTTTCCGCCGAGCATGGCGAGGGCATCGCCGACCTGTTCGAGGCTTTGCTGCCGTTCATCGATCGCGAGGAAGAGGCCGAGGAGGAACCCGAAGGAGAGGGGCCCCTCAAGCTCGCGGTTGTCGGCAGGCCCAATGCAGGCAAATCGACGCTGATCAATCGCATGATCGGGCAGGATCGGCTGATTACCGGCCCGGAAGCGGGGATCACGCGCGATTCGATCGCGATCGATTATGAGTGGGAGGATTTCGAGGGCAACAAGCGCCCGATCCGCCTGATCGACACCGCCGGCATGCGCAAGCGCGCCAAGGTGCAGGAAAAGCTCGAGTCGATGTCGGTCGTCGATGCGCTGCGCGCGGTCGATTTCGCCGAAGTGGTCGTCTTGCTGCTGGATGCGACGCGCGGGCTGGAGGTGCAGGACCTCAAGATTGCCGACAAGGTGCTGCAAGAAGGCCGCGCGCTGGTGATCGCGCTCAACAAATGGGATGTGGCTGAGAACGCATCCAGCCTGTTCAACGGCGTCAAGGGGGCGCTGGAAGAGGGGCTGGCGCAGGTGAAGGGCGTGCCGCTGCTCACCGTCTCGGCAGCGACGGGCAAGGGGCTCGATACACTGATCAAGGTGGCGTTCGAGACGCGTGAGGCATGGTCGCGGCGCATCACTACCGGTCAGCTCAACCGTTGGTTCGAGCGTGCGATCGAAGCCAACCCGCCACCCGCGCCCGGCGGCAAGCGGATCAAGCCGCGCTATGTGACCCAGGCCAAGACCCGTCCGCCCAGCTTCATCCTGTTCGGGACGCGAGTCGATCTGTTGCCCAAGAGCTATGAGCGCTATCTGGTGAACAGCATGCGCAAGGAGTTCGACTTCGGCGCGGTACCTGTGCGGCTGACGATGCGTCCGTCGAAGAATCCCTATGACCGTGAATGAGGTGACGCGGATCGACGCGCGCGGATTGCGCTGCCCATGGCCGGCGCTGCGGCTGGCGCGGGCGTTGCGGAGCGGGGGCGGGGCGATCGAGATTCTGGCCGACGACCCGGCGGCCGAGCGTGAAATTCGGGCGCTTGCATCGGCACGCGGGGTCGGGATCGAAGCGCTCGAGATCAACGGATCTATCGCGTTCCGCATCGGCTGAACGACCCGGCGTCAACCGGTCGTTTACTGATTTGCCCTTATTCATCATACAGATGGGCCGCATGTTGCGGGAGGGTGAATTGGCGTCGCAGGATCCGAACAGGCTGGTTGATTGGGAAGCGTTTTCGCAGGCCCGCACCGAGCTTGGCGCCAATTTCGTTCGTATTCTGGGCTACTTCCACGAGGATGGGGTCAAGTCGGTAGCGCAGATCGAGGAGGCGATGCGTTCGAACAACGCAGCTGCTCTGGTGCTTCCCGCGCATACGCTGAAAGGCGAATCGCAGCAGTTCGGGGCCGAGCCGCTCGCCGATTGTGCGGCGGCGATCGAAACGATTGCGCGGCATTGCGTGGAGAATCGCTACGAGCCGAGCGAAGCGTTACCGCATGTGGTGGAATTGCGCCCCTTGTTCGAGGCGACGCTGGCGCTTCTGGAGCGCGAGGCGAACCCGTTGGTGGAACGGCGTCCCGCCGCCGCTTTCGGCCGCCGTCCGGGGTTGTAGAGTCCCCTGCCTGACGGGACGGCATGATCGCCGTCCCGTACTTCGTCCCTGATCTTTACTCGGCCTCTTCGGGCTTCGAGTTGAGCTGGATATAGTTCTGGATGCCCATGCGTTCGATCATCTCGAACTGGGTTTCCAGCGTATCGACATGCTCTTCCTCGCTGTCGAGGATCTGGCGGAACAGATCGCGGCTCACATAGTCGCGGACCTTCTCGCTATGCTCGATCGCGTCCTTGAGCACCGCGACCGCCTCATACTCCAGGTCGAGATCGGCCTTGAGTACCTCTTCCACCGTCTCGCCGATGCGCAGGCGGCCGAGCAGCTGGAAATTGGGAAGACCGTCGAGGAAGAGGATGCGTTCCGACACCATGTCGGCGTGCTTCATCTCGTCGATGGATTCGTGCCGCTCGAACTCGGCCAGCTTCTTGACGCCCCAGTGGTTGAGCATGCGGTAGTGCAGCCAATACTGGTTGATCGCGGTGAGCTCGTTCTTGAGCACCTCGTTGAGATAGTCGATGACCTTGGGGTCGCCCTTCATGGCTGTCGTGCCTTCCGTTGAAATTTCGGGCACGAGTATAGCGCTGAAACGGCGCCTCAGACAGTCAGAAAATGGCGGATTTCTGCGGTTTTCGTGACTTGCGAACGCTACGCAGCTGCACGCTCCGCGTCGATAATGGCTCGCGCAAACGGAACGCACTGACCGCATTTCGCCTGGCGTCCGAGCGCGCGATAGGCCTGGCACGCGCTCATCGCACCGCCACGGGCGGCTTCCCGCACATCCTTTTCGCGAATTGCATTGCAGACGCAGACGACCATCGAAACCCTCACGCTATTCGCAATAGTTAGGGCGACTGCGAGTGATTCGCAATGGTTATTGCGTTGCGTTCGCAACTGTCCGTTTCAGCGCACCACCGGCCATCGGCTGGAGCTCGCCGCGCGCCAGACTGCGCCAGAGCCATTCGAGGGGACCATAGGCGAATCGCTCAAGCCAGGGTTTCGACCAGAGCAGCATCAAGACCCATATCGCCAGGACGATGAGATAGACCTCGGCACGCGACAGCGCGCCGTACCAGCCAAGGCCATAACCGTAGAAGATTGCAGTGCAGATCAGGCTGGTCGCCAGATAGTTGGTGAAGGCCATCCGCCCCGCCGCGGCGATCCGTGCGGTGAGCGCGCCGCCGGGGCGCATGAGCAGGATAATCAGGCTCGCCCAACCGAGGATCATCAGCGGACGAATGGGAATGGTGAGGATGATGACGCCCAGCATCACCGACGAGATCGAATAATCCGCACCGATCATGAGCAGCGCAAGCGCGGTATATGCGGGAATGCCGACGCCGAACCCGATCATCACCCACCGCAGATAGCGATGACGGTCCCAGGCGCCGGTAAGCATCCCCGATCGAAAGGCTGCCATTCCGAACAGCATATAGGCCAGCGTTTCGAACCCGAAAATGAACAGGGTGCCGAACGGCGTCCAGATATGGGTC
>CAYOXO010000193.1:0-7287 GCA_964407945.1 uncultured Stakelama sp.
GGGAGCGGGCCGGTGCCGCCGGTGTTCAGCGCAGCTGAACACATCGCTAAACGTATATTCACCGGCTGTTCAACGGTTCGCACCTATGCCAATCGCCATGAAGATGTTCGGGTTTCTCTGTCTCGGGGCATTTCTTGCCACCGCTGCGCTCCCTGCGCAGGGTTCTCCGCAGGTGCGCGCTGACCAGGAGGCCGCGCGTGAAGGCCGCGCGCAGGGCCGTCTCTTGCCCCTGCGCGATATCGAATCGCGGGTCGTGCCGGGGATGACGCGCAAGGGCGCGCAATATCTCGGCTTCGATTTCGATTCGGGGACGATGATTTACACGCTAAAGTTCCTGCGCAATGGATCGGTCATCTGGGTCGATGTCGATGGCCGTTCGGGCCAGATCGTCGGCCAGTCGGGCCGTTGAGCGGAACTAGAAGGAAATAAGATGCGCGTTCTGATCGTCGAGGACGAACCCAATCTCCGCAATCAGCTTCAGGCAACGCTCGAAGGCGCGGGCTATGCCGTCGATACCGCAGGCGATGGCGAGGAAGGCCATTATCTCGGCTCGACCGAGAATTACGACGCCATCGTGCTCGACCTCGGCCTGCCCGAAGTCGATGGCCTGACCGTGCTCGACCGGTGGCGCAAGGAGGGCAAGACTACGCCCGTGCTCGTGCTCACCGCGCGCGACAGCTGGTCGGACAAGGTCGCCGGACTCGATGCGGGCGCCGACGACTATGTCGCCAAGCCGTTCCAGTCGGAGGAACTGATTGCTCGCCTGCGCGCGCTGATCCGCCGCGCCTCGGGCAATGCCTCGGCCGAACTGATCGCGGGCGACATCCGCCTCGACACCCGCTCGGGCAAGGTCACCAAGGGCGGCGACCCGGTCAAGCTCACCGCGCAGGAATACAAGCTCCTCTCCTATCTGCTCCATCACAAGGGCAAGGTGGTGAGCCGCACCGAGCTGATCGAGCATATCTACGATCAGGATTTCGACCGCGATTCGAACACCAACGAGGTCATCGTGACGAGCATCCGCAAGAAGCTCGCCACCGACGTGATCACCACGATCCGCTGCCACGGCTACAGCAACGAATACCCGGTGGAGGCCGGTGGCTGATCTCCCCTTCGGACTGACGTTCAGCCGCCGCTTCCCGTTCGTCCGCCGCGCGGAGAGCGAAGCGTCGGCGCCGGAACTCGTGCTTCAGCCAGGCGATCCCGCGCCACGGCCCTATGTCCGCACGACCGGATCCCTGAGCCGCCGCATGATCCTGATCGCGGCGGCGTGGATCACCTTGCTGCTCACTGGCGGCGGCTTCGCGCTCGATCGCGTGCTCACCGGCGCGATCACCCGCAATTTCGACGACGGGCTCGAATATCTGCTGACCTCGCTCGTCGTCTCGGCCGAGATCGGGCCCGAGGGTGAAATCGCCTTCAACCGCCAGCTTTCCGACCAGCGTTTCCTCGAGCCCTATTCGGGCCTCTACTGGCAGGTCAGCGGCAAGGGCTATGAACCCTTCCCCTCACGCTCGCTCTGGGACCGCCAGCTGCGCACCGATCAGGCGCACAGCGATCAGGAAGTCCATACTTACGATTCCAACCAGTTCACCGACCACCGCCTGCGCGTGGTCGAACGCGACATCGTCCTTCCCGGTTCGCCCGTCCGCTGGCGCTTCCAGGTCGCGCAGACCCGCGACATGCTCGACGCCCAGATCGAGGCGCTGCGCAAGACGCTGGTGCGCAGCTTCCTGCTCCTCGCCGCGGGCCTGATCGTGATGGCCGCGCTCCAGACCTGGTACGGCCTGCTCCCCTTGCGCAAGCTGCGCCGCGGCATCCAGCAATTGCGCACCGGTGAGGCGCCGCGGATCGAGGGCGCGATGCCCGCCGAGGTCGCGCCGATGGTCGAGGAACTCAACGCCCTCGTCGCGCACAACGACAAGCAGGCCGAAGAGGCGCGCCGCCACGCCGGCAACCTCGCCCATGCCCTCAAGACGCCGCTCACGGTGATCATGAACGCCGCCACTGCCCAGTCGGACGACCTCCCGTCAACGGTGGTCCGGGAAGCGCGGACGATGCGCCGCCAGGTCGATCACCATCTCGCCCGCGCCCGCGCGGTCGGCCGCCGCGGCTCAGCACACAGCCGCGCGCCGGTCTGGCCCAGCGTCGAATCGGTCGAGCGCGCCGTCTCGCGCCTCTATCCGCATGTCCGCATCGACACCGACGGCCCCAAGGATCTTGTCGCGCATATCGAGCGGCAGGACCTCGACGAGATCATGGGCAATCTCGTCGAGAACGCCGCCAAATATGGTGGCGGCAGCGTGTTCATCACGGTGAGCGTGCAGGCCGGGTTCGTCGAGATCATGATCGAGGATGACGGCCGCGGCATTCCGGAGGCCGACCGCATTCGCATCTTCGACCGCGGCGTCCGGCTCGACAGCGGCAAGCCCGGCACCGGCCTTGGCCTCGCCATCGTTCGCGACGTAGCGGAAATCTACGACGGCACGGTCACGCTCGAGGAGAGCGAGGATCTGGGCGGATTGCTGGTGAGGCTCAGGCTGCCGGCGGCGGGCTAGCGCCACATCATTCGTCGTCATTCCCGCGAAGGCGGGAATCCATTCGTCCTGCCGCTGCGGTTCTTGTCTTGAGGCCAGCCAGAATGGATTCCCGCCTTCGC
This sequence comes from uncultured Stakelama sp., assembly GCA_964407945.1. GTDB lineage: Bacteria > Pseudomonadota > Alphaproteobacteria > Sphingomonadales > Sphingomonadaceae > Sphingomonas. Next base: position 2,660 of record CAYOXO010000193.1, read on the forward strand.
GGGAATGACAACCCTATTCTGGTCGTCAGCCCATCACGCCCACGAACCGCCACCGCCCGGTCACCGGACTGAGCACCAGATCGCAGCCGCAATCGCGACACGTCGTCTCGAACTCGCCGCGGCCGGGACGGTCGCGACGGCGTGGCCGGTGGACGCCGATATGGCACCGGATCCCGACTTTCTTCGTGGCAGCCTTGGGCGCTGACATCGCCGTCTGCTCCTCGTTCAGCCCCCTGAACGTGTCCCTGTCAGCGTGGTTGGTGCCCCCCGATCAAGGCAGCTTTCGGGCACGCGTTTGATAGAATGCGGCACCAACCCGAAATGGCGAATTCACAGCCCCCGCATCGCCTCCGCGGCGATCGAGAGGCTCTTCTTGCGTGCCGCATGGTCGTAGATCGAGCTGACCAGCATCACCTCGTCCACCCCTGTGCGCGCAATGAACTTGGCCAGCCCGTCGCGCACCGTCTCCGGCCCGCCGATCGCGGTGCACGACAGGACATGGTCGAGCATCGCCCGCGCCTGTCCCGGAATCGTGTCGAGATAGGCCGGCACCGGCGGCGGCAGCTTGATCCCCGTGCCGGTCGTGCGCAGCGCGACGAACGCCTGCTGCATCGATGTCGCGAGCAACGCGGCCTCATCGTCGGTATCGGCAGCGAACACGTTGAACCCCGCCATCGCATGCGGCTTGTTGAGCACCGCCGAGGGCCGGAACTGCCGGCGATAGACGTCGAGCGCTTCGTCCAGCGATCCCGGCGCGAAGTGCGAGGCAAAGGCATAGGGCAGCCCCAATGCCGCGGCGAGCTGCGCGCCGTACAGGCTCGATCCCAGGATCCACAATTCGGGCCGCGCGCCGCCGCCCGGCACCGCATGGATGCCGGTCTGGCCGTCATCGGCAAAATAGCTCTGCAGCTCGACGATATCCTGCGGGAAGGCGTCGGAGCTGGTCTCCAGGTTGCGCCGCATCGCTCGCGCCACGCGCTGATCGCTTCCCGGCGCACGGCCAAGGCCTAGGTCGATCCGTCCGGGGAACAGCGCGTCGAGCGTGCCGAACTGCTCGGCGATCACCAGCGGCGCGTGATTGGGCAGCATGATCCCGCCCGCGCCGACGCGGATCGTCGATGTGGCCGCGCCGACATGCGCGATCACGACCGACGTCGCCGCGCTCGCAATCCCCGGCATGCCGTGATGTTCGGCCACCCAGTAGCGGCTGAAACCCTCCGCCTCCGCATGTTTCGCCAGATCGGCGGCGTTGGCGAAGGACCGGCTGGCGTTGCCGCCCTCAAGGATCGGGACGAGATCGAGCAGGGAGTAGGCTGTCATGCCCGGCCAGATGGGAAGCCGCGCCCGCCGCCGCTACCCAAGCAAGGCTTGGCAACGCCCAATCAATTCCTCCCCAAGCATTCCTATCCTTCCCCTTCGCCGCCATCCCCCCTAAACGCCACCGCATCATGCGCCCCGATCTTGCCCATATCGACGCCTGGCTGTTCGATCTCGACAATACGCTCTACCCCAAGAGCGCGGACCTGTTCGCCCAGATCGACGAGCGGATCGGCGCCTATGTCGCCCGGCTGCTGAACCTCGACCCGGTCGAGGCGCGCCGCGTGCAGAAGCAATGGTTCATCTCGCACGGCACAACGCTCGCCGGGCTGATGGCCGAACATGGCATCGATCCGCACGAATATCTGGCGGACGTCCACGACATCGAAATGGACGTGCTCGAGCATAACGCCCCGCTCGCCGCCGCGATCGCCAAGCTGCCCGGACGGAAGCTCGTCTTCACCAACGCCGACGCGCCCTATGCGCAAAAGGTGCTCGGCCGCCTCGGCCTCGCCGAGAGCTTCGAGGCGATCCACGACGTCCACGCCAGCAACTATGCGCCCAAGCCGCACCCCGACGCCTATCGCAGCGTGTGCGAGGCGTGGAACATCGATCCGAAGACCGCCGCCTTCGTCGAGGACATGGCGCGCAACCTCGCCCCGGCCAAGGCGATCGGCATGACCACCATCTGGGTCGACAACGGCTCCGAGCAGGCGCCCGACAGCGACCGCAGCTATATCGACCACACCACCCACGACATCAGCCACTGGCTCGAAACCATCCTGGAGCAATCATGACCGACCTCGCCGCCACGATCGACGCCGCCTGGGAAGACCGCGCCAACATCTCCCTCGCCACCACCGGCGCGGTGCGCGAGGCCGTCGTCGAGGCGCTCAACCTGCTCGACAGCGGCACCGCGCGCGTCGCCGAGCCGGTGGGTGACGGCTGGCAGGTCAACCAGTGGCTGAAAAAAGCCGTGCTCCTCTCCTTCCGCCTCAACGACAACGCCGTGATCGGCACCGAGAATGGCGACTGGGGCTTCGACAAGGTTCCGCTCAAGACCGCGGGCTGGGACGACGCGCGCTTCCGCGCCGCCGGCTTCCGCCAGGTGCCGGGCAGCGTCGTGCGCCACGGCGCGCATATCTCGAAGAATGTCGTGCTGATGCCCAGCTTCGTGAACATCGGCGCCTATGTCGGTGAAGGCTCGATGGTCGATGGCTGGGCCACCGTCGGCAGCTGCGCGCAGATCGGCAAGAACGTCCACCTCTCGGGCGGCGTCGGCATCGGCGGCGTGCTCGAACCGCTCCAGGCCGATCCCGTCATCATCGGCGACGGCGCCTTTATCGGCGCGCGTGCCGAGGTGGCCGAGGGCGTTCGCGTCGGCGAAGGCGCGGTGCTGTCGATGGGCGTCTATCTCGGCGCCAGCACCAAGATCGTCGACCGCGCCACCGGCGAAGTCCATCGCGGCGTCGTCCCGCCCTATTCGGTGGTCGTCCCCGGCACGCTGCCGGGCAAGGACGGCGGCCCCGGCCTCTATTGCGCGGTGATCGTCAAGACCGTCGACGCCCAGACCCGCAGCAAGACCGGGATCAACGAGCTGCTGCGCGACTAAGGACGGCGCCTAGCCAGTAACCCGCCCGATCCGCACCAGCACCCCGCTCGGGTCGCTCACCGCGAACTCGTAGCAGCCCCAGGGCTTGAGGCTCGGCGTGCCCGGCTCGATGATCAGGTCGCGCACGCGCTCGGCGACCGCGTCGACATCCTCGACATAGAGGTACAGGCCGAACGGATTGTCCTCGATCCGCTTCGGCCAGCCGGGCATGCGGTTGAGGTGCAGATGCCAGCCGCGCCCGTCGGCAAGGATGCGGTAATGCCCCCAGTCGCTGACCGCCTCGAACCCAAGCCGCTTGTAGAATGCCTCGCTGGCATCGAGGTCACTGCTCGGCACGATCGCCACGACGCGATGGTCTTCGCTCATCGTTTTGCTCCTTGTCCGGCCCCGTCATGCGCAGCTTTGGCGGCTCCGGCGAGAGGCAAAGCGCCCCAAACGTCCGTTTCCGGACATGCGGCTCGACATGTCCGGAAACGAACGGCGAATCCCGTCTCCCCGCCGTGCCGTCGCCGGGCTAGTCTCCGGACATGGAAGCCAGTCCCGATCCGCGCACCGGCCGCACCCGCGAAGCCATATTGGCGGCATTCCGCGCGCTCGCGCTCGATCGCCGCTACAACGCGATCCGCGTCACCGACCTGATCGCCGCAGCCGGGATCGGCCGTGCCACCTTTTACGAGCATTTTCGCGGCAAGGATGATGTGCTGCTCGCGGCGACGGAGCCGATCCTCGATCCGATGGCACGCGCGGCACTCGGCCGCCCGGTCGAGGCGCATTTGCGCGCCACGCTCGACCATATCTGGCAGCAGCGCTTCGTCGGCCGGATCCTCCTCGCCTCGTCCGCCGGCGCAAAGCTCCAACGCCACCTCGCCGACATGATCGCCACCGGCCTTGACGACACGCCCGTCCCCGCCGCGATGCGAGCCGCCGCGATCGCCGCGGCCCAGATCGCGATGCTGCGCCTCTGGCTCAGCGGCACCGCGCCTTGCACGGCACAGGCGCTGGCGCGGCAAATGATGGCCTGCGCCCAAATCGCCTGACCGCTCAGGCCGTCAGATGATTCTCGCGCACCGTCAGGTCGCGCCGGCTCAGCCAGCCATGCCCCCAGTCGCGCAGCGCCAGCAGGATCGGCTCGAGCGCGCGGCCCTCATCGGTGATCGCATAGTCGACCCGCGGCGGCACCACCGCAAAGACGGTGCGCTCGACCAGCCCGTCCTCCTCCAGCTCACGCAGCTGCTTGATCAGCATCCGCTGCGAACAGCCTTTCAGTTCGCGTTGCAGCGCGTTGAACCGCCGCTCGCCGCGCAGCAGATGATAGAGGATCATCCCCTTCCACTTGCCGCTGATCAGGTTGAGCGCGGCATAGAGGGTGCAACCCGGCACCGCGTCGTAATCCTGCAGCTTCTGCATCTCGGTTCCCGGGTGGTTACATCCGGTGCACTATGTGAATCCGATTACCGTATTTTCAATTCCGCGCCCGTCCACATCTCCCCCGCTCCCGCCGCGCCGATCCCCGGCCCGGCATTCATGACGGAGTGGAAACATGGCCAAACAAGTTCGCTTCGAGTCGATCGGCGGCCCCGAAGTCCTGCGGATTGTCGAGGTCGATGTCCCCGCGCCGGGCCCCGGCGAAGTTCGCATCGCGGTCAAGGCGCTCGGCCTCAATCGGGCCGAGAGCATGTATCGCTCGGGCAGCTACATC
>CAYOXO010000194.1:0-7257 GCA_964407945.1 uncultured Stakelama sp.
GTCGCACCTTCCTCGACATCGACATGGCCCGCGCCGCCGACCTGCTCGGCATGGAACGGCGCCAGGCGGACACGATCCGTGACCTCGCGCGCGGCGAATTCCTCGCGCTCGGCCCCGCCATCACCCGCCGCCCTATTTCGGTGAAGATCGGCGAAGTGAAGACCGGCTCGAAGGCGGTAAGCCCGAAGCTGATGCCGCTCCCGACCGCGGCGACCGAGGACATGCGCGACATGTTGTTCGCGCCCGGTGCGGAGGATGAGGTGCCGCCCCCGCCTCCGCCCGCGCCGGTGCCGATGTCCGATCTGATGCGCAGCATCGCCACCCCCGCGCCGGCGCCCGTCCCCGACATGCCGGTGCTGGAGGAAGGCGAACAGGACGAGGTTCGCCGCGCGATCCTCGCCGAGATCGCCGGCGAGGAGAGCCGCCAGCCGCTCCCCACCATCTTCCAGGACTATACCGTCCGCTGCCGGATGCGCGGTGTCGAGCCGGGGAAAGACCTTGCCGCCTTCCGCTCCGCACTCGCGCTCGCCCGTGCAGGCATCACCGATTCGGAGGGCTGGGACGAAGTCCTGACCCTCGCGGCGTCCCTGCCCGAAGAGATGCTCACCCCGTTTCTCGGCATCGCCCGCGCTGCGCGAACGAATGAGCCATGCCCGTCCGACACCCAGCTCGCCGCGCTCTACGGCACCAGCTCATTGGGCCGCGCCAAGCGGATGATGGCCTTTATCGAGGAAAAGGGCCTGATCGTCGCCCGCACCGATCTGTCGGGCAAGCGCAGCGTCAGCCTTCCCCATCTCGGCTGGACCACCGCGCCCTCCTGGCCGGACCCGGCCAAACCGCCGCCCGTGGGACGCACGGTGGTCAGGGCTGCGGAGCGTGCCCGCAACGGCTATGGGTAACTAGGCTCCCCGGAACCGATACGCGTCCGCGCCGGTCTCAGGAACCGAACAGACACATGCCCACGAGGATCAGCAGGCCGCAGGCGCCAATCGCTTCGATATAGGCGAACAGCCGGATCGGCGGTTGCGGCTGTGCGGCATCACGGGGCGGGTCGGTCGCGGTGGCATTCGGTACAGTACGCATGGTCACTTCCCCAGAGTGAAGCGATGCTGCGCCTGGCCGCCACGCGTGTCGAGTCCTTGTTTCGCCACGCAACACCAAATTGTGTCGCTTACGCCTGCCGCGCCAGCTCGCCTGCCTTGCCGGCCCGCGCAGCGACCAGGAATTCGACATTGCCTTCGGGCCCCGTGATCGGGCTGCGCGTCACGCCTTCGACGCTCCAGCCCGCGCCCTCCAGCCAGGCGACCACCTCGCCACAGACGCGTTCATGCACCGCCGGGTCGCGCACGACGCCGCCCTTGCCAACCTCTTCCCGGCCGGCCTCGAACTGCGGCTTGATCAACGCGACCACCCACGCGCCTTCACGCACAAAAGCAAAGGGGCGTTCGAGCACCTTGGCCAGGCCGATGAAGCTCGCGTCGCACACCACGATGTCGATCGGTTCGGGGATATGCCCCGCGGTCAGCACCCGCGCGCTGGTCTGTTCGTGCACCACGACGCGCTCGTCCTGTCGCAGCTTCCAGGCGAGCTGGTTGGTCCCGCTGTCCACCGCATAGACCCGCCTCGCCCCATGCGTGAGCAGCACGTCGGTAAAGCCACCGGTCGACGATCCCACATCGATCGCCACCATCCCCGCAGGATCGATCCCGAAATGGTCGAGGCCATGTGCCAGCTTGACCCCGCCGCGCGAGACCCATGGGTGATCGCGGCCCTTCACTTCAAGCGGGGCGTCGGGCGCGATCGGCTGGCCGGGCTTGTCGACGCGTTTGTCGCCGCTGAACACCAGGCCAGCCAGGATCAGCGCCTGCGCGCGCGTCCGGCTTTCGGCCAGCCCGCGTTCGACGAGCAGCTGATCGGGTCGGGTCTTTGCCATACGCCGCGCCCTATCACAGAAAGCATTTTCCTACAACGAACCATATAGGTTATCTTGAGTCGTTCAACAGGAGCGATTTGAATGACCATCGAAGATCTGATCGAAGAGGTAATCGCCCGCGAGGGCGGCTATTCCAACCACCCCGCCGACCGCGGCGGCCCCACCCGCTGGGGCATCACCCAGGCGGTCGCGCGTCAACACGGCTTTGCTGGCGACATGCGCGTCTTCCCGCGTGAGGAGGCAGCGGCAATCTACCGGCGCCTCTACTGGCTCCGGCCGCGCATCGCCGATGTCGCGGAACGCGCACCGACGCTCGCCGCCGAGCTGTTCGACACCGGAATCAACATGGGACCGGCAGTCGCCGCACGCTTCCTCCAGCGCGCGCTCAACGCGCTCAACCGCAATGGCAAGGACTATGCCGACATGGCGGTCGACGGTGCGATCGGCCGCGTCACGCTAGCCGCGCTCGACGCCTTTCTCGATCATCGCGGTCCGTCGGGCGAAGCCGTGCTGATCAAGGCGGTCGAGGCGCTTCAGGGCGAACGCTATCTCGATCTCGCCGCGCGCCGCCCGGCCAACGAAGCCTTTCTCTACGGCTGGCTCGCAAACCGAATTGGTTCGTAAGTGGAAAAATGAACCCAAACCCCTTCACTTTGACGAGGACATGACATGAGCATCATCGCAGGCATCATCGGCCCCATTGCGGGCCTGATCGACAAGATCATCCCCGACCCCAAGGCACGCGACGCTGCCAAGCTCGAGCTGATCAAGCTCGAAGGCACGCAGGAGATGGAGTCGGTCCGCACCCAGCTCTCGGCCATCGTCGCCGAGGCGCAGTCGTCCGATCCCTGGACCAGCCGCGCGCGACCGAGCTTTCTCTACGTCATGTACGCGCTGCTGCTCTGGGCGATCCCGATGGGACTGATCGGCGCGGTCGAGCCCGAGATGGCAAAGGGCATCGCCAATGGCATGAACGCCTATCTCGCCGGCATTCCGGAGCCGCTCTACGCGCTCTTCGGCACCGGCTATCTCGGCTACACCGCGGCGCGCCAATGGGGGAAGATCAGGGGCGTCGAAAAGTGACGGGATGACGCGCGTTTCGCGTCACGTCGTCGATGTTGCCGGGGAGCGCGAACCCGCTCCCCGGCATCGCCCGATTCACTTGGCAAGCGCTTCGAGCTTGCCCAGATCGATCGCGCCAACCAGCGCCTTCAACGTGCCGATGTCGGGGGCGTTGCCCTCGGCCTCGACCAGGAAGCGGTCGGACAGCAGCACGCCATAGCTGCCGCGTCCTTCCTTGTTCCATTTCTCCATCGTGTAGCGGCCATCGATCAGGCCCGATTTCTCATAGCCCTGATCGTTTTCGCTGCTGGTCTCGACCTTGAACGCGCTCGCCATCGCCGCGAACGCACCGGCGGCGGCAAGATCGGCGACCTTGAGCCGCACATCCTTGCCGTTCGCTTCATAGCGCGCCTCGGCCTGCGATCCGCCCATGCCGCCCGCGCTGGCGGTCGAGCTTTCGAGCGCAGTGCGCGTCCAGCCGCCCGCCGATGCCGGCAGCAGCGCGGCGAGCGCCTGGCGATCGACCGGGGTCGCGGTCTTGGCGCGCTCGGCCGCGGCTTCCATCTTGGCAGAGGCTTCCTCGATCTTGTTGAGATCGACCTTGCCGACGCCGGGCAGCTCGACGCTGCCCGCCGCGGACCCATAGGTCAGCGCCCGCGGCGCGACCGCGCTCGTCACCGCCGCCGTCACCGCGCCGACCACGACGAACAGCACGATCGCCACCAGCACGGTCACGATCGTATAGCCCATCGCCTTGTCCTCCGGCGCCTTCATCAGCCGCGGCAGGCCCAGATAGAGGAGATAGAGGCTGTACAGCCCCAGGATCCCGAGGATCATCAGCGCCGGGACGATCTGGAAGATTCCGGCAAGATAGCTGGCGGTGCCGCTATAGGCGGCGACCTTCATCGCCTGCGCCGGGTTCTTCTGGCCGCCGAAAGTGGGCGCCAGCGCATCGATGATCTTCGCCAGCAGGAACGCGCTGACCAGCGCCAGCACATAGCCGATCACCGCGGTCGTCACTGCGCCCATCAGGCTCGGACGGATGGTGATCCCGAATCCGCCATAGCCGAACACCTGCCCGCCGATCAGCCCGGCGACCGGCCCGATCGCCGCGAGCGGGACGACCCAGCCGGTCATCAGCCCGCCAACGGTTGCGGGTTCGGTGTCGATCCGATCCCATTCCTCCTTGGGTTTCAAAAGGATGTTCTTGCAACGCTCGATCAGACTGCTTGAAGTTTCGCCAGTCATACGGGGGCCCTCCCTGTTCGTGCTGCCCCGCTATACACGAAAAATGACGATTGAACCCGCGCGACACGCACCCGATATGCGCGGCCATGAGCGACAAAATGACGTGGCACGGCACGACCATCCTTTCCGTGCGCCGCAACGGCCGAGTAGTCATCGCCGGCGACGGCCAGGTGAGCCAGGGCAGCACCGTGATGAAGCCCAATGCGCGCAAGGTCCGCCCGATCGGCGACGGCAGCGTGATCGCGGGCTTTGCCGGCGCCACCGCCGACGCCTTCACCCTGTTCGAACGGCTCGAAGCCAAGCTCGAACGCCATCAGGGCCAGTTGATGCGCGCCGCGGTCGAACTCGCCAAGGACTGGCGCACCGACAAATATCTGCGCAACCTCGAGGCGATGCTGATCGTCGCTGACAAGGAAGTGACGCTGATCATCACCGGCAATGGCGACGTGCTCGAACCCGAAGCCGGCGTGGCAGCGATCGGGTCCGGCGGCAATTTCGCACTCGCCGCGGCGCGCGCACTGGTGGAATATGAGCAGGATGCCGAAACGATCTGCCGCAAGGCGATGAAGATCGCGGGCGATCTGTGCGTCTACACCAACGATCGGCTGACGGTGGAGACGCTGGACAGCGTGAATTGAACGCCACCGCCCTCCGGCCGGCACTACAGGATCGTCCGTTGTTCCGGGTCGATTACCGGTCGCACGCCAACCGGATCATGATCCATGTGCGCGATTTCTGGACGACGGACATGATCCCCGCCTTCGCCGCGGCAGTGGGCGCGAAGATCCAGGAAGTGCGTGCGACACGCGACGATTTCGACATTCTCGTCGAATCGCTCGCCTTCCCGGTTCAGGCGAACGACGTTGCCGACCTGCTCCCGAGCATCATGCGCGGCGGCATGGCGCTCACCTCGGGCCGCTCGGCGGTGGTCGTGGGCAGCCAGCTCAGCAAGCTTCAGGCGGAGCGCACATTGACGCATCCGCGTGTCAGGGTCTTCCTCACCATGGCGCAAGCCGAAGCCTGGCTCGCCGCCACCCCCGAAGCCGAGTCCGACTAGGAGACCGCAATGCTCTACTCCCGCCTCGGTGACAGCGGCCTGATCGTTTCGCGCCTGTCGCTCGGCACCATGACCTTCACCCGCGGCGGCGGCCTCGCCGCGATCGCGAAGACGCGGCTCGACGACGCCACCGCGCTGGTCGACCGCGCGCTCGACGCCGGAATCAACTTCTTCGACACTGCCGACGTCTATTCGGACGGCGAGACGGAGGCGGTGTTCGGCGAGATCATCGCGGGCCGCCGCGACCGGATGGTGATCGCGACCAAGGCGGGCTGGCGCATGACCCCGCAGCTCGGCCGATCGGGCCTGTCGGCGGCGCATCTCCACTGGTCGATCGACCAGAGCCTGAAGCGGCTCGGCACCGATCATGTCGATATCTTCATCGCCCATCGCGACGACCGCAACACCCCGCTCGAGGAAACGCTGCGCGCGCTCGATGCCATCGTCCGCTCGGGCAAGGCGCGCTATCTCGGCTATTCCAACTGGCCGGCGTGGAAGGTCGCGGCGGCGATGGAGCTTCAACGCGCGAACGGCTGGGCGCCCTTCACCCATGGTCAGCTCATGTATTCGCTGATCGGCCGCGATATCGAGAATGAGTTCGTGCCGATGGCGCAACGCTACGGCCTCGGCATCACCGCCTGGAGCCCGCTCGGCGGCGGCTTCCTCTCGGGCAAGTACAGCCGCGAGGATATGGGCGGCGCCGAAGACCGGCTCTCCGCGCATGACGGCATCCCGTTCGATCGCGACATTGGCTTCACCGTGATCGACCGCCTTCGCGAGATCGCGGCGGCGCACGATGCGACCGTGGCCCAGGTCGCACTCGCCTGGGTGCTGGCCAAGCCTGCCATTTCCAGCGTCGTGATCGGCGCCACCAAAATGCACCAGCTCGACGACAACCTCGCCGCGGTGAACCTCGCCCTGACGCCGGACGAAGTCGCCGGGCTCGACGCGATCAGCGCGCCGTATCGCGGCTATCCCGGTTTCATGATCGACCGCATCGACCAGCCGATCGCCCGGGCACTGGCTGCCCGCCCCGGCGCTCCCTATCTCCCCGAATAACCCTGAGAAACGAACCCCTGAGAATGAACGACAATCTGACTCCCAAGACCATCGTCGCCGCGCTCGACGCGCACATCATCGGCCAGAAGGAAGCCAAGCGCGCGGTTGCCGTCGCGATGCGCAACCGCTGGCGCCGCCAACAGCTCAAGGCCGATCTGCGCGACGAGGTCACGCCCAAGAACATCCTGATGATCGGGCCGACCGGCTGCGGCAAGACCGAGATCAGCCGCCGCCTCGCCAAGCTCGCCGACGCCCCCTTCGTGAAGGTCGAGGCGACCAAGTTCACCGAGGTCGGCTATGTCGGCCGCGACGTCGAACAGATCGCTCGCGACCTCGTCGAGGAAGCGATCCGGCTCGAGCGCGAACGCCGCCGCACCGCGGTCAAGGACAAGGCCGAGGCCGCGGCGATGACCCGCCTGCTCGACGCCCTCACCGGCAAGGATTCCTCGCAAGCCACCCGCGAAGCCTTTCGCGAGCGCCTCAACGCCGGCCATCTCGACAACACCGAGATCGAGATCGAGGTCGAGGCGACCGGCGGCATGCCGTTCGAGATTCCCGGCGCCGGTCCGCAGATGATCAACCTCGGCGAGATGATGAAGGGCTTTGGCGGCCCGCAATTGAAGCGCCGTAAGATGAACGTCCACGCCGCCTGGGCCAAGCTGGTCGAGGAAGAGGCCGACAAGCGCCTCGACCAGGACGATGTCGCGCGCGTCGCGCTGGCGGATGCAGAAGCCAACGGCATCGTCTTCCTCGACGAGATCGACAAGATCGCGGTCAGCGACGTGCGCGGCGGCTCGGTCAGCCGCGAGGGCGTCCAGCGCGACCTGTTGCCGCTGATCGAAGGCACCACGGTCTCGACCAAATATGGGCCGATGAAGACCGACCATATCCTGTTCAT
>CAYOXO010000195.1:0-7227 GCA_964407945.1 uncultured Stakelama sp.
GATGCCCGAGCGCGCCTGGAGGATATAGCCCCAGAACTGGGTCTGCCCCTCATAGACCCACAGTAGCGAGTTGCGCATCGGCGTGCGGAAATCGGGGGTCCAGCTGTCGGCGCCGCGACGGAACTTGCCGTTCCAGCTGTGCACGAACTCATGCGGGAGGAGGTTGCGCGAGCCGGGGCCGTCGCTCCACTTGGTGAAATAGCCGGGCTTCACGCCATTTTCGGAGCTGCGGTGATGCTCGAGCCCGATGCCGCCCATCTCGTCGCTGATCGACAGCAGGAATTCGTAGCGGTCGTAATGCTGCGCGCCGAACAGCTTGACCGCCTGATCGACCAGCTTCTTGTGCGCGTCGATCTGCTCGGGCTTGGCCTCGAGCTCCTTGGCATCATCGGCGAAGACGTTGAGATCGACGCGGTCCGACAGCTTGAACTCGCGATAGTTGCGCCCGGCGAACACCGGCGAGTCGATCAGCGTCTCGTAGTCGGTCTTGTCATAGACATAGGACGCGCCCTGCTTCCTGGCGGGCAGGCCCGACACCGCCGTCCAGCCCTCAGGATAGGTCACGGTCGCCTGGATCGGGATACGGCGGGTGAACCAGCCGGCGGGATAGAGGCTCACCTGTTCGAACTGGAGGTTGAGCATGGCCGGCGCGATCGAGACGCGGCCCTGATCGGGGTCGGTCGCGCCGGTGAACTGGAACTCAAGGTCGAGCTGCTTCGCACCGCGCGGCACATCGATGTGGAAGGCCCAGACATCGACCGTGTCGCGCTTCCACGGCACCGCCTTGCCCCCAGCGCTGATCTTGAGGCCAGTCAGCTTCTCGATCTCGCCGCGCGCGGCGTGCTTGCCGGGCAGCCATGCCGGCATGAGCAGGACCATATGGCCGTCCTGCGCCACCGGAATGGTCTGCTTCACGCGATAGATCGCCTGCTGGACGTTGGTCGCGTCGACCTTGAGCACGATCGTGCCCGGATAGGCGGTGTCGCGCGCCGCCGGGATGCGGTTGTCGAACGGCAGCGGCTGGGGCGCGGAGTTCTGAGCGGTGGCGGCGGTAGCGAGAAGCAGGGCGGAAAGCGCGATGACGCGGCGCATGGGGGCCTCGAATTCAGGGAAGGATATGATGTTACACCTTTAGGCGCGGCGCGGCGGGAAGGTAAAGGGGTCGAGAAGCCCCCTCCCCTGCGCGGCGGCGCCAAGGGTTGAAACACCCTTCATGGCTTGCTTACCATTCGCGGCTATGCGGGACGGGATGTATCACGACGCCAATCTTGCCACGCCGGCCAAGGCCGATCCGCGGCCCAAGTCCGCGGTCAGCACCGGGTGCGGGCTGGCGGGACTGGTGGGCATGGCATGCTGGCTGGTGTTCGCGCGGATGAAGGGGCTGGACGGTCCCTATGCCGCGCTGGTCAATCTGGTCGCGGGCGGCGTGCCGATGGTGCTGTGGGCGCTGCTCGTGGACAAGGTCCACCGCAACCCGAGCACCGGCGTGAAATGGGAGAACCCCCGGCCACTCAAGGAAACGCTCGACATCTCGATCACCAAGATCGCGGGACTCTGGCTGACCTGGGGCGGGATCGCCGCGATCTATTCGGTATGCCGCTTCTACTGGGAAGGCAATTTCGCCTTTGCCATGTGGTGTTTCCAGATGTCGGCGCCCGCGCTGTTCATCCTGTCCGTCCCCTATGTGATGTGGATCGACCGGCGGCTGGAGAAGCCGAGGGACGGCGCGTGGATGCTGGGGGCATGGCTGCTGGGCAACAAGGACGAGCCGATCGACGAGGCGGCGATCCACAATCACCTGCGCAGCTGGGCGGTGAAGGCGTTCTTCCTCGCCTTCATGCTGGCGATCGTGCCGCCGGGATACAGCCAGTTCGTGCGCGCGAGCACCGACGGCATCCTGCACAACCCGATCGCGCTAGCCAACTGGCTGATCACGGGCATGTTCATGCTCGACGTGGCGTTCGCGACGGTGGGCTATATCCTGACCTTCCGCCCGCTCGACAGCCATATCCGCACCGCCAATCCCTATGCCGCTGGCTGGGCGTTCGCGCTCATCTGCTACCCGCCGTTCATCCTGATGGGGAATGGCGGACCGCTGGACTATCACCCCGGCACGTCGGACTGGACGCACTGGCTGGCGGGCCATGACATCCTGCTGTGGATCATCGGCGCGGTGCTGGTGGCGCTGACCGCGATCTATGCCTGGGCGACGATGGCGTTCGGCTTCCGCTTCTCAAACCTCACGCATCGCGGGATCATCACGCATGGACCGTATGCGTGGACGCGGCACCCGGCGTATCTGTCCAAGAATCTGTTCTGGTGGATCAGCACCTGTCCGCTGCTGGTGACCACGGGCAGCCTGTACGACGCGATCCGCGCGACGGTGCTGCTCGCCGCAGTGAGCGGCGTCTATTACATCCGCGCCAAGACCGAGGAAAAGCACCTCGGCGCCGACCCGGCGTACCGCGAATATTCGGAGTGGATGGAGCGCAACGCGCCGGTGCCGCGGCTGGTGGCGTGGGTGACGGGGTGGACGTTCAAGCCGGGCTATGCGGGGTTGAAGGGCTGATCCGTTGGTCAGTCGCCGCTTACTTCGCCTTCGTCGTCTTTGAGCTTGGCTTTGACACGGTGCTTGCGGGCATCCCGGATGATGCCCTCGATCTCCCAGATGAGCTTGCAACCCTCAAGCGTCTTGCCGTTGTCGTCATTCGGATCGGCCAGGAATAGCGCCTTGGCCTGAGCGGAGAGCACCAAAAGACGTTCGTAACGCTCCTCGCCCAACTTGCTACGAACCTTTCCAAATGCCTCGACCAGTTGATGGAAGCGAGTGTCGATATTCTGATCCGGATAAAATCCCGTCTTATCAATAAATGTAGGCGCCCCTCCCAGAAGAGTGGCAAGGAAATCTTGTATCGCGCTCAAAGAGGCCGGGATGTATGGCTCGAGATTTGGAAGCCAAGGCTCTTCGTTGTCGTTCATTGGAAATGCCCTTACGGTCCGTATTTAGCCGAAACCACCTCCAGTCAATCGCCGGTCACCTCTCCATCCTCGTCCTTCAATTTCGCAACCACCCGCCGCGAACGAGCATCTTGGATAATTTCTTCGATCTCGAACAGTAGATCGCGTGCCTGATCAGCCTTACCGCTGCTGTCGTCGACACCACCCGCGAACAACGCTTTTGCCCGCGTGGCGAGATCGTTCAGCTTATCAAAGCGCTCTTCGCCAAGTTTTCTGCGCACTTCCTCGAAACCCTGAGTCAACATCGAGAATAGCGTATGGACATCCTGCTCCGGAAAATAGCCAGACCTGTCGACGAAAGTTGGTGCACTAAGAATCATCAGTGCGATCAGATCATAAACCTCGCTCAGCGAGGACGGAATATATGGTTCTGAATTGGGGATTCCATTTCCGTATTCATTATTCATTGGCCCGCCTCCTGTCGCTTGATAGCATAAGTACTAGGCCCATCCACTTGGCGCGGGCGGATGATTACAACGTGAGTTGGCTGAAAGTCCGTGGCGAAGAAACCGCGTATTTGTGGTGTTTTCAACGTCTTCTCGGTCAATGTAACATCAAAGGCGATTGCACCAATACGCGCATCAGGCCTGCGATAAGCCACTTCGCCACCCACAAGCCCCTTCTCTCGTCGATTCACCTGCACCTGCTTCCCGCCTAGCGTCTTCAAGCCATATCTCGCGAGCCTCATGCGAAGACGAGAGCGAACAGCGCCATCCACGAAATTGCCTATCGCCTCCCGATCAGAAAGGCGGATTTTCAAGTTCTTTTTCTTCAGCAGCGCTAGAGCTTGATCATAGGCTTGGTCCGCGCTCTCCTGCATGAATCGCATCGTTTCAACTTGAAGCGGCCCATAGTCGTTCTTCACCCGTACATAGTTCCAAGCCCTCAACCAACGAAGATCATTGAGGCGACTGGCCTGGCCTTGGAGAGTGTTCTCAAACTGGGTATCGTACCTGAATCCAGGAACGATCCTCTTGATGTCATTTTCCAGCGCGTTGGACCAGTTCCTTGCCAGTGCGGTGGTCGCCGCACGCGACGGCCCGGAAAGGTCGAAGAACCCATCGGCAACAGCCACGATTGCGCCGGCCGGGCTGCCCCGGAGGCCTGGGAAAGCGCGCTCCAAAGCATCAGGATCGCCTGGCCCGTGCCGCTCCTCCTCATAGTACCGATTGGAACCGCCGCGACGCGATGATCGCCCGGTGTCGGGTGGCGCAAGCAATTGCGCGGTCTCGCCACGCCCGAAGACACGACCGGCCAAGCCTGGCCCTCGCCCATCATCGAGCTTCGCTGACTGAACGTCAGTCGCCGACGATCGAACCGCCTCGCTACCGGACAACGAGCCACGATAGGTCCGGAACCCTTTTCCACGCCCATGCGAAATGACCACATGGCTGAGCGATCTCGGCCCACCCGGAGCGAAGGTGAACTGCCCGTTCCGCGGGTCATGATAGGGATTGAACTTATGCTCGATGCCACCGGCATCGAAAGCCCCGTGCCATATCCCGGTCCGCATCCATTGCGAGAATGCCCGCCGCCGATCTTGTGCAGAAATATCCATACCGCTGCCTCTCCCCAGAAACGCGGTGAGAACATATCAGCAACATTTTCCAACAAGTCAAGCAATTCCTGCCGCTTACGGCACCACCCTATCCCGCCACTCCCTCGACAATTCCCGCACGTCCGGGCCGATCCCCTCGCGACGTAGCGCCAGCGCGAGATTGTCCCGCGCTGCCCGCCTAGTCGCCGTAATCGTCGCGGGCGCCCCGCAGGCGACGGGTCGCCCGCTGATCACTGCCCCTGCGGTTGCTCCACGATGACGCCCACGATCCGGCGGACGACAGGCAGCACGAGCAGCAGCGTCGGGAAGGCGACCATCCACGATGCGCCCCATGCCTTTGGCCAGCCCAGGGCAAAGCCCGATCCCAGCCCGATCGACGCAATGGTCGCCACCGCCGAGACGACGCCGGACATGATGATCGACAGAATCAGCGGCATCAGGATCCGGGCATAGCCGGGCGGAAGCTTCCTGCGTCGTGGCCGTTCCTGATCGATGTGCATCGCCGATACTCCCTGTCCGCTCGATCCGCTCGCCTTTGGCCCGGACCCTGGAACGCGGATATATTGTCAAAGATATCGTGAACAATCCGGGCTATGGACGAGTCTCTATCCCGCTTTTCGAGATAATCATGGCGCGCATCGAAGACCTGGAAACGTTCGTGGCGATCGCCGAAGCCGAAAGCCTGACGCGGGCGGCGCGGCAGCTGAACCGGTCGCTGCAGACCGTCAGCCGGTCGCTCGCCGCGCTGGAGGCGGAGATCGGGGTGCAGCTGGTTCACCGCACCACGCGCCGCTCCTCGCTGAGCGAGGCGGGACAGGCCTATTACCGGCGGATCAAGCCCGCGGTGACGGAGATCAGGGAGGCGAAGCTGGAGGCGGCCGACCGGCGGGTCGAGCCGGTGGGGGTGCTGCGCGTGGGGGCGCCGGTGCTGTTCGGTCCCGATTTCCTGGTTCCGATCATCGCGGAGTATATGGCGCGCCATCCGCAGGTCGAAGTCGATCTGCAACTGAGCGACGGGTTCACCGATCTTGCCGCCGAGAGCCTCGACCTGGTCGTGCGCATCGCCGAGCTGCCCGATTCAGGCTTGCAGGGGAAACGGCTGGGGGCGCTGCGCCGCGTGGTGTTCGGTGCGCCGTCCTATTTCGCGCGGCATGGCCGGCCCGCGCATCCCGCGGAGTTGAAGGAGCATGTCTGCATCATCCGCACGATCGACCAGCGGCCCAGCCAATGGGCGTTCCAGGTCGGTGGCAAGCGGCATGCGGTGAGCGTGCGGGGATCGTTCCGGACCAACACGATGGGGGCGGTCTATTCGGCGGTCAGCGCGGGGCTGGGCCTTGGCTATTCGCCGCTGTGGCAGATCCGGCGGCTGGTCCAGAGCGGCGCGGTCGAGATCGTGCTGGAAGCATTCGAACCGAGGCCGGTGCCGGTCCACGCGCTGTGGCAGGAGGGCAGGTTTCCGCCGGCCAAGGTGCGTGCATTCGTCGACCTGCTCGCCGCGCGGCTGAAGTTGGACGGGCTCTGATCCGAAGCCAGCCCTAGGACGGATCGACATTCAGCCCTGGCGGCCTGCAAATGGCAGCTTTCCGCGCTTCCGGTGCTCACGTGCCTTGAGCACGCTGCGCTCCGGGTCACGGAAAACCACCATTTTCGGCTCGCCATCTTCTGAATGTCGATCCGTCCTAGCCCAGCAATCCCCTGGCAAACTCGCGCACCGCCGGGCCGATATCCTCGCGGCTGAGCGCCAGTGCGAGGTTGGCCTGGGCGTAGCCGGCCTTGTCGCCGCAATCGTAGCGCGTGCCCTGGAAGGTGACGCCGTGGAAGGGCTGGCCGCCGATCATGCGGGCCATCGCGTCGGTCAGCTGGATCTCCCCGCCCGCGCCCTTTTCCTGCCCCTCGAGCACGCGCATCACTTCGGGCTGGAGGATGTAGCGGCCGATCACGGCGAGGTTGCTGGGCGCGGTGCCGGCCTTGGGCTTTTCGACCAGGCCCTGCACTTGCGTGAGCGTGCCGTCGCGGGTGCCGGGGGTGATGATGCCGTATTTGTCGGTGTGGCTCTCCGCCACTTCCTGCGCGCAGAGCAGGTTGCCGCCGACCTTGTTGTACGCCTCCACCATCTGTTTGAGGCAGCCGGGCTGGCTGGCGGCGCCGACCATGAAATCGTCGGCGAGGAGGACCGCGAAAGGCTCGTCCCCGACGATGTCGCGCGCGCACCACACGGCGTGGCCGAGGCCCATCGGCTCCTGCTGGCGGACATAGGCGATCGCGCCGGGCTTCAGGCGCGTGCCATCGAGCGCGTCGAGCGACTTGCCGCGCGCGGCCATGGTCGTCTCAAGCTCGTACGAGATGTCGAAATGGTCCTCGATCGCGCTCTTGCCGCGGCCGGTGACGAAGATGAGCTGCTCGATCCCGGCCTCCAGCGCCTCGTCCACCGCATACTGGATCAGCGGGCGATCGACGACGGGCAGCATCTCCTTGGGGAGCGCCTTGGTCGCGGGGAGGAAGCGGGTGCCGAGCCCGCCGACGGGGAATACGGCCTTGCGAAGCGGTTTGATCGTCATCCAGCGGCGCATAGCCGATGCGGTTGTCCGCGCAAAGCGGGGTGCGTTTGCTCGAGTTACCGCACCGGCCCGCTCCCCCACCCGGCCACCCAT
>CAYOXO010000196.1:0-7226 GCA_964407945.1 uncultured Stakelama sp.
CAACGACAACGCCGCCGCGATCGTCGCGGCGCGCGCCGAACGGCCGTTCACGGACGTCGATGATGTGTGGCGCCGCGCCGGCGTTCCCGCCGCCGCGCTGGTCCAGCTTGCCGAGGCCGATGCGTTCCGGCCCGCCTTCGGCCTGGCGCGGCGTGAGGCACTCTGGGCGATCAAGGCCCTGCGCGACGAACCGCTGCCCTTGTTTGCGGCCGCCGCCGGCGTAGACGGGCGGCCGGCGCCGGAGATCGTCGAGGAGGCCGTGCGCCTGAAAGCCATGATGGCGGGCCGCGAGGTGGTCGAGGATTATCGCCATGTCGGGCTGACGCTGCGCCGCCATCCGCTCGCCTTCCTGCGCGGCGAGCTGACGCGCGAGCGGTTCGTCCCCTGCGGCGAGGCCAATGCGCTGAAGGACGGCCGCCCGGTCCGCACCGCCGGGCTGGTGCTGGTCCGCCAGCGCCCCGGCAGCGCGAAGAATGTCACCTTCATCACCATCGAGGATGAAACCGGCATCGCCAATCTCGTCGTCTGGCCCGACCTTTATGAAAAGCAGCGCCGCATCGTGCTGACTGCCGCGATGCTCGGCATCCAGGGCCGGGTCCAGCGCGAGGGCGATGTCATCCATGTGATCTGCGCGCGGCTGTTCGACCTGACGCCGCTGCTCTCCAGTCTGGGCGAGCGCGACAGCGGGTTCCCGAAGCCGGGCGGGCGCGGCGACGGCGCCCGGTTCGGGGCGACCGACGATCCGCGCGAGAGGGCGCCTGGCATGGCTGGGGTGTGTGGTCCCGACCGCCATGAAAGCAGGATAAGGCTCAGGTCACGCAACTTCCATTGAGACCGAAGGTCATCCGCGCTCGCCGCGCGCCGCCCGCGGACAACGAATCCGTCGGACATGACAAAAGCGGCGGCGCGCCAGCGAAGATGCGGGAATCTGGTAGGTTCATTCCGCAAGAGAGAATGCCCTTCTAGCCGCCAGCAATCGTTCCAGCTGTCACCCGGCCACTCTTGCCCGCCTGACGCCGGCGCGACGACGCGAGTCTCTGCCTCATTGGAACGACATTGTCCTTGGGATCGATAATTCGCGCCACAAGTGCTCCTAGCTTGCGGAGGGCTGCGGTCTTCTCTGCCAAATAGTCATGCTGATCATACACGCCCTCTACACCCGGAATGACATGCCCTAGCACGCGCTCCGAAACATGCGGTGAAACCCCCGCTCGGATCATCAGTGTCTTTCCGGTCCGGCGCAGGTCATGCAGAACCCAATGCGGGATAGGATGCCCCGCGATTTCTTCCATCTTTGTGTCCAGGGCAGCCTTGTCTTTCGTGAATCCGTTGATCGGGCCGTTCAAGCGCCCTTGGAAAACATAAGGCTTGGTCGGCGACGTAGGCTGCCGCTTCACAATCCCCAAGGCCAACGGTGGTAGTCGGATGTATTCGGCATTTCCCTTCTCGCGATCCTCGGTCTGGATCGTCCAGAGGCCATCGGGCGTGATATGGTCTCTGTGCATCAGTCGTAGCTTTTCGCGGCGCTGGAGGGTCAGAAGCAACGACTGGCAGAACGCTCCGAATGCGCCCTGAGTCTCACAAGCCCGCCAGAAAACCCGGATTTCATCATCGCTAAGGATGCGCTTGCGCTTGCGCTCGGAAGACTTCGTCCGCTTCATTCCCCGAACGATAGGAGATACGAAATCGTCATCGCGCGCGGCATGCCAATTGAACATCGCGCTAAGTTGAGCGAGTACGGCATCTGATTGCGTTGCTCCGCTCGAATTCTGGATCGTGTCGAGCAGTTTAGTCACGTCACGCCGGGCAATGGATGTGATCAGACGATCACGCCACCGCTCATTTCCGTCGAGATCGGCGAAGATGTAGTTGTCGAATATCCGTTGAATCTCGTCGGCGGACCGCAGTGGCGCCAGTGGCTTGCCGCGACCGTCCTTCTGCCCCTCTTTCATAACGTGTAGCTTGAAATACATGGCGAACACCGACGCTACCGTATCTGGCTCGACTTCTGGATCAGCGGGACGTTCGGGCTTACCCGGGTCGGTGCCTTGGGCGATCATCGCTTTCCACTCCCGCGCTTTCTGACGGGCGGCATCTAGCGTAAGGCGAGGAACGCCCTTGGCGACGACATACACGCGGTCCTTCGTGTCAGCCGGGCAATAATCTCCAAGAATGCGCCGGCTGGCGTGCCCGGTGGTTCCATCGTGTTCCGGGAACCGGGCCATGAGGAGAAACGACACGCGACGTTTCGGGTTGACGCGAACGATCAACCCAGCCTCGATTTCGTCCATCCACTCGTCGCGCTTTCCAGGCTCGGCGGCTTTCAGCCCCCGCAGCCACGGATCGGAGAATTTCTTGGTTGCCATATCAGCCTCAAGTGTGCAGCAAACTGTGCAGCAGATTGGAAGGGATGCTCGTTTCCTCCATGTTCACAAGCATGGCAGGATGTGACACTTAAGACAAGGAAAAATATAGGGTTTTACAGAGTGGATGTGACGTGAGTTACCACGATCTTCATCAATGAGACACGGAATCCAATTTCTCTTAATCAGCGGGTCCTAGGTTCGAGCCCTAGTGCGTCCACCACCTTCCTCCTTCTAGATCAAAGACTTCCCGTCCTGTGACGCCAAAATCAGCACGCCCTTGCGTGGGGCTGTGGGTGATTTTGCACCATCGGCTTCCGCAGGTTTCTGCGCCTCTCCGCTATCGCGGATTTTCGGCACAAAAGTCAGCTGGTCGGCATAAGGCTGAAGGTGCTTCACCGACATGTGCGCATAGCGGCGCACCATCGACTCCGACTTCCAGCCACCCAACTCCTGCAGCACCCAGGTGGGCACGTCGCTCTGCCGAAGCCAGCTCGCCCAGGTGTGCCTCAAGTCGTGCCAGCGAAAATCGGTGATCCCGCATTTCGCCAGCGCGGCGCGCCACGTGCGTGTGTTCGCCGAGCGGAGCGGCTTGCCCCGATAAGTGAACACATGCGTCTTGTGCTTGCCGGCCTGCCGTTCGAGCACGGCCATTGCGACATCGTTGAGCGGGACCCCTAAGGCATCGCCGTTCTTGGTGTCGCCATGCGCGATCGTGGCCATCCGTCGACCAAGCTGAACCCGGTCCCAGGTGAGACCCAGCACATTGCCCTGTCGAAGCCCCGTCGCGAGCGCAAACACGACCACGTCACGCTGATGCTCGGGCAGTTCCTTGAGCAGCCGCTCGGCCTGCTCCTCGGTGATCCACCGAACCCGGACCTTGCCGCCGCGGCTATAGGTCTTGAACGCCGGTACTCGATCGATCCATTCCCATTCCCGCATCGCCCGCCGGAAAATGGCGCGGATGAGCGCCACATAGAGATCCTTGGTGCGATCCGAGCGCTGGATATGCTTGTCGATCAGCCGGTCGATCAGCTCCCGGTCGACCTGGTCGAGAAGCTTGCCTCTCAGATGACCAGTGAACCAGCGGATACGCTGCACATCGTCCCGATAGGACTTCTTGCCCGCCTTCTCCTTGAGCCATCGGACTGCCGCGTCGTCCCAGCTACGCTGGGGCTTGCGCTTCAGCCTGACCTGATCCCACAGCTCGGCCTTCAGCCTGTCGTGGTATTCCTTCGCCTTCTCCCGGTCGGTGGTGCCAGTAGAATGTCTAACTCGGCTTCCGTCCGGGCCTGTGAAGTCGACATAGTATCGACCTGCACGTTTCCAGAGTGCCATATTGCCTCCTTGGTTGAGGCACTCGGCTGCATTCGTGCAGCCGCAGGATAGGTCGCCCGAGTCGCCGCCACAAGGTCGGCCTCGATGAACCGCCAGGCACGGCCAATGCGTCCGCCGGGAACGAGGCCGAGCCGCACCCAGCTGCGCAGCGTGTTGGGATGCACTTTGAGAAGCGTCGCCGCCTCGCACAGGGAAAGGAGCGGTTCGCTCATCCTAACCGGCCACAAGGCGCCCAGCATCACAGCGCGCTTGGGCACTGGAACCAGGGATGGATTCCGAGGGAGCCGGGCGCACACCCGCCGTACCGAGCTGAGCAAAACGCATCGGTCGGGAATCGGCGATTTCGCTCCGAAATCACATGGCGCTGAGCCGCGCCGTGCGGCCGGATACGGCCGCAGACGCGAAGTGGCGAAGCCTAAACTAGCCCGCCCTTTCACGGCTGAAATACAGGTTCGATTCCCGCAGGGTTCACAAAGTCCTCTCAAAGACTCAAAGATTGACGCCGATTTTCAGGCGATTTCTCTGAAACAGTTTCCGGGACGTTGGTGGATTACGTCGGAAACGACTGCGAGACCGCATCGCGCGAGTCTGAGGCCGACCCCAGCGCCGCGTCGAGGATCGCGAACGCCCGATGTTCGGCGGCTGGCGGATCAGGAACTGGAAAGGCAAGTGATCACAGTACCTGCTCCACGCGCGCTGATAGTCGCTCCGCGGTGGTATGATGCAGCCCCAGAAGCTGTCAGTGCAGGGCCTTGACCCTGTAGTGACTTCAACCTTTATGGCGCTTGCCGACGCTGTTGCCCCGGGCACGGCACCAACCAACAGGGGTTCCATCTTGCCGTTTCAGTCCCTTTCGCTTCGCGTCGCGCCGTTGACGGTGCTTGCACTGGTCCCGCTGCAAGCAGGCGCGGCATTGGCGCAAGAGCATCAAGGCGAGGAAGCCGAAGAAGGCGAGGAGATCATCATTCAGGCGACCCGCACCGGCCGCCGCGTGCAGGACGAGCCGATCCGTGTCGATGTGATCAATCGCGAGGAGATCGAGGAGAAGCTCCTCATGACCCCCGGCAATATCGCCATGCTGGTGAGCGAGACGCCGGGCGTGCGGGTGCAGGTGACCTCGCCCGCGCTCGGCGCGTCGAATGTGCGGATGCAGGGGCTGAAGGGCCGCTACACCCAAGTCCTGGCCGATGGCCTTCCGCTCTACGGCGGGCAGACGCCATCGATCGGGCTGCTCCAGATTCCGCCGACTGACCTGGGGCAGGTCGAGGTGATCAAGGGCGCCGCATCGGCGCTCTATGGCCCGTCGGCGCTGGGCGGGGTGATCAACCTCGTCTCGCGCCGCCCCGGAGCCGAACCGCAGGGCGAATTGCTGCTCAACGCCACCACCCGCGACGGGCAGGACGTTACCGCCTATGGCGCGACGCCGCTCGGCGGTGGGCTGAGCGCGTCGCTGACCGCCGGGTTCAACCGCCAAACGCAACAGGACCTGAACGATGACGGCTGGGCCGATATGCCCGGTTTCGAGCGCTGGACGGCGCGCCCGCGGCTGTTCTGGGAAGGTGCCGCAGGCGCGAAGGCGCTGCTGACCTTCGGCGCGATGACCGAGCAGCGCGACGGCGGCACCCTGCCCGGTCGCACCGCGCCCGATGGCACGGCGTTCGTGCAGGCGCAGCACAGTGAGCGCTTCGACCTGGGGCTGCCGCAGCGCGCACCGGTCGGGTCCTGGACAGTCGATGCCTGGGCGCCGAGCGACGGGCGTGTCATCAATGGCGGGATACGGTTCCGCTTTGGCGGGGAGTGACCTCTCCATATCGTAGCTCGCCAAGCGCCTGCGACATGATCTGCCACCCGCCGGAAAGGCCGAGGCTGGCGAGCACGAGCGCGACGGCGATATCGGGCCAGGGCGTTCCCGTGCCGAAGACACCAGCGGCAGCCGCCACAACGCCGATGTTGCCGATCGCATCGTTGCGTGAGCAAATCCATACCGAGCGGCGATTGGCGTCGCCCTCGCGGTGCCGCCACAACATCACCGCACAGGCCAGGTTGGCGACCAGTGCGAGCACACCGACGATCCCCATGGTCTCGGCCGCGGGCAGCGTATTGTTCACCGCCATCCAGACCGTGCTGACCAGCACCCAGGCGCCCAGGAGCAACAGCGACACCCCTTTGACCAGCGCCGCGCGAGCGCGCCATTGAAGCGCAAGTCCCGCCACGCCGAGGCTGATCGCGTAATTGGCGGCGTCTCCGAGGAAATCGAGTGAATCTGCTTTGAGCGAAGCCGACCGTGCCGAGACGCCCGCAACAATCTCGACGGCAAACATCGCAGCATTAATCGTCAACGCGATCCACAGGACGCGCCGCCAAGCACGATCTTCAGTCTTGTCATCAGAGGGCGGTGCGCCTCCGCAGCAACTGCCTGCCATCTCGCAATCCTCGAAATCGAACGGACGACAGGCTATATGGAGGCTGTAGTAGCTATAGGGTCAAGAGCATGGCGATGACGATCGGCGATCTGGGCAAGGCGACCGGCACCAAGGTCGAGACCGTCCGCTATTACGAGAAGATCGGACTGCTGCCCAAGCCGCCGCGTACGGGTGGAAATTATCGGGATTATGGGGAGGCAGAGCTCGGCCGCCTGTCCTTTATCCGCCGTGCCCGTGATCTGGGTTTCTCGCTCGATCAGGTACGGGCGCTGCTCAGACTGTCTGATGACAGGAGCTGGGATTGCGCCGGCATTGACCGGATTGCCGAGGCGCATTTGCGCGAGGTTGATCGAAAACTTGCCGATCTCGAGGCACTCCGTCGCGCGCTAAAGGCTGTGATCGATTCCTGCGACGGCGGCACCATCGCGGACTGTCGCATCATCGAAGCGTTGGGAACAAGAGCGGCTTAGCGCCCTCATATCGTCCATTCGAACGGCCCGCAGGCGATCCCGAAAGCAGCCGTTCGACATAAGCGCGTGCCGTAATTTTAGAGGTTCCGCGAAGCGCCCTGGTCAGCGCCCTGACAATCAGCGGTGGCCGATCGCGACGGCTGAATGATCCTCAGCGGATGCGCGAACACCCGCTGCCTTGCGTTCGGAGTACCGATCGACCAGCCGTGCGGCATGCGGGCGCGTGAGCACCGTAATACGCACCAGTTCCTCCATCACGTCGACAATCCGGTCATAATAGCCGGACGATCGCATGCGGCCATGTTCGTCAAACTCCTTGTACGCCGTCGCCACGGACGACTGGTTGGGGATCGTGAGCATCCGCATCCATCGCCCGAGCAGGCGCAACGTGTTAACCGCGTTGAAGGACTGCGAACCGCCGGACACCTGCATCACGGCAAGCGTGCGCCCTTGGGTCGGCCGCATGCCCTTCAT
Source organism: uncultured Stakelama sp. (assembly GCA_964407945.1). GTDB lineage: Bacteria > Pseudomonadota > Alphaproteobacteria > Sphingomonadales > Sphingomonadaceae > Sphingomonas. Next base: position 7,069 of record CAYOXO010000196.1, read on the forward strand.
TTCCAGTGGCAAATGGTCGATCTGGGTCTTCATGATGCCAGTAATGGCACCATGACGTTCAGGACTGCACCACACCTGTCCCTCCGACCATAGCGACAACGCACGCAATTCATGAACCGCAGGATGATCGTCACCGGGATATTGATCCGGAAGCGGCA
>CAYOXO010000197.1:0-7211 GCA_964407945.1 uncultured Stakelama sp.
GGCAAGCTCGTCGTGGTTGACGACGACCAGCAGATCGTAATCGGAGAAATATCCGCCGACCGGGTCCTCGACCCAGTCGCCGCGGGCATAGGAGCCGAACAGGATCACCTTGAGAAGGCGCCCCGCTTTGCGGTGCGGCGCGTTGCGCCCGGCGAGCGCGTCCTCAAATTCCTCGAAGAGCACGCGCACGACATGCTCGAGTTCACGCTTCTTGCGGTCGGGAAGGTGGTTCAGCTCAGTACGCATGCTGAAATCAGATTCGCAGGTTTGCCTGTCGATGCAAGCCGTTCGGCCGATAATGGGATCGGCGCCCGGTGTCCGGCAGCCAATTCTATTACGCGCCGGAACCTCGCAATAGATTCCTATAGCCTCCCGCGATCAACGCGCGTGTTGTTGCCGTCAGCCGCTGGACACGCAGACGCAGATAGTCGCTGCGACCGCGCCAATCGCGGTCCACAGTCTCGATCCCGAACAGGGCCGCAGCGATCTCGCGCTGGCTTGCGCCTTGGGTGAGCCCGTCATGCGTCCGCAACAGCATGATCCACCGCTCCGCGCGGCGCTCGACCGAGAACAGCTCGGCAGGCATGCGACCGAGCCGCCATAGGCCGGCAAGACGTCGCAGGGTAAGGAGTTGCGGCTCCAGCCGCGCAAACCCCGCGAGCGCATAGCGCAACCGGACCGGCCCCTCGCTCAATGTACCGCTTCGCACATGCAGGCGGATCGACCGCCCGCCCTGACGTAACAGCAATTCCTCGCCTCCTCTCTCGCACCCGAGAAGCAGCGCTTCGACACCAGTGCAGCGGATGTCGAGCGCATAGGGATCCCTTGCATCGGCGGGGATTGCATCGACGCTCACCACCGCGTCATGGAGTCCGGGCAGCCAGAACAGCGGAGCGATCGAGGCAGGCTGTTCAGCCGGAAGCGCGAAAGCTTAAGCCCCAGCTCGGTCCGTGGCCCGGTGGGGCTTCGATCCGCAGATATCCTGCAGCCGGCACGCTGACGCCTGAAGCATCCGCCGCCTCGCTGCGATAGCGCGAATTGCGCCGAAGCAGCTCCCAGGCAAAGCCGGCACGATCGAGATCGCGCACGTAACGATAGGGGTCGGGCTCACGCCACTCGCTCGAGAAGGTCATCGCATTGGCCTCCATGTCCCCCGAGGGCAAAGGGACCAGAAGCACGAGCGGGTGTCCGCAATTGCCGCGGCGCGACTCGATCAGGCGCAACCCTCCGCAATATTTTTGCAGATAGTCCGCAAGATTTTGCCGAGAATCACTCAGTTCCTTGCGGACCAATCGTTACGCAAGGCGCTTTCCACCCCACACGACGCCTGTGTTCACAGCTCTGTCCGGCAACGATTCGCGATCATTGATGGAGACTGTGCCGCCAGCACATCCGCATTTGCACCGGATCGAGCAGCGGCGCACGTTCAGCGGCGATGTCATTGGAACCGGCGATGCGGCGTGCGGATAGAATCAGAGCGGAGCGTGAGTGCTTTCGATTGGCCGCGCCGCGATCGTCATGGCGGGCCGCCCACGCGTTGCCCTCGGCCCGACCTTTTCCTACCAACACGTCTGCCGGGTGCCGTGAAATAGGATCCGTCCTTAAGCCCGGGGTGCCGCCCAAGCGGCAGGGCATGGGACGAATGCAAATAGCGGGCCTCTCGCACAGAGGTTTCCAACACCCGGCCCCTCCATTCCCCGCCCCTTGCGCGCGAGTCCATGATGTTCCAGCATGGGCGCGCCGCCGAAGAACCGGCGGCAGGGGCGTGGAAACCCCTGTGCGTGACGCAACATCGCATCCCACGGCGACGCGCCGTCGGCTGCCCGTTGCCGATGCGGTGGTGCTGATGGCGCCGCCGGGCTTGTCCTGTGCAGGGCTTCCGACCGGGCTGGTTCTTCCCTCCCCGCCCCTTCCCATCCGGGGAAGGAACGAAGCGATGCCGGACACCGGTCCGAAGACAATAGTGAAGATCACGGTCCACGAGCGACGCGAACCGCGGCCATCGGAGCAACTCTATCGGCGCCATGCCGGCTGGTTGGGCAAAATCCTGGCGCTGCGGTTCAAAGCGAGCGCTCTCGACGTCGATGATCTTGTCCAGGAAACCTATCTGCGCGCGGCGCGCTACGGCGATGTCGAGGAACGTGGCCATCCGCGCGCGCTACTGCTCCAGATTGCGATCAATCTCGCACGCGACCAGTTGCGCCGGCGGGTGGTACGCGGCGGTCTGTCGATACCCCTCGATGAAGCCGGCGAAGCCGAGCTCGGAACCCAAGCGCCCGACCAGCACTATCAGCTCGAACTCAAGCAAGCAGTGCTCGCCTTGCCGCCGCGCTTTCGTCACGTGTTCGTCTTGAGTCGGTTCAGCGGGCTCACCTATGATGAGATCGCGAGCCATCTCGGCATCTCGGTCAAGACTGTTGAGTGGCGAATGAGTAAGGCGTTGGCAATATGCGCGGCCAGGCTGCGTGACTGAAAGGCAAGGCGCCATGAATCGCGGCAGCGAAGCAGAGGGTGAGGCGGCCGCGCGCTGGCTGGCCCGGCTCAACGCGCGTTCAGTTACAACCGACGAGCTCGATCGTTTTTATGCGTGGCGGCGCGACCCCGCGAACGCCGCGGCCTATGCCCGTGTCGAACGCGTTTGGCGCGAGGCGCATCGTCTGGAATCCGACCCCACGATCGCCACGGCGGTGGATGAGGCGCTCGAGCGCCCTCAGCAGCGAGGCTTCTTGGCAGGGCTCGTCCGCCGCCGGCTACTAGTCGCCGGCCTGACTGCGATACCGGTGGCGGTGACCGGCGTAGCGGCTTGGTGGACGTTCGGTCAGGCCGAAGTGCATGAGACGGTGCGCGGCGAACGGCTCGCGTTCGCGCTTGCCGATGGGACACAGGTGCAGCTCAACACCGACAGCCGGATCCGCGTGAGCTTCAGCGACGGTCAACGCGTGGTCGAACTCGAGCGCGGCGAGGCTTTGTTCGCGGTCAAGCGTGACCCTGCCCGACCCTTTATCGTCGAAGCCGGCACACAGTCGGTGCGGGCGCTCGGCACCAGCTTCTCGACCCGCCGTTCGGACGATGCGCTCAGGGTCGTTCTGATCGAAGGCCAAGTCGCGGTGAACAGCACTGGATCGGCAGAAGTGAAGCTCACCCGCTCCGGCGGAGCGGCCGTGGCACGCCCGGGAAAGCCGATCGTGCCCGGGATGACCGATCCGGCAGCGGCAACGGCGTGGACCCGCGGCAAGCTGCTCTTTCGGCAGACGCCGCTTGCCAGCGCGGTTAGCGAGGTCAATCGCTACTCGGCGCGTCGTATCGTGCTTGGCAGCCAGGCGCTCGGCGCTCGGCGCGTCGATGGCAATTTCGAGATCGGCGACAGCGAGAGTTTCGTCGCCGCGGTGACGACGATCTTCGATCTTAGCGTCCGCACGCAAGACACCGACATCATTCTCGAACCGCGGCCGGCAGGTGACGCGAAAAAAAGTTGAGCCCGTAGTTAGGGTCCCCCCCCTCCAGCCCCGTTTCCCCATCGACGCCGGGATATCCGGCGCGACGGATCGCCGGAAACACCGGCGCCGAGCGGGGAGCGGGATGTGATCAAAGTGGACGACCGATATACGCTTTCAAGGCGATGGGTGCTGGCGGCTACAGCGGCCGCGATCTTCACCAGCCCGGCGGAGGCAGCCGCGCGCGAGACGGCAATCGAATTCAACATTGCGGCCGGTTCGCTCGACCGCGCGCTTGCCGCTTATGCCGAGACGACGCGTCGTCAGCTGCTCTATTCGAGTGCGCTCGTCGCAAACCGCACGTCGAAAGGATTACAAGGGCGGCACAGCGCCGACCGAGCGCTCGCCTTGCTTCTCGCCGATACCGGCATTCGCGTGCGTCGAGCGGGCAAAGCCTTTGTCCTGATCGAAGCAACGTCACGCCAGTCACGCGCTGAGCGCACACCAACCCCACGGCCGCCGCGGCGAGCCCAACAACGGACGCCATCGCCCGACCCAGCACCCGAAAACGAGACGGAGACGATTGTGCTGACGGGGACGAACATTCGCGGTGCGGGCGGCGGCAGTTCGCCGCTGGTGACGGTCTCGCGCGATGAAATCGAGCGGGCCGGCCAGTCGACGGTCGGTGCCGCGGTCGCTGCGCTCCCACAGAATTTCGGCGGCACGAGCACCGAGGACACCAGCCTGACCAGTTCGGATCGCACCACGCTCAACGAAGGGCTGGGCAGCGGCGCCAATCTGCGCGGACTTGGTAGCGATGCGACACTCACGCTCATCAATGGACGCCGCGTGGCGGGTGCTGGCGGCCAAGCCGAGTTCACCGACATCTCGATGATCCCGCTGGCGGCTGTCGAGCGGATCGAGGTGCTCGCCGACGGGGCATCCGCGATCTACGGCTCGGATGCGGTCGGCGGAGTGATCAACGTCATCTTGCGCAAGAGCTTCAAAGGCGGCGAGACCCGGTTCTATTCGGGTGTTCCAACGCAAGGCGGCGCTTCGGAAGTCCAGGTTGGCCAGGTGCTCGGCACTGCCTGGGGCGGTGGCCATGCGTTGATCGCCTATGAGTATTCGCTGCGCGAACGGCTGCGGGCGAGGGAGCGCGATTATACGCGGTCGGCCGACCTGCGCCCGCTCGGTGGCTCTGACTGGCGTTCGTTCCTGTCCAATCCGGGCACGATACTCGGTTTCAGCACTAGTGGCGCGCTCGTTCCCCTCTACGCGGTGCCGCCGGAACAAAATGGTCAGAATCTCACCCCTGGCGACTTCCTGCCCGGCGCCAACCTAGAGAACTTCCGTGAGCAGTCCGATACCTTACCCCGCCAGGAACGGCATAGCGCTTATGCAACCATCGAGCAGGAAATCACGCCAGGGGTGAGGCTGTTCGCCGAAGGACGCTATGGCCGCCGCGATTTCGAATATAATGGGCAGGCAAGCACATCGGTGATGCAGGTGCTGCCAAGCAACCCCTATTTCGTCAGTCCCACGGGCATGCCGTTCACGCTGGTGGGCTATTCGTTCCTGCGCGAGTTGGGCCCAATCCAGCAACAGGGGCGGATCGAGGCGTGGAATGCGGCAGGAGGGGTCACCGTCGATGCGTTCGCCGACTGGCAGATCGAGGCCTATAGCTCACATTCAATAGAGCGGAGCAGGTTGCGCGGCAGCGACTATGTTAACTCCTATTATCTCGCTGAAGCACTCGGCACCCGATCCGACGACCCTGGAACCACGTTCAGCACGGCAACGCACGGATTCTTCAATCCGTTTGGTGATGGTGCTGTGAACTCCAAGGCGGTGCTCGACTTTATCGGCCAAGGCTGGACCGCGACACGGCTCGACAGCGAAGTCACCTCAGCGACGATCAAGGGCGACGGCACCTTGTTGGAGTTGCCGGGTGGCCGTGTCCGGCTTGCCGTCGGCGCGACCTATCGACGCGACCGGTTCGAGCGTGACGGCGAAAACTTCACCTCCGATCCCGCGCCTCGGCCGTTCAATCATACTGATGCGAACCGCTCAGTGACGGCAGGTTTCGCCGAACTCGCAGTGCCCCTGTTTGGCGAGGGCAATGCGCGCGCCGGCCTCAAGCGTCTGCTGCTGTCGGCGGCGTTGCGTCACGAGCGCTACAGCGACTTTGGCGAGACCACCAATCCCAAGGTGGGGATGGTATGGGAGCCGGCCGTTGGCCTCACGGTGCGAGCCAGCTACGGCACCTCGTTTCGGGCACCAGCGATCCGCGAACTACGCGACCCATTACAGATTTCATACTCGCCACTGCGTGATACGGACGGAACTGTGCTTTCGGTGATGACGCTGTTCGGCGGCAACCCCGACCTCAAACCCGAAACTGCGCGCTCGTTTACCGTTGGCATGCGCTATAGCCCGCCTGACGCGCGGCGTTGGCGTTTCGAGCTTGGCTATTTCGAGACGCACTTTCGCGATCGGATCGAACGGCCCGCAGCCGACAACATCACCCAAGCGCTGACCAACCCGATCTACACCCCCTATGTGCGCCGGGTAAATCCGGCGGGGAGCGCAGCCGATCGCGCGTTGTTACTGGACTATCTCAACCATCCCGGATCATTGCTGCCGCCCGACTCTTATCCCCCTGAATTCTTTCGCGCCATTCTCGACGCACGACTGGTGAACTCGACCAAGCTGACCGTGCGTGGAATCGATATCGCCGCTGCTGGCGGATTTGCCACGCCGGACGGCGAGGCATCGTTCAGCCTCAGCGCCTCGCATATGATCGACTATCAGCGACAGATCACGCCACTCGCACGTCCGCTCGAACAAGCAGGCACCCTGGCGGATCCCCCCTCGTGGCGCGGACGGGCGATGGCGAGTTGGGATGCGCGGGGTTGGGGGGCATCAGCAACGCTCAACTACACTCATTCCTATCTTGAGGATATCGGCAGCCCGCCGCGGCGCGTTGATGCGTTCGCGACGATCGACGCTCAGCTACGCTTCGAGCCCAAGGCGCTCGCCGAACGCGGGTTCAGACTTTCACTCAACGTGCAAAACCTGCTCGATGCGCGTCCGCCATTCGTCGATCAGATGACAGGCGTCGGCTATGGTGCGGCAAATGCCGACCCCCTCGGCCGCATCCTGTCGATCCAGGTCGTCAAGCGATGGTGAAGACGAGCTAGCCATCACGCTCCTCTTTTAAGGATCAGACCCATGCGAAGCTCGTGGGCGGCGGCGCTGTGCCTCGTCGCCACGGTCGCCAGCGCGCGACCGTTACAAATCGAAGATCAACTCAACCTAGAAAGCTACGGGCAGGTACTGACCGATCCCACCGGTCGCTGGGGCATCATCGAACGCCGCCGGCCCTATGCCAGCGCTCCGAGCTATCGCTACGACTATATGACGCGCCGGCTGCTCTCGAATCTGATGATCGTCGATCTCGCGGCGGACTCGCCCGCGCGCGTGCTGTTCGCGCAGGATCCGAATGCGGGCTATTGGGCCGGGAGCTTCTCGCCCTCGGGACGCAAGCTCACGATCTTCCGGCTCGACGCGGCCCGGCTTCACATCGGCATCCTTGATATGGCGAAGCGTTCGGTGCGCTGGCTCTCGGTGGCACCGGACTTGCCCGATGCAAGCCCCGCACCGCGTTGGCTCGATGACGACCGGTTGCTGTTGGTCACCCTCGAAGGGACCGAACTGCCTGATCTGCTTGACACTCCGACGCGCGCGCAGCGCCGCGCCAGCACCTATTGGCAT
>CAYOXO010000198.1:0-7140 GCA_964407945.1 uncultured Stakelama sp.
CGCGGAAGGCGCGGTGCGCGTCGGCAACCCCATCGGTATCGAGACGGCCGAAGGTATCGAGCAGGGCGCGGTGCCCGCGGGGGTTGAGCAGGCCGCGATCGTCATGCTGGCCGTGGATTTCGACCAGGAACGCGCCGAGTTCGCGCAGCAGCGCGGCGGAGGCGGGCGAATCGTTGACGAAGGCGCGGCTGCCGCCGTCCGCCTTGACGATGCGGCGGATGAGCAGCGGCTCGCTCGGGTCGAAATCGAGACCGTTCTCGGCAAGCAGGGCTGCGACCGGGGCGGGGTCGGCCAGTTCGAAGCTGGCGGTGACGACCGCTTGTGCCGCGCCCTGGCGGACGAGGCCGCTATCGGCACGCATTCCGAGCGCAAGACCGAGCGAATCGAGCAGGATCGATTTACCGGCACCGGTTTCGCCGGTGAGCACGCCAAGTCCTGCGCGAAAATCGAGGTCGAGCGCCTCGATCAGCACGACGTCGCGGATGTTGAGGCCGGTCAGCATCGGCCGCTGTTACCCCGTTTTGTTCCGCCTTGGCAAAGGCGTTTCATCGGGGCGACGCGTCCTACTTGGTTTCGTCGTCGACGGGCTTGGGCTTGGGCACCTCGTCCAGCTTCGGCGCGGTCGCCGCTGCCGCCGCGGGGACGGGGACCGCCTCGCCATGCTTGCCGATCAGATCATAGGCGCGCTGGTACCATTGCGTACCCGGATAGTTGGCGCCGAGCACCGCTGCTGCCTTCTTCGCTTCCTCCTTCACGCCCAGCGCAAGGTAGGATTCGGTCAGGCGCATCAGCGCCTCGGGTGTGTGCGTGGTGGTCTGATAGGTATCGACCACGGTGCGGAAGCGGATGATCGAGGCGAGCCACTGGCCGCGCACCTGATAGTAACGGCCGACCTCCATCTCCTTGCCCGCGAGGTGATCGCGGACGAGATCGACCTTGAGCCGTGCGTCGGCGGCGTAGCGGGTGTTGGGGTAGCGGCGGCTGAGTTCGCCCAGCGCGTCGAGCGCCTGCTGGGTGATCTTCTGATCGCGGGTCACGTCGCTGATCTGCTCATAATAGCTGAGCGCGATCAGATAATAGGCATAGGGCGCATCGCGGTTGCCGGGATGGACGGCGAGGAAGCGCTGCGACGACTGGATCGCCTGGGTGTAGTTGCGGTCGAGATAATAGGCGAAGGCGCCCATCAGCTGCGCGCGGCGCGCCCAGATCGAATAGGGGTGCTGGCGCTCGACCTCGTCGAACAATGCGGCGGCAAGCTTGTACTGGCCGCCGTCGAGCCGATCCTTGGCCGCGGTGTAGAGCGTGCCGACGTCGCGTGCGACATAGGGCAGGTCGGCACGCGTGCCGCCGCCACGGTTACAACCGGTTAGGGCGATGGCCGCGACGAGAATAAGGGCGAGCGGACGGGTCGAAAGCATACGCATGGCGAGGTTCTTAGCCGAGCCCTTGCACGACGCACACACTTTTTTGGTGACTCTCATCGCAAGGTGGATCGCACGTTGACGGGAAGGCGTTAGGGTCTTGGCGGGAGAATGAGGAACGACATGCCGGCCGAGCGCCTGACAACACACCGGGTCGAGAAACCCTGGGGACGGCGGCGCCTGTGGCCGGGATTCGCCGACCCCGAATCCAGCGGCGAGCCGATCGGCGAGATCTGGTTCCAGCCGCCCGGCGACGCAAAGCCGGACCTGCTGGTCAAATATCTCTTCACCAGCGCAAAACTGTCGGTGCAGGTGCATCCCGACGATAGGCAGGCGCGCGACCATGGGCTGCCGCGGGGCAAGGACGAATGCTGGGTGATTCTGGCGGCGGATCCCGATTCGACGATCGCACTCGGAACCCGCGAACCGGTCGAAGCCGATACGCTGCGCGCGGCGGCGCTCGATGGGACGATCGAAGCACTGCTCGATTGGAAGCCGGTCAAGGCGGGGGACTTCATCTATGCCCCGGCACGGACGATCCATGCGATCGGCGCCGGCATCACGCTGATCGAGATCCAGCAGAACAGCGATACCACCTATCGCCTCTATGATTATGGCCGCCCGCGCGATCTGCATCTGGAGGAAGGTGTGGCGGTCGCCAATGCGGTGCCGTTTGTCGATGCGCCGGTGCCGGGTGAAGTCGAGCCGGGGCGGACGATCCTGGTGGAGGGCCCCAAATTCGTGGTGGAACGCTGGCCCGGCGTCGATCGCGCGCTGCGGATGCCCGACGGCGTGACCGGATGGCTGGTGCCGATACGCGGCCGGGGCATGATCGATGGTGTCGCCTGGGAAGCGGGCGATTGCGTGACGGTGACGGGGAACGCGGCGCTCACGGCCTCCGCCGACAGTGACCTGCTGTTCGCCTATCCGGGCAGCGAGCGCCTGTAGCCCGGCCCTGTCCTGCCCGTTGAGGCAGGATCAGGAGGGACGCAAGCGTTCTGCCTAGAAGAAGAAGCCTCCGAGCCAGAGACGGACGAAGCCGACCACCAGCACGACGAGGTTGAGGTTCCTGCCGGTGTTCGAATCGGACAGTGCGCCCAACGCCGCGCCGAGCACCGTGAGCGGGATCACCAGATAATTGAGCCAGCCCAGGAAGGGGATGAGGCCAAGCAGCATCACCGGAAGGGCGACGACGCCGACGACGATAGAGACAAGGTTCAACATGGCCTGAAGATGGTTCCTTCCGAACAGTCTGACAAGGTGTATTGTTCAAATAACACGCGATGGCGCGCAGCAGAAGACGCTTGGAACGAAGATGAACGAACCCCGCGCGGTTGCGACACTCGGCGACACAAAAGCACGGCTTTGGTGAAACTGCTGCGACAGCCCCTCCCGATAACGACGTTCGACCGCAAGACGGTCCGGTTTGAGTGAGGAGAATAGAGATGAAGAAGATCGCAATGCTGATCGCCGGCCTTGGCATCGCCGCCGCCACCATTCCAGCAGCTTCGGCCCAATATGGCGGCTGGCAGGGGATCAACCAGCGCCAGGCGCAGCTCGACCGGCGCATCGATCAGGGCGTGCGTTCGGGCCAGCTCAACCGGCGCGAGGCAGCGCGGCTGCGCGACGAGTTCCGCGGGATCGCCAATCTCGAGCAGCGCTATCGCCGTTCGGCCCCCGGACTGACCATGGCGGAGCGCCGCGATCTCGACCGCCGCTTCGATGCGCTGTCGCGCAAGGTCCGCTGGGAACGCAACGACCGCAACTATCGCCGCTAAGGCGCTGAACAACGCGTTGTGACGACGGCCTCTGCCCTGACGGGTGGAGGCCGTTTTCGTAGGTCAGCGCAATGGCTGCCCGCTGTCCTTCCACTTGTCGAGAATCTGCGATTCGGGCGCTGCGGTATATTCGGGGCGTACGTCGCCGCTGCGGGCATATTCCTGCTGCACCGGAGCAGGGGCAGCGCGTTGCTGAACCGTGGCGGGCTGGGGTGTCGTCGGCATCGGCACCGTCGCGGCGGCGGCCGCAGCGGCGATCTCTGCCGCGGTGACGGCGCGCGGATGCGGGCCAGGATAGGGCTCGCCGCCGAGATAGGCCTGTTTGAACGCGGCGCCGGTGCCCCAATAGCCTTTCCACCGGTGGAAGAAGTGCGCACCGAACACACCGGTCATCACCAGGCTGCGGTTCCAGGACGGGGTGACGGCATAGGTGTGATAATGGGTGGCCATACCGACCGGGGCGAACACCTCGCCCGCCAGCGCCGAGGCGGCGACGCGCGAGGCGCGGAGCCAGGCGGCCTGCGACGGGCGGCGGGCCATTGCGCCGTCACAGGCATAGCTGAACTGGCAGCCGGCCCTTTCCGACCCTTGATAGATCACGCCGCACACAGTGGCCGGGAAGGTGGGGTGGCGGACACGGTTGAGGATCACCTGTGCCACCGCGCGTTGACCGTCATCGGGCTCGTTCGCGGCCTCGTAATAGATGGCGGTGGTGAGGCATTCGAGCGCGCGCGCCTTGTCCTGCGGCGTACCGCGCATCACGAAGGGCGCGGCGGGGCGCAGCGTCGGATCGGGCACATAGTTTGCCGGTTCCGGGCCCGTGGGTAGCGCGACGGTGCCGGTCACGCCTGCGGCCGGCGCGGCGGTCTCGTCGCTGGCGAGCTGATAATAGGCAGAACCGGGGAAATGGTCGTCGGCCTCATAGCCGGTGGGTGCCGGGCCGGGGAGATGGACGCGCTCATCGCCTGCGCTCAGTGCCGAGAAGCCGGCATGGGCCGAAAAGCCTGCGCCGACCAGCGACACGAGCAGCGCCGCCACGATTCCCCGAAGCTGTAGTCGCGTGAATTGCCGCAGCACGATGGGTTCCCATGCGAGGCAATGGCCTCGTCAGGCGGCCCCATAGCGCAGAATCGGTGAATTTTCTGCCCCGGATTTCGGGCCGTCCCAAGGGGAGACGGTTGGTGGTTAAGGTAAGGGTTTGGGATGGGCGGATCAGATGAATGAACAATCGTAATAGTCACCCCAAATGTGGCGGCAGGCTACGAGGTCCCCACCGAATATCTTGGTGATACGATCGGGTGCGCGGAATTTGCCGTTTGCGGGGTCCCAGCCGTCTGCTTGCATGACCTCACCCGTGGGATCGTAAATGAGGCCTGACCAGTTATCGAGGAAGCCTCCGGGATTGAACGCGACCCGGACTGGTGGACCGGCATCCACCGAATAGGTGATGCCATTGGCGGTTTCGTAAGACTGATCGACTGGGTTCGCACGCGCCTTGGCGATGATGGTTTCATAGCGGTGGTGATTGATTGCCAACAGCGTAAGGGCACCCGCCATATTCCCGGCTTTCGCCAACGGAATTAAGAAAAACACGGAAAGCGCGAACAGCGCTATCGGGACAAGCGCAACCGCGAAACGCCATCGCCAGGGCGTTTCGGCTTTGCCACCACGCCAAGCTGAAAACGACCAGTAGCAGGTTGCTACGACAGCGATCAGGTAGATTGCAGGGAGGACAAATAGCGTGAGCAGGAACCCGACGCCAATGTTCCAGGCAGCGACGAAGCAGAGCGTCAACGGGACGAAATTGAGCGCGACGTAATATTTCGTACGGCGCCTGAATTGGTCGAAATCGATCTGGTGCATACCGGCCCTTTCGTTGTCGCGTTCTTCGTGGAACGCGGCAACGAAAATGGTCATGAGCGGATTATGAGGAATCTGCGGATCGTGTGAGCGACGCGGCCGGGATCGCCTCGAGATTCGGGTGGGCTTCGCTCAGTTCGGCCTCTCCCGAACGATGTCAGGCGGCTTCGGTCTTCGGCTGGTTGAACAGGGCCATATTGGCATAGCCCCAGACCTGGAGCGCGCGCAGGATCGGCTCGAGCGTTCGACCGCGTTCCGACAGGCAATAGTCCACGCGCGGCGGCACCTGCGCGAACACCGTCCGGACGAGCAGGCCGTCCGCTTCCAGCTCGCGCAGCTGATTGGTCAGCATCCGTTGGGTGACGCTGGGGAGCTTCCGCCGGATTTCGTTGAACCGCATTGTACCCGACAACAGGTGGTAGAGGATCACGCCCTTCCACTTGCCGTCGATCAGGCTGAGCGTGGCCTCAACCGCGCAACCCGGACTGCATGCATAGCTCGAATGGCGGGGGCGCGACATTCCATTAGTTCCTTTTTCGACACTATGTGCGGAAAATGTGCATTCTTGTTGGTGGCGATGATTATGCGCAAATCGCTCCTGAGCAGTCAATGGAGCAAGACGATGCGCGCAATCGGATACCGGCAGGCACAGGCGATCACGGCGGAGACGGCGCTGGTCGATATCGAACTGCCGTGCCCGGAACCCGCCGGGCGGGACATTTTGGTCGAGGTAAAGGCGGTGTCGGTCAATCCGGTGGACACCAAGATCCGCCGTTCGGTGACGCCTGAAGATGGACAGTGGAAGGTGCTGGGCTGGGACGCGGCGGGCGTCGTTGTCGCGGTCGGCCCGGAAGCGACGCTGTTCAAGCCGGGCGACGAGGTCTTCTATGCTGGGGCCATCCATCGGTCGGGAACGAATGCCGAATATCATCTGGTCGATGAGCGGATCGTGGGCAGCAAGCCCCGGTCGATCAGCTTTGCCGAGGCGGCGGCGTTGCCGCTGACGGCGATCACGGCATGGGAGATGCTGTTCGATCGGCTCGATGTGAGCCGTCCGGTGGCGACCGGGGCGAATGCGCTGTTGGTGATCGGCGGCGCGGGCGGGGTCGGGTCGATCGCGATCCAGCTGGCGCGCAGATTGACAGACCTCACGGTGGTCGCGAGCGCCTCGCGCCCCGAGACGCGGGCGTGGGTCGAATCCCTTGGTGCGCATCATGTCGTCGATCACCGCGCGCCGCTTGCCGCGCAGGTTGCGGCGCTGGGGATCGGAGCGCCCGGATTCGTCTTCTCGACCACCAATAGTGACGATCACCTCGCCGATATCGTCGAGCTGATTGCACCGCAGGGGCGGTTCGGATTGATCGACGATCCCAAGCTGCTCGACGTGATGCCGCTCAAGCGCAAGTCGCTTTCGCTGCACTGGGAACTGATGTTCACGCGATCCCTGTTCGGAACGCCCGATATCGAACAGCAGCATGTCCTGCTCAACCGGGTGAGCGAGATGGTCGATGCTGGGCAGATCACATCGACGATCAGCGAGAACTATGGCGCGATCAACGCCGCGAACCTCAAGCGCGCGCATGCGCTGATCGAGTCCGGCAAAGCCAAGGGCAAGATCGTGCTCGAGGGTTTTTGACGCTTCCCGGAGGAACATGAAATGTCGAATGAAAAACTGACCGCGCTTGCGGTATTGAAGGCGCGCCCGGGCAAGCGTGAGGCGTTGCGCGACGCATTGCTCGCACTGGTCGAGCCGACGCGCGCCGAGCCGGGGAACCTAGACTATGTGCTGTTCGAGCAGCAGAATGCGCCTGGCACCTTTTACATGCGCGAGGCCTTTACCGATGCGGCGGCGCTGGAGCGGCACAAGGCGCTGCCGCATTTCCAGGCCTTTGCCGCGCGGCTCGACGAACTGCTCGCCGAGCCGCTGCAGCTGATCCTGCTGGATCAGGTGTCCGACTGACGCGCGCCTATTTCAGCGTCGCGCTATCGAGGTTGAGCGAAGCGGCGGGGATCACCTCGAGAGTCGGATGCGCCTTGCGTAGTTCGTCCACGAACAGCTTGGCGTCGCCGACCACGATGAT
>CAYOXO010000199.1:0-6956 GCA_964407945.1 uncultured Stakelama sp.
GTCGCGCGTCGCCTCGCCCGGCCCGGGCACGATCGTGATCCCGCCGGGCGGCGGCTCGACCCCCACGCCGACCCCGACGACGACCCCGACGCCGACGGCTTCGTTCGCGCAGACGACGCAGAGCGGCGTCACCGTCACGCAGGACGAGCAGCTGACCGTCTTCAATGCCGGTACCAACAACACCGTTGCCGGCACGGGCCCGCTCAACGGCCTGATCCCGCAGGGCGCCGCCGCCTCGGTAACGCCGTTCAACGCCTCGACGCTGAACTCCTTCTTCGTGAACACCAGCTTCATCGGGGCGATCGGCGGCGCGGGCGACACCGCGTTCCAGAACTGGACCTGCAGCTCGGGCACCGCGAACTTCACCGGCAGTGCGTCGATCCCGGCGTCCAACAACTGCGTCAGCTCGCTTGCGCGCACTGCTGCTGCCCCGGCCGCCAGTGTCTGCCCGGCCGGCACGACCGATGCCGGCACCAACAGCAACTATCGCCTCTGCCGTCTCCCGGCGCTGGTCTCGGGCACCGTGACGCTGAACGCGGTCGATGGCGTCGCCTATCAGATCAATGGCCGCGTCGATGTCGGCACCGACGTCGGCGCCACGGGCGCGGGCGGCGCTGCCGCGACGCTCAACGTTGGCGCAGGTGCGCTCTTCGTCGCAAATAACGCCGATGCCGCCAACGACTTCCTGGTCGTCAACCGCGGTTCCAAGCTGAATGCGGTCGGCACCGCCAGCGCGCCGATCATCTTCACCTCGGCCCAGAACCTCAACCCGGCCAGCGTCTCGGAATCGTCTCAGGGCCAGTGGGGCGGGATCATCCTCGCCGGCCGCGCGCCGATCTCGAACTGCTCGAGCGGCTCGAACGACGCCGGTGGCACCAGCACCACGTGCGAGAACGTGGTCGAGGGTACCGGCAATGCGCTCTACGGCGGCAACGTCGCCAACGACAGCAGCGGCACCGTCCAGTATGTCCAGATCCGCTATTCGGGCATCGAAATCAGCCTCGGCAACGAGCTTCAGGGCCTGACGCTCGGCGGCACCGGTTCGGGCACCGTGATCGACCATGTCCATGTCCACAACAGCTCGGACGACGGCATCGAGATCTTCGGCGGCACCACCAACCTCAAGTACATTGCGATCACCGGCGCCGATGACGACGGCTTCGATACGGATGTGGGCTGGCGCGGTTTCGTCCAGTTCCTGATCGCTGTGCAGAAGCCGAACGGCGCGACCAGCGACTCCTTCTCGACCGAAATCGACTCGAACGGCAATGAAGACGCGCTGCCGCGTCAGTTCGGCCGGATGGCGAACTTCACCTTCATCCAGACCGCGAACGCCCCGGCGGCGATCCGCCTGCGCGGCGGTGCCGACTACACCTTCGTCAACGGCATCGTGAAGTCGGTCGGCCCGTGCCTCAACATCGTTGCCGGCACCGAAGCCAATGGCGGCAAGTCGACCATCCGCGCCGCCAACGCAGCGCTGCAGGAAGAAGGTCCGCCGAAGTTCAACTCGGTCTACTTCGCCTGCAACGGCGCCTGATCCGCGCTCGATCACTCGACGGACACGTGCCGGGGCGGCGGTTCATCCGCTGTCCCGGCATCGTCCAAAAAGCACAGACCTCAAGATTCCGGATCCCGCGACCATGACCAAGCGCCTCGCATTTGGAACCCTGCTCCTCGTCTCGACCCAGCTGGTGTCGCCGGCGGCGCTGGCCCAGGACGCCGCGACGCCCCCTGCTGCTCCGGCACAGGCCCAGCCCGAAGCCGAACCCCAGGCGGAAGAGACCGTCGATGTCTCTGCCCCCGGCTTCGATGCAGATGCCGGCAAGGAAATCGTCGTCACCGGCCGCAATATCCCCAATGTCATCCGCGCGACGCCGCAGGTGGTCTCGGTCCTGACGGCTGAGGACATCGCCCGTACGGGTGAAGGCGACATCGCCGGCGCGCTGACCCGCGTCACCGGCCTTAGCGTCGTCGGTAACGGCTTCGTCTTCGTACGCGGCCTTGGCGATCGCTACTCCTCGTCGATGCTCAACGGTTCGCCGCTGCCATCGCCCGAGCCGCTCAAGCGCACCGTCCCGCTCGACATCTTCCCCACCACCATCGTCGGTTCGGCGCTGGTGCAGAAGACCTATTCGGTGAACTATCCCGGCGAGTTCGGCGGCGGCGTCATCAACCTCACCACGCGCGCCGTGCCGGAAGAGAGCTTCATCCAGTTCGGCGGCGGCGTCGCCTTCGATACCGTCACCACCAGCGAATTCGGCTATGTCTATGACGGCGGCCGCCTCGACACGCTGGGATACGATACCGGCGAGCGCGACGTTCCTGCCTTCATCCGCTCGGGTGGCCTGACCACGCCGGTCTTCACCTCGGCTCAGGCTGCTTCGCTGACCAACGCGGAAACCACC
Source organism: uncultured Stakelama sp. (assembly GCA_964407945.1). Classification (GTDB taxonomy): domain Bacteria; phylum Pseudomonadota; class Alphaproteobacteria; order Sphingomonadales; family Sphingomonadaceae; genus Sphingomonas. The sequence continues at coordinate 2,406 of CAYOXO010000199.1, forward strand.
TTGGTCGAAGCGAACTACCACATCCCGCCCAACTGGAACGGCGACCTCAACTTCGGCCATTCGGTCGATGTCGGCTCGGTCCGGCTCGGCGTGATCGCGTCGGCGAGCGTCAGCAACAGCTTCCGCACCCGCGACGCGACCCAGCAGGACACGACCGACACCAACGGTGCGCTGCGCAGCGACTTCCGCACCGTGCTGACCGACAACCGCGCGGTGGTGAACGGCCTGCTCGGCTTCGGTGCCGAGTTCGGCGAGCACAAGATCCGCTGGACCAACGTGTACATCCACGACACGCTCAAGCAGGCGCGGATGGGGGCGGCGACGGTCTATCCGAACAGCAACGGCGATCAGGTGCTTCAGCAGAACACCAGCTGGTTCGAACGTCAGTTGATGAACACCCAGCTGGTCGGCGAGTTCAAGTTCGACGACTTCAAGGTCGATCTGCGTGGCAGCTATGCCAAGACCGAGCGCAACGCCCCGTATGAGCGCTATTTCAGCTACCGCTTCAACAAGGCGGCGGCAGGCGGGCAGGGTGCCTGGGTCAACAGCCTCAATGGGCTTGGCGAAGCAGCGACGATCGCGTTCAGCGAACTGAACGAGGAGCTGTGGAGCGGTCAGGCCGATGTTGCCTACAAGCTTCCCACCGCGCGTCCGATCACGGTTTCGGCGGGCTATTTCTACAGCGATACGCAGCGCGACTCGTTCCGCTACGACTTCCGCTACCGCTCGTATCTCGGTGGCGGCATCTCGGCGCCGTGGAGCTATCTGCGGCCCGATCTGCTCCTCTCGCAGGACGGGATCATGAAATCCTGCGCCAACCCGGCAGGCGATGGCTGCATCCGGCTGTTCAACGTCTCGGGTGCGGACGGCGCTGCGGCCTATGAGGCAGGACTGCGCATCCATGCCGGCTATTTCCAGGCCGAGGGCGAGATCGCCGACGGTCTGCGTGCCACTGCCGGTATCCGTTACGAGAGTGCCAAGGAAAAGGTGACGACCAGCTCGGCGCAGTTCGTGGGGACCACGCTCTCCAACAACTACTGGCTGCCGGCACTCACGGTTACCTGGAACTTTGCGCCGGACATGCAGCTTCGCCTCCACGGTTCGAAGACCATTGCCCGTCCGCAGTTCCGCGAATTGGCGCCGCAGGTCTATCGCGACTTCGAATCGGATCGCCTGTTCTTCGGCAACCCGCAGCTGCGCGATTCGGAGCTCAAGAACTTCGAGGCCCGCTACGAGTGGTTCATGCCAAAGGGGCAGCGGATCACGGTCGCGGGCTTCTACAAGGACATCAAGAACCCGACCGAGCAGGTTGCGTTCTTCCCGACCAACGAATCACCGCTCCAGACCGGCTTCTCCTATGCCCCGTCGGCAAAGCTCTATGGCGCGGAGTTCGAGGCGGTGAAGTACATCCCGCTCGACTCGCTGGGGGAGGGGTTCTTCGCGACCCGTCGCCTGATGCTGTCGCTCAACTACACCTACACCAAGTCGAAGATCAAAGCCGACACCACGCTGGTGCCGAGCCCGATCCAGAACGGCAGCGGCACTCCGGTGATGCTGCCGGCCAACCTGATCTTCCGCGACGGCGCGCCACTGACGGGCCAGTCGGATCATCTGGTCAACTTCCAGTTCGGGATCGAGGATACCGAATCGCTCTCGCAGCTGACCCTGTTGGTCAATTATGCGAGCGAGCGCGTCACCAACCGCGGCCCGAACCTGCTGCCCGACATCATCGAAAAGCCCGGCTTCCGGCTCGATCTGGTCGCGCGTCAGGGCGTGAAGCTGGCAGGGGGCGAGTTCGAGTTGAAGTTCGAGGCCCGCAATCTCACCGGCACGAAATACAACGAATATCAGGACTTCGGTGACCACGGGCTGGTCTACATCAACCGCTACCGCCTGGGCCGCGTGTTCAGCGTCGGTGCCAGCGCGAAGTTCTGACCCGGAATTCTGACCGGTACCCCCCGGTCAGGACAAAAGGGGGAAAGCCCCGGCCGCTCCCCTATGCGGCCGGGGCTTTTTCATTCCCAACCCCAGGGGCGTTCGCGAAACCACTTTGTGATGACGTATTTGAGGCCGGCGCGCACCTTCATCGCATGGTGCAGCGTCGTGGGGTTGGGGGTGCCGTCCGGCCGCAAGTTGCTCCAGGCGAGCAGCTTCCCCGTCTCCGGCTGGATGATCTTGTCGATCGCCTTGAACCGCGTTGCGCCGCCCGCTTCCACTTCGTTGAGGTAGATCATCACCGTCCAGGTACGCTGCCCTGCGACCGAGCAGAATTTTTCGAAATCGATTCCGGTCGGCTCGAAATAATCGGTGTGCCCCTTAAACTCCTGCCCGACTTCGTAGCGCTGGCCCTGCAACGGCTCGCCATGCGCCGGATCGAGACCGGCGAACTCGGTGACTCGACGGTCCACCTCCCGCGTCACGGCCAGATCGCTGGAGAGGTCACAGGTCTCGCTCGTTCGAAAGACGGGGTCGCCATTATAGTCGGAAATCGTCGAAGGCCGGCGGTTCTCGTCGATCAGTTGCATCAACTCCGCGCATAGTTCGGGCTCGAGGAAGTTCTTGCGCACGAACAGCGTAAGTTTGGGGCTGGGCACCTTCTGGATGCCGGGCTGCGCGGAAAGCCGCTCGATAACGGGTTCGATAGGATAGCCTGAAGATGCGATCATTCGGGCTAGATGCCAGAAGCATGGGAGCATCGCCAGCCACCGCGCCGGCTACTCTGATCGTCGTCAAACTGTCATCAAAACGCAGTGGATTTGTCATGTATGCGCCATAGCTGCGACACATGACATCGGTTCCTGCGCTCGAAGACCTGATCGGCACCGCAGTTCGTGACGGCGCGACCGCCTTGCATCTTCATCTTGAAGGCCGCTCGGTGGCTGCAATGGCACGGCAAGGGCGGACACTGGCGCCGCTCGGCCGTTTCGAGGTGACGCTGCCGTGGCTGGATGGCGCGCATATGCACCCCGGTGCGGCCCGGCTCGACGATCGCATCGTGATCCGTATCGATTCGCATGGCGTGGTTCGGGACACGCTGGCCGGGCTGGGAATGCCGAGCGGGATGCGTGCGCAATTGCATGCAGCGCTTGGTCGTTCGGGCGGCGTGGTCCTCGCGGCGGCGACCTCTGTAGCCGGCCGCCGCGACCTGGCTGAGGCACTGGCGGCGCCAGCCGGCTATGCACCGTGGATCGCCGGTGAGCGCCAGGCGCTCCTGGCTGCTGCGCGGATGGATTGCGATGCGATCCTGATCGACGGGCTCGCTGACGGCGCAGCCGCCGCTCTGGCCCTGGACCTTGCCCGCGCGGGTCAGCGTATCGTCGTCGCTATCGACGCGATCAGTGCGGTTGCGGCGATCGAGCAGTTGCGTGCGCTCAAGGTCGAGCGGCATCTGCTTGGCGCCGTGCTGCATGCTGCCGTTGCCGCGCACGCATCGCCACGGCTCTGTTCCGACTGCCGTTTGCCGGTGCAGGCCCAGACCTCCGAATCGGCGTTGCTCGGGATCGATCCCGGCACGGTGATCTACCGCGCAGCGGGCTGTGGTGCGTGCGACGGGACAGGCTATGCCGGCACCGCATTGGTGTTCGAGGCGATCGTGGTGGACGGTCCGCTCCATGGCTTGCTCGCAAAGGGCGCCGATACGGCACTGATTGCCCGCCACGCCTTTCTCGCTGCTCCGACGCTGGCCGCGTCCGCGCGCACCCTCGCGCGGGAAGGGGCGATCACCGCTGACGAGGCGATTCGCATCGCCCGCACCAGCGCAACCGGCCCGGCAGTTGGGGTAAAACATCCGGATATTCTGCCTTCTGCGGGGAATAGGCCGGGATTGGCTTGACGGTTGGCCCAAGGTGCCGCTAAGCGCGCGCCTCCACGGCGATCGTAGTTCAATTGGTTAGAGCACCGGCTTGTGATGCCGGAAGTTGCGGGTTCAAGTCCCGTCGGTCGCCCCATTCTCCCTCAAGGTTATACCGCACCCTCAATTTGGGGCTGGCGCTCCGGCGCGCGGAACAATATTACGCGCCTCGGAAATTTTGTTAGCGTCAATGGAGAGGCGTAATGAGCGCGGTTTGGGATCTTCCCGATTTTGACGAGCACGAGGGCGTGCACCTGATCTGCGACCCGCAGAGCGGGCTCAAGGCGGTGATTGCGATCCACTCGACCAAGCTTGGCCCGGCGGCGGGCGGCGTGCGCTTCTGGCATTATGCCGACAGCGCCGCCGCGGTCACCGACGCGCTGCGCCTGTCGCGCGGCATGTCCTTCAAGAACGCCATGGCCGGTCTTCCGCTCGGCGGCGGCAAGGGCGTCGTCCTGGCGCCCGAGCGCGGCGCGACGATCAGCGAAGCCCAGTTGCTGGCATTCGGCGACGCCGTCGAATCGCTCGGCGGCCGCTACGTCACTGCGGAAGATGTCGGCATGTCCGAAGACCGGATGAAGGTCATCGCGACCCGTACCCGCCACGTCTCTGGCCTGCCGGTCGAGGGCGGCGAGGCGGGTGGCGATCCTGGCCCGTTCACTGCGCTCGGCATCTATCTGGGCGTCAAGGCAGCGGCAAAG
>CAYOXO010000200.1:0-6945 GCA_964407945.1 uncultured Stakelama sp.
ACCACCGCTTTCACCGCGGGTTCGAGACCGATCCACGGACCCAGCGCGGCGACCAGCAGATCGACCCCCAGATTGCCGACCAAGCGCCACTCGAACCCGTAATAGGCGTTCAACTCCGGCGCGTCGCCAAGCATCACCCGGTATCGGCCGATATGGCCAGGCAGGTCGGTCAGCGGCGGCACGGTCGGCCACAATAACGGAACCGCCGCCAACAGCATCGCGGCGAGCACGAACCAGCGCGACTCCCACCAGCGCGGCGTGCTCATGGAATCACCGCATAGACGCGCGCTGCCTCGCTCCCGCCTCCAAGCGGCCTCAGCCATATCGGCGGTGTGCCCGCGCGCAACGCCGCCAGCAGCGAACCGGCAGGCGGCTCGCCCAACTCACCATGGGCACCGGGACAGTCGACCAGATAGGTCACGCCCAGTCGGCCCGCCTCGCGATGCGCCGTCCTGGGTGCGGCCAGCAACAGGCGATAGAGCCCCCGGTTGCCCGCACCGTTGCGGTGATATGGCGCGGCCAGCACCCGATGCGGCGTCGCGGCCAGCGCGTAAGCGCCAAGGTCGATCGGCGCCGCCACCGCTCCACGCGACTGCCCGGCAAGCACGGTCAATATCGCGCCCGCATCGCACTGCGCGCCGATTCCGGTTTCGGACGGGCGGAACGCAGCCGCACCGACGATCGGATAGAGCAGCCCCGCCGACACGATCCACGCAGCCGCCAGCGCGAGGGTCCCTCGTGCGCGTGCCGCCGCGATCAGTCCGGCCAGAGCGGGTGCCGCGAGCATCGCCCCGGCATAGGCTCCACGAAGCTGCGCAAAGGCGACCAGCAGCGATACAAGCTGGAACAGCCCGACGATCAGCCATTCGGTGCGACGTGACCGCAGCCACATCCAGCCTGTCGCGCCCAACCCGGTCACGAGCAGCCCGACATAGCCGATCGCATGTTCGAGCGGCGCTCGGAACAGGGGCTGAGCCTCGGCGACATTGGCGAGCCAGATCCGCGCCAGCACCGGATCAACCCCGCCATAGGGCCGCAGACAGGACGGAGACACTGCGAGCGCAACCACCAGTGCGACCGCGCCGAAGAGCCCTGCCGCCGCGAGCCGCACCCGCATATTGGAAAGCCAGGGCGCCATCAGTCCAAGCGCGAGCGGCGCCAACGCCGCGATCTGCGCAGCGCGCCACAACGGCATGGCAAACCCGTCGCACGCCGGATAGCCCCACCCACTCGTCCGAAGCAGCAGCGCAGCGGTTCCAAGTCCAGCCGACAATGACAGCCCATAGCCGACGAACCGCGCCCGCTCCCCGGCACCATCCATGATCCAGCGGACGATGAGAACGCCTCCGCCCGCCGCCAGCACAGGTGCCATTTCCATGCCGATGACAAGGCTCGCCGCGCTCGCAAGCCCGGCGGCGGTACCCTTCCTCCACGATCCACGCCCGACCAGCGCAAGCACCAGCGCCAATAGCAGCACAAGCTGCAGGCCGTGATGATCGATCCGTCCGGGCAGAAACAACGCACTCGCCGGATAGGCCAGCGCACCGATCACGATTGCGGTCGGCGCGGAGGTGCCCGCTGCCCGTGCGATCGCTCCGGTCAGCGTCAGCGCGGCCACGAACAGCGACGCCGGCCAGGCGATCACCGCGGCCAGTTCGGCGCCATGCTCACCCAGCAACGGCGTGAGCAGCGCGATGATCCCGGCTGGTACCAGATCGGGCAATCGCGACCAGTGCATCTCGACCCCGGCGATCCCCAGCCGGTGCTGGGCAAGGTCGCCGAATGCCTGTCCGCCCAGCCAATCGCGGATCTGCTGAAGCCGGACGACGTCGTCGGTATCGGGCAGGTGCAACGCCGACAGCGCCGACCAGTCGCGCATCACCCAGACGAGCGTCAGCAACAGCGCAAGCGGCACGGCAAGCGCGACGTCACGCCAAAGGGTCCGGTATCCGCTGGCAGCCATAGCCCCCGGCCTAGCGGACCATGGTTAAGGCTGTGTTAGAAACCGGTCGATGCGATCGGCGCCGTAGCTCCGAAAGAATCACCGCGCGGGGGCGATCAACGCCAGGAGCATTGCGCAAAGTCCGGCATAGACCAGCAGGAAACAGGCCGCGACGAGCTTGATCCACAGCCGATCCTCGGCGCGTCCGTCACCTGTCGGCACAGGGCCAGAATCACCAGCACCAAGGGCGTGAAGCTGAGACAGGTGAGGAAATGGACGCCAAGGCCCATCGCCCGCTTCCGGTCGTGCCACCGCAGGTTCAACCGGAAGATGACGGCGAACAGGAACGGATAGACCGAGTTGGCCCGTTGCCACCCCGTCATCCGCCCCGCCCCTTACTGATCGCGGCGGCCCAGCAGCCGCAGGCGCAGCGCGTTGAGTTTGATGAAGCCCGCCGCGTCGCGCTGGTCGTACGCGCCCTGATCGTCCTCGAACGTCACGACCTTCTCGCTGTAGAGCGAGTTGGGCGACTTGCGGCCGACGACATAGACCCCGCCCTTGTAGAGCTTGAGGCGGACGGTGCCGTTGACGTTCTGCTGGCTGTGATCGATCGCCGCCTGCAGCATCTCACGCTCCGGGGCGAACCAGAAGCCGTTGTAGATCAGCTCGGCATAGCGCGGCGCCAGTTCGTCCTTGAGGTGCGCGGCGCCGCGGTCGAGCGTGATGCTCTCGATCCCGCGATGCGCGAGGTGATAGATGGTGCCGCCCGGCGTCTCGTACATGCCGCGCGACTTCATGCCGACGAAGCGGTTCTCGACCAGGTCGAGACGGCCGATGCCGTGCTTGCGGCCGAGGTCGTTGAGCGCCGCAAGCAGCGTCGCCGGCGACATCGCCTCGCCGTTCAAGGCAGTACCGTCGCCCTTCTCGAAATCGATGGTGATATATTCGGGCGTATCCGGCGCATCCTCCGGGTTCACGGTGCGCGAGAAGACATAGTCGGGGACTTCCTCCCACGGATCCTCGAGCACCTTGCCCTCGGAGCTGGTGTGGAGAAGGTTCGCATCGGTCGAGAACGGCGCCTCGCCGCGCTTGTCCTTGGCGACCTGGATCTGGTGCTTCTCGGCGAACTCGATCAGCTTGGTGCGGCTGGTCAGATCCCATTCGCGCCACGGCGCGATCACCTTGATGTCGGGGTTGAGCGCATAGGCCGACAGCTCGAAGCGGACCTGGTCGTTGCCCTTGCCGGTCGCGCCATGGCTGACCGCGTCGGCATTCACTTCCCTGGCGATCTCGATCAGCCGCTTCGAGATCAGCGGGCGCGCGATCGACGTGCCGAGCAGATACAGCCCCTCATAGAGCGCATTGGCCCGCATCATCGGGAAGACGAAGTCGCGGACGAATTCCTCGCGCAGGTCATCGATGAAGATATGCTCGGGCTTCACGCCGGCGTTGAGCGCCTTCTGGCGCGCAGGCTCGAGCTCCTCGCCCTGGCCGAGATCGGCGGTGAAGGTCACCACCTCGCACTGATATTCCTGCTGCAGCCACTTCAGGATGACCGAGGTGTCCAGTCCGCCCGAATAGGCCAGCACGACGCGTTTAATGGATTCGCTCATGGGCGCGGCCTGTAAGAGACAGGTTTGGGCTGTGCAACCGCATAAACCGCGGACCGTCCGTCACTCCAGATCGGACGCAGATCACGCGAAAGCGCACGGGCAGGAATACCGATCGTCCAGACATGGGTGAAGGCGCTGCGATTGAACCGCGCCACGGCGTCCGGCAGGCGCGTGGTCGTCACGTAATCACATTGCGGCGGCCCGACGATCTGCGAGGGATCTTCCGCAAACGGACCGACATCCGCGCGGCGCACCGACAGCAATTGCTGGCCGTAGATCGCCCACTGGCTGTTGACGAAGGCATGACGACGCGGGATCAGCAGCGACGGCAGGTGCTCGGTGCGCGGGGTTGCCCATTGGTCGCACGGACGATCGACCAGCGCCAACACGCTTGCGCCATCGGGAATGGCCGCCAACGCAGCAAGTTCATGCTGTTGCCGCTCGGCGATCTCGCCTAACACCATGGTCGTGACGGTCAGGCGCAGTGCGAGGAAGCCAATCGCAACGATCGCGATCGCTTGCGCCGTCCGGCGGTGCGCTGGTGGCCGGATCGCGAGCAGCGCGAGTGCCAGTGCCACCGGCGCGAGCCGCATATCGGCCGAGGTTCCGTTCATCAGCACGCGCGGCAGCAGCACAAACGCGACCAGACACGCGATGGCGGGCAATGCCAGCACCGCGCGCATGCCAAGCCGGCGCGCGCCCAGAAACAGCGCGGCAAACAGGAACAGCGCGGACAGGAGGTCATAGGTCTCATGTCGTTCGCGCAGGATCGAAACCAGCCATTGCAGCTTCGCACCCCAATTGAACCAGTCATAGGTTTGGGCATGGGGGTCGCCGGGTCCGACCAGCGCGATCGCCACCGGCGGAATCAGCGGGAGGCAGGCGAATATCGCCCGCCTCCCGGCGACGTGCCAGCTTTGCCCTTCGCCGCGCAGACGCGCGAATTCGGCGGCAAATGCCATCAGCCCGAACACGCCCCAACCCGACACATGCGCAACGAACAAGGCGAAGGCGATCGGCACGAACACGATCGCACGCAGCTTCAACCGACCGAGCCGGCCAAGCCGCAGCCACAGGACGAGCGCCCAGAAGGAAAGCGCAATCGCCAGCACATAGTTCAGGAACCCGAACTGAAACGGGAAGGCATAGGCCAGCGGCAGCGCCAGCCACGCGGTCGGCGGCACGCGCCCATGGACTTCGCGCGCCAGGGCCAGCATCCCGCCGACATTGAGCAACATGATTCCCAGCACCGTCAGCTTGGTCGCCACTTCGACCGGCAGGACGTGACCGAGCATCCAGACGACAACATCGGCGCCCAGATTGCCGATCAACTGCCAGTCAAAACGATAGCTCGTCGCGAGCATAGGCGAGGCATCGCCGTGAAGCATGATGAAATAGCGACCGATATGCCCCGGCACATCGGTCAGCGGCGGTATCGCGGGTCCGATCAACGGTATCGCGCAGGCCAGGATGCCGATGAGCACCACATATCGCGAGCTCCACCAGCCGGCGCCCGGTGAGTCGTTCGATCCTACAGCCACCAATACTTCCCCCCAGCGTGCCCGCCGATCATAGTGGCGCAAGCGACCGGCTCAAGGCTGAGCGCCTGTCGTCGGGTCAATCACGAGACCCCGCTTTGGTCTGGACGACGGATTGAGTTAGCTTCGCCCCGAGGGAGAAGCGCGATGGCCGAGATCAAGACCAAGCCGACCCAGGTGACCGCCGCCGATTTCATCGCTGCGGTCGAGAACCCCGCCCGGCGCGAGGAAGCCAGGACCGTCTGCGCAATGATGGAACGGATCACCGGCGAGCCACCGCAAATGTGGGGGCCGTCGATCATCGGTTTCGGCAGCTACCATTATCGATACGATAGCGGCCATGAAGGCACCATGTGCCGGCTCGGATTCTCGCCGCGCAAGGCGCAGCTCGTGCTCTACATCCTCACCGGAGACCCTGAACAGGAAGGGCAGCTCGCCAAGCTGGGCAAGCACAAGACCGGCAAGTCATGTCTCTACATCAACAAGCTCGCCGATGTGGATATGGCGGTGCTTGAGACGATGACCCGCGACGCACTCATCTACATGAACGCGAAATACCCCGCCTGACGGTTCAAGCGCCAGTCAGCCGGATCATGCTATGGCGGCACCCATGCTGATTCTCTTCGCCCTCGCCGCCGCCCAGACTCCGCCCGCCAGCGTCGCTCCCGGCCCGCTGCCCAAGGCCGAGGCCGAACGCCGCGTCGCCGAGCGTTTCGCCGACCTCGACCTGAACGAAGACGGCGTGGTCGAGCGCGACGAGGTCCGCGCCCGCTTCGATTTCGAAGCGACCGCCAACGCCACCTATGCCGCCGCGCAAAAGGCGAAGAAGGCAGGCGATCCGCGCCCCGCGATCGATGCGCGCCAGCAACCCTTCGCCAAGGCCGACGCCTGGTTTGCCGCGGTCGATACCGACAAGAACGGCAAGATCACGCGCGAAGAGCTGACCCGCTATCTGGGTGCGGATGTCGAGCAGGTCGGCATCAAATAACCAACCGCCCCAACGAATTGCTGGACTGGCGATTTCGTTACGCTAGCTTTACGCAATGTCTTTACTTGCAACTCTTGCGCTGATCGCGACGACACTTGGCTTGGCCGGCGATACAACCGAACCGCGGGAACTGAGCTCAACCTCCAAGTGGACCCTCGATTACGCCGACAATGCGTGCAACATCGGCAAGACATTTGGGTCGCCTGAACAGCCATTTACATTTGCGCTGAAGCTGTTGCCCGGCCGCGGCAACACCGTGTTCGCTCTGATGGATAGCCGGCCCGGCAAGACCCAGACCCGGACCGGAGAATTGGAGATCACAGCGAGTCCTGAAACGGCGCGGATTTCGGTTCAGGTGATCAGCGGCTCGGTCGAGGCCGGCTCCCATATCATCCACGGCTCGCTAAGCAGCGAAGAGCTTTCGACGCTCGAAAAGGCCGACACGATATCCTTTGCCTATCGGGGGGAAGTCGTTCGGCTGACCGGGGTAAAGCTAAAGGGCGCGCTGGCCGCCTCCATTGCTTGCGAGGACGACCTGCTTCGTACCTGGGGTCTCGATGTGCAGGCATTCCGCAGCATTTCAGTTCGTGCGAAACCGCGCCAGTCGCCCGCACGATGGATCTCCCACAACGACTACCCCCCTGCATCGGTCAGGGTTGGGGAGCAGGGGGCAGTCAACGTCCGGCTCGACATCAGTGTAACCGGAGAGGTCGCCGCGTGCACGGTGCTCAGCTCGAGCGGATTCCCGCGTCTGGACCAGCGGACGTGCGAGATCATGCGAAAGCGCGCGCGATATGAGCCAGCCCGCTTGGCCGACGGGACGCCAACGACATCAATGACATTCCTTCGCTTCAACTGGCAAAC
>CAYOXO010000201.1:0-6913 GCA_964407945.1 uncultured Stakelama sp.
AACTGTTCTTCGCTGTTGTTCAGCTTTTCCTCGACCAGCCGGCGCTCGGTCACATCGCGACCATAGGCATAGACCAACCCGTCCTCGAGCGTCGTATGCCATTCGATCCGGTGGTAGCTGCCGTCGATCGCCTGGAAGCGATTTTCGTAATTGGTGAGTTCGCGCGCGCCGAGCGCGTTCCCGAGCGCATCTCTACTGGGCGCGATATCGTCGGGGTGCATGAACTCGCTGAACGGGCGTCCGACGATGGCTTCGACGGGATGCCCGAGGATCCGCGTCCAGGACGGGCTGACCGACCGGAATATTCCGTCGCCATCGACTGCGACCATCAGGTCGCGCGATACGCTCCACATCCGATCACCGCGGCGGCGCTCCGCCTGGAGCGCGGCGACGCTGGCGAGCGCGCCCCCAATCTGGGCCGCGATCAGCCGAGCGATATCGAGGATTTCTGCGTCATCAGCGCGATAGGGGTTGAGGGCCAGAAGCAGCGCGCCTGCCTCGGCGCCCGGGCCCACGCCCGGAATTCCTATTGCGATCGTTCTTTCGGGCGGCCTGTCCCATTCGCCCGATGGCCAGGCCACATCCGATCGCAGCGCGACGATTTGACCAGCCTCGCCGAACCGCTCCGGCAGCTCCGGCGCTGCCAGCTCGAACAACGCGGCATCGTCGCCTTCGTCTCCGGCGAGGCGCAATGCGATGAATGGAAAGTCGCGGCGATTGGTCGCGAAGGCCGCATGCACCGCGTCACGCACCATATGATCGTCCGTCGCGCCGGCCAGCGCGAGTCCGAGTTGGCGCATCGTCTCCAGACGACGTTCGCCGATGATACGGGCCGTCTCCTCGCTGACCACGCACAGCAGCCCGCCAACACCGCCGTCGGCGTCGGGGTCGTGAAGCGGGCTATAGGAGAAGCTGTGAAAGGTCTCCTCGGGAAAGCCGCTGCGCTCGAGCAGGAGGCGCAACGCCTTGTTCCAGGTCGCCTCGCCTGCTCGAACGCGTTCGACTTGGTCAGCGACCTCGTCATAGACTTCCGACCATACCTCGCGGAATGGTCGGCCGAGCATCACTGGGTGCTTGATGCCGAGCGTCGGGATATAGGCGTCGTTGTAGAAGAACCGCAGGTCCGGCCCCCAGCCCAGCCACATCTCGAACCGGGTCGTCAGCAGCACCCGCAGCGGAATCTTCAGGGCATCGGGCCATTGGCTCGGGTGCCCGAGCGGCGTCGCATCCCATCCATGCTCGCGCATGATGCGTGCCATCTCGCTCGTCCCGGGAAAAATGTCTGCGATCCCCTCAGCCATGCGCACCCCATCTCCTCCTGCAGCTCTTCCTAACGCGTGCATATTCAATTGGATGCGTTCCATAGCTGCGTTGATTCAATGCCGAGCCGCTAGGCAAGGACTGGCGGCGCAGCTTCGCCGCCGATGCGCGACCAGGCCAAGGACCCGGCGAAGCGCGGCGGCAGATTGGGTGCGAGCGATTGCAGCCCCTCGAGATCCAGGATCTGCAACCACCCTCGCCCCCTCGCGATGAACCCGGTCTGGTCGAGCCGCTTCAGCGTGCGATTGACATGGACTGCGGTCAGGCCAAGCAGTTCGCCCAGCTGTGGCTGGGTCAGCGGAAATTCGAAACGGCCATCGCGGACGGCCTGCGCCACATCGAGCCGCAAGTAGAGATCGAGCAGGAAGGCAGCCATGCGCTCCACCGCGTTCGCGGCGCCGACCCAGGAGAGCTTCTGCATTAACGCGGCGCATTCCTTGTGCGTGCTGAGGAACAAGGCTCCGGCAAGACGCGGATTATGCTCGAACAGCTTCCCGATCGCCGCAATGGGAATGAGCGAGACCTTGATGTCGGTGATTGCCTCCAGCGTTTCGCCCGAAGTCGGCAACACAAGGCTGGGAAAGCCGAGTATATCGCCCGGCAGATGCACGTTTACGATCTGTCGCCGCCCGTTGCGCAGCATCAGCGACGAGCAGACCCAGCCCTCAAGCAGGAAGTAGAGGCCGCTGACGGGATCGCCCTCGCGCCGTAATGGCCGGGCGCGCGGAACCTGACGGTGTGCGGCGAGCCACCCTGCGACGACGTCCATATCCCGGGACGTCAGGCTCACGAACTCCGCAAGCCTGTGAAGGGGTGGCTGCATTCCAGTCTCCTGAATTGCAGCATCCATCGATAAAGATTTAACCTCATGCACTTACCGAGGTTAGTAGCGTCAAAAGAAGGTTCGCCCGTCAGCCGCTGCCCGGGCGTCCCGCCGACACCGCTTGATCGAAGCGAATCGCGACAACCACCGTTTCTCCTTCGTCGATAACCGTGATCGAGCCGGCGAGATCGAGTATACCCGCTGTGACGTCATCGCAGATCAGCGAGCGGGCGCCGGCAAAAGCCTGCTCCCGCGCGGTGGCGGTATTCGCGAGTTCCACTCCCTCCCGATCGGGCGTAAACCCGTAGCGATCCCGCACGTTGAAAAAATAGCGCGGCATAGGCTGAAAATAGCCCGGAGACGCGCATGCGGCATTAACCGATGCTAGGAGACGCCACATGGTTCATCCTGTGATCCACAAGCTTGAAGCCATCGAACCGCTGACCGACGCTGAAAGAGGCAAGATCGCAGGATTGATACGCGATGTGAGTGATGTTCCCCGCAAGACCGACATTATCTCCGATGGAGAGTCGCCGGAATATGTTCATCTTGTTATCGATGGGTGGGCGGCGCGCTACAAGATCCTGCGCGATGGCTCACGTCGCATCACCGCCTTTCTGATCCCGGGCGATTTCTGCGACCTCCACATCACGATTCTCGACGCGATGGATCACGGAATCGTCGCGCTGACCGATTGCCGGATCGCCTATATCGAACAGGCGAGGATCGACGAGGTCACGCGTTCGACGCCCGTGCTCACCCGCGCACTGTGGCGCGCAACCCTGGTCGATGAGGCCGTTTTGCGGCAATGGCTGGTGAATGGCGGGCGGCGCAACGCGCTCGAAGCAGTCGCGCACCTCCTCAGCGAACTCCACCTGCGAATGAACTTGGTCGGGCTGGCCGAGGACGACAAGCTGGAGCTGCCAGTCACGCAGGAGGAGCTTGCCGATGCGACGGGCCTGACGCCCGTCCACATCAATCGCACCCTTCAGCGCCTGCGCAAGGAGGGGCTGATCGAACTTAGCGGCGGGACACTCTTCGTCCCCGATGTACAGGCGCTGCGCCGCGCATGCGATTTCGACTCCGCCTATCTGCATCTCCGCTCGATAAGGCATGCCGGCCTGGGATCGGGGTCGATGATAACCGAGCCGGCCAACATCTATCCCCGTTAGCGGAGGCACCTTGCATCATCGCGTGCCGTCGGCTCCCTGCTCATCCAGCTGCTTCACCATCGCGAGATGGTGCTCAACTTTCGGCGCCGTTTCCGCAGCCAGCGTCTTGAGTGCGGCATTGTCGCCGCCCTGCGCAAAGCCCCTGTGGAGAATGAGCGCTTCCTGATGCGCCGCAGTCTGCTGATCGAGATAGGCGCGATCGAAATCTCTTCCCGTCATCCCCTTGAGATTTTCGAGCATGCCGTTTCGACGATCGTCGAGCGCTGCGGGCGGGGTGATCTCAAGACGCTGCGCAGCAATCGCCGCCTTCAGCTTGGCGGTGGTTGCGCTATGATCGTCGATCATCTGCTGCGCGAATTTCTTGACCGCAGGCGATTGTGCCTTGGTCAGCGCTAGCTTGCTCGACTCAATCTCATACAGGTCGCCGAGCGCCGCGCTCGCGATATAGGCTGAGGCCGTATCAGCTGCTGCCGCACTGCCCGTACCCACTGCCCGCCCGGCAGCATCCTCCATCTTGCCCGCAGTCGCCACCGCGACATTGCTCGTATCGGACGCCGCATCGCGCGCTGTTTTCTCGCCGCACGCGGTCAATGCCAGCAGCGACAGCCCGATTGCCCAGTGTTTCATGACCTTCTCCTGCGGAAACGATATGCCGGCAACCGGCACAGCTCCCCCCAACAACTGCTGCTCGAAGCGCTGGTTTCATGTCGGATAACGCAGGTTAGGACGATTCTTCCGATCGGCTGCGAAGGGCGCTCCAGCCCTAACCTAAGCGAATGCAGCGCCCGATCGCCGGCGATAGACCGCCCCCAAGGGGGCAATCGGAAGGCCCTCATGACGAACGAGACACGCCAGGATTTCCTCGAGGACCGCTTCTGGGAAGCGGTCGCCAGAGTTCAGCAGGCGACAACGCCTCCCCTTGCCGCAGCCTATCGGGAGGCCGCTCAGCGCTACGCGATTGCGCTCAAACGCTATGGCGGCCCACGCCTGTCGCGGGCGATGGAGGACCGCAATGGCTGATCCCAATCGCGGCCGGCGCGGAAAGCTCTGGATCTTCCCGGTCATCCTGGCCGTGATCGTGCTGGTGATTTTCGTCGGCTACAACGCGACCTATCTCGAGCAGGACGCCGAGCGCGAGCAGTCCGGCAACCGGATCGATACGGCCAAACCCAACGCGCCGGGTTGATCGGGCCGGGCATGCCTCAATGGTCGGGCAGGCCCTTGGGATAGTCTTCCGGCTCCACCGTGCCGACCACCGGCCGGTCCTCGACATCCTCAGGCGGCTGGCCGCCCGGCGTTCCGTCCTGGCCGCGATCGAGCGTGTCGCTCGGACTGCGCGCATCGCCCTCGCGCTGATGCTCGGTCGAGAGGTTCGGCCGGTCCTGCGTCTGTGTCGCGCTGTTGGGCGCTGTCCCCTTCTCGCCTGGCTCAGTCGAAAGGTTGGGACGCGGCTGGGTCTCGGTGTACTTGTCCGACATCGTGCTTCTCCTCACTCTTGCGCGGATCCAGGTTCGGCCATGCTGCGATGCATCTCGGCGAGCGTCGATTGCGGCACTATCCCGGCGGCGGCGACCTGCAGCTTGTTCATCCAGCCCGACACGATATGGCTCTTGCCGGCGTTCATCGCGTCCCAGCCATCGCGTGCGACCTTGGCCGGATCGGCCTTGTCCTCATCCTGCCCGACCTTGGTATCGAGCATGTCTGCCCGTGCGAAGAATTCGGTGTCGGTCGCGCCCGGCATCAGCGTGGTCACCGTGACGTCTTTCACGTCCTTGAGCTCGTTGCGCAACGCTTCGGTGAAATTGTCGATGAACGCCTTGGTCGCATTGTAGACCGCGTTGAAGCTGCCGGGGATATAGCCGGCGATCGAGCCGGTCACGAGCACCTTGCCCTGCCCGCGCATCACCATCCGCTGGAGAATGCGCTGCAGCAGATAGACCGTGCCGGTGATGTTGGTGTCGATCGAATGGCGCCAGGCGGCAACGTCCTGATCCAGGAACGCGCCACCGATCCCGACACCGGCATTGGCGACCAGTATGTCGATATCGCGTCCCCGGGCTGCGCTCAGCAGGCGCTCGACACCCTCGAACGTCGCAAGGTCAGCCTCGATCGCTTCCACATGACTGCCGAACTGGCGGAAATCCTGGGCGGCTGCCTCGATCAGCGGCTCGTCGGCAACGACAATCAGATCATAGCCATCTTTTGCCGCAAGGGTCGCGAGTTCGAAACCGATGCCGGTCGAAGCCCCGGTGATGACTGCAAGCTTGTTCGTCATGCGCTTACTCCGCCGCCCGGGACCATTGGGGTTTCAGCACCACCTTGGTCACCTCGTTCTGCTTGTCGTGGAACATCTTGTAGCCCGCCGGCGCTTCCTCGAGCGGCAGCGTGTGGCTGATCAGGAACGTAGTATCGATCTTCCCTTCCATAATCGCATTGAGCAGGCCGGGCATATAATGCTGGACATGCGTCTGTCCGGTCTTGAGCGTCAGCCCCTTCTCCATGAAGGCACCGAGCGGGAACTTGTCGATGAACCCGCCATAGACCGCGGGCATCGAGACCCGGCCGCCCTTGCGGCAGGCAAGGATCGCCTGGCGGATCGCATGGGCGCGATCGGTGCCAAGGAAGGTCGATGCCTTGATCTGGTCGATGACATTGTCGACGAAGAAGCCGTGCGCCTCGAGGCCGACCGCGTCGATACATGCGTCGGGACCGATCCCGCCGGTCATCTCCATCAGGGCCTCATAGGTCGTACTTTTCTCGAAATTGATCGTCTCAGCGCCGAAGCGCTTCGCCAGTTCGAGCCGGTGCGGGAAATGGTCGATCGCGATCACGCGCTCGGCGCCCATCAGAAAGGCCGACTGCACGGCGAACAGCCCGACCGGGCCGCAACCCCATACCGCCACCGTGTCACCCGGCTCGATCTGCGCATTCTCCGCCGCCATCCAGCCGGTGGGGAGGATGTCGGAGAGGAACAGCACCTTCTCGTCCTCGATCCCGTCCGGGATCACGATCGGGCCGACATCGCTGAACGGCACACGGACATATTCAGCCTGCCCGCCCGAATAGCCGCCCGTCATATGGCTGTAGCCGAACAATCCGCTCATCGGCTGGCCATAGAGTTCCTGCGCGATGTCCTGATTGTCCACGGGAAGTGCGTTGTCGCACGCTGAATATTGGTGCTTGCCGCAATGGAAGCAGGATCCGCACGCAATGGTGAAGGGCACCACCACGCGCTGGCCTTTTTCCAGGGTCGATTTGGGGCCGACCTCGACCACCTCGCCCATGAACTCATGGCCAAGGATATCGCCGGCCTGCATCGTCGGGATATAGCCGTCATAAAGATGGAGGTCGGAGCCGCAGATCGCGGTGGAGGTGATGCGAATGATCGCATCGCGCGGATTGAGAATCTCGGGATCGTCGACCGTATCGACGCGCACGTCGTGCTTCCCATGCCAGGCCAGCGCACGCATCAGTTCTTCCCTTCTTCAAGCAGGCGACGGTTGCGCGCGCCCGTGGCGATCTCGCCGGTTTCCATGAGCTGCTTGAAGCGGCGCAGGTCGCGCCGCGCCTGGATCGCCGGCTCGCGTTGAAACATCTT
>CAYOXO010000202.1:0-6847 GCA_964407945.1 uncultured Stakelama sp.
GCCGCCGAACAGCGTTGGACGACGATTGGTTGAGGATGGCCGGCCTACGCCCGGTTTGTGGTTCCTAATATGATGCGATGAGCAATTTGAGATGGCTGTTGCCATCGGAAAGCATGTCTCGCCTGATCTGGCGCTTACCCCGCCCGCCGCAGAACGGTCGTAAACAAATGTCGACTGTTGTGATAAGAAACTGCAAGTAACCAATTGATTCAGAACATCAATGCATACCAAATAGTGTTTCATTCGATCGTCGGATATGCTAAACTCCAAGTCGAAGGAAACCTGTCATGGATGCAGCATTCAACACGCGAAAAGAACCGATCGACCGCGCAACGGCGGCGCGGCCGCGTGCGTCCGATTGGCTGTGGCGTCCCTTGTATGCCAAGCTGTGGTGGACCGCGATCCCTGTCTGGTGGTTGGGGATGGCTGGAGCCTCCGCGGTCGACCCGCTGGCCAGCTTCTACGACGGCGCAGCAGCAGGCTTTCTGAACGTCCTGTTCTTTCCGGTGACGGCGCTGATGGTGCTGGGAGTCGGATACGCGCAGAGCTGGGTTGCGGCGTTCCAGCCGCAGGGCGATGGCGGCGCGCTTTCCGATGAGGCCGCAGCCGCGATCGCCGATCTGTGGGAGGAGCATGAGCGGGGAATGGAAGACCTCCACGCGAGCACCGATGTGCTCGATCCCCGGTCCGGCCCATTGTGGATCGGCAATCCCCTGAGTTCCCACTGGCCTAACAGGCGGTTCTAGCGTTTTTTGAAGCTGCTATCCCCGTCACCGGGGCTGCCGTCGATATCGGTGGAGAACCGTCCGCTCTTCAAGACGGAGTTCTGCTCGACCGACGTCAGTGGTCCGGTGACATCGAATGTCGCGCGTCCAGCATCGGCATCGCCCAGGTAGCGGTTTCGCATGCCATCAGGCCCAAGGATGCGGTCCGAAAGCTCACGAGAGAAGGTTGCAGCCGGATCGTTGGAACGCGCCGCTGCACGTTCGGATGCAGCAATGGCGCTGCGCACATCGTAGTTGACGATGTCGATCGAAGACTGCGCCGTCTCCGTCGTGCTTCCAACGTCGCGGCTTTCGAAACCCAGACTGGCGCCCACACGCCCAGACTTTGACGTGGCCGTCTGGGTCGACGGTCCTCGTCCGGCTTGCGGGCCTTTCCCCGCAGGCTGTCCGCGACCGCTGATGGCCTCAGATTCGCTGACGCCGATCGCGCCTCCAATCTGGGCACCGACATTGGTCCCCATCGTCACCTGATCCTGCGCGGATCGTGACAACGACCGCTGCCACCCGGTCTGCCCCATGATCGCCTGCACATCGCGCTGGAGCGTATCAGCAACCTGGGGGTTGAGTCGCCAGTTGCCGTGTCGATCCATCTCGAACCCGCCGCGCAGCCAGTTCTGCATCATCGCCTGCCCCTCGGCGCCGCCTCCCAGGAAATGCTCGATCGTGTCGGGGCCGGCCTGCTTGCCGGCCTCAAACCGTGTGCTGGTGTCGTTGCGGGCGGACTGCTGAAACCCGACCGAGCTGGATACCAGCACGTCGTTGTCGGCGAATGAAAACCTTGCGCGTCCACCATTGGCGATCGCGCCAAGCTGGCTTTCGTTGATGAGCCCGCCGCGCCACATTTGGGCGGCGGTCTCCGGGGAGAGGTTGAGACTGAGATCGCCGTTCTGCGCCATGGCGATTTCGCGCTTCGACATATCGACGCCATGATCCTTCAGCAAATTCTGCATGCGGGTGAGGCGCTCATTCTCGACGATGCGGGTAAGACGCTCATTACGCGCACGGTCGGCTACGCCGGCCGCGCCGCCTTCGGCCATGTCGGTCTGGTTGCCGACGCCCTGGCTCAGGGTGCGGATGAAGCTGTCGAGCCGCGCCGCCTGGCGCACGGGCATGCCCGCTGCCGCCGCGCCCTCCGCAAACCCGGCATTGTCGGCCTGCCGGCGTTGCTCGCCGATCCGGGCGGCAGAGCGCGTGCCGTCGTGACCGACCTCGCGCTGGGCATCGAGCTTGCCCGATCGCTCGGCGAAGTCGTAGCCGGCTGCTTCGCGCGTCCGGCCATAGACGCTGGTGCCCTCGCGCGCTGCCTCGGCCGTGGCTCCATCGGCGGTGCCGACCTGCACGGCGGCATTGTAGGTTTCTAGTGCGCGCAGAACCTGCGCTTCGTTGCGGCCGGTTGCGCGCGAAAGCTGGGAGATAGCCGTGGAGCGCGCCTCGCCCGAGAGGCTGTTAATGAAGGATGTTCGCCGGGACATCTCCTGCACCGGAATCCCGAGCATGGCGGCGGCGTTGCGCTGCCCTTCGGTATTGCCCGTCCGGTGGGCCTGTTCGGTCGCGACATTGCGGCGCTCGATCCCGGTGACATTGTCGCCGGCGAAGTCGCGCCGGCCCTCCATCGCGCCGACCTGGACCTGCGCGCCGGTCAGATCGTTGCGCAGCATCTGTTCCTGGTCGAAGGTGTTGGCGATCAGCTTGGCGAAGGTCGGATCGGCGGAGGCCTGCGCGATCACGGTTGAGGCTTTCAGCGCCGCATCCTTCTGATCGTAGCCGCCGCGCTCGAAATGCCGCTGCGCGCCCGAGTGCATCATGTCGTAAGCACGCTGATCGCCGAACGCGCGCCACTGGACCATCTTCTGCGCGAAGGCGGCAAAGGCGCGCTCGCCCGACTGGCCAGCGCCGAAATAGCCGGTGCCGAGCGCGCGCAGCGCATCCTTCTCCGCAAAGTTATGGATCGCGGAGGTCGCTGCATTGTCGCGGACCGCGCGGACGGTCGCGGGATCGGACAGGCTGCGCCCGTTGAGCGCGGGCGAAAGACCGCCCAGCTCGCGCGCGGCGTCGAGTCCGCCAAGACCCAAGGCGGCCGTGCCGCTCGCGCCGCCACCATGCTCGCCAAGGACCCGGCTCGCCGCACCGAAAGCGCGATTCTGGCCGAAGGTCGAGCGTTCCCCGAAGTCCCCGAACGTCGAGGATGCGCCGGCGCGCGCCATCGTGCCGGTCGCGGACGCCTGCGCCTCGAGCGCGCCGGCATAGCCCTCGCGCGTGGCGAGCGGAGCCGCAGCGGCCGTGCCCTGACCCTGGACGCCGAGGGCTCCTTGCGTGAAGGCGGTGAACACATTGCCGCTGAAGCGGAACACGGTGAACACGAACGCGCCGGCAAGACCGGCAGCGGCGGTGCGGAAGCTGCCGAAGATGGCGAGCGCCTTCATCGCAGCGGACGGCGCCAGCATCCAGGCATTGGCGGCGACATTGTTCGAACGCATTTCAGCCAGCACGTCGGTCGCCCGGCCAAGGGTAAGCTGATAGATGCCGGCATCGATCACGCCCCAGAGCGCCACGAACACGAACAGACCGAGCGCGAAGCTCGCGACGCGAAGATTGATTGGCGTGAGGATGAACAGCAACGCCACGGGCATCATGAACAGCATGATCCCGAACACGGTGGCGCGGATGGTCGGCATCCACTCGTTCGCGGTGGACATGGTGGCAAGGCCGGACGAGACGACCGCGCGGTTGGCCATGACCCGCGCGGCCGTCGCCGGGCTGTCCTCGAACAGCACGTCGCCGACCGTGTTGCCGAGCATCACATTGGTCAGGAACTGCTGGAGCGACAGCGGCGTGTCCATCATCATCTGACCCATCTCACCGATGTTCGAACGGCAGCGCTGAAGTTGGGCGGCGTTGGAGATGTCATAGCCGGTGCGGGTGCAGACCTGCGCGACATAGCTGTCGAACAGCGCCGGATCGGAGAGGCGCGTCGAGATATGCTCCCATGCCTCGTTGCAGCTGACCGTAGTGCCGGCCTTGTCGGTCGAGGTGAACACCGTGCTGAATGTCGCTGGTCCCGCCATGGCGGCGAAGGCCGCCGGGAGATCGGTCGCGGTGCGGAAGAGCTGATCGTCATCGACGCCATAGGCCGGCGATACGCGCGCGACCGGATAGCATTGCCGGACATAGTCCTTGATCGTGGAATCGAGGAACACATCGGTCATCGGACCGCGCGGGGATGCCGCGTTGAGGAACAGGTCGAACGAGTGCCCGCCCGCGCCGAACTCCAGCTTGGCGTTTGGGTCGGTGGTATTGTCGTCGATCACCTCGGCCAGCGCGCGCTCCATCATGTTGGTGACGCCCGCGACCAGCACGATGAGATTGGGGACGTCGCCGACCGGCTGATAGGCATTGCGGACGCGGTCATAGACATGGATCGTGCCTGTGGTGGCAACGAGGCCCACGAACAAACCCACGCCGATCAGCATCTGGAAGCCGAAGGCGACGAGGCCTATGCCCTGTCCGCGCACGGTGGCCAGCAGCACACCAAGGCCAATCCCGACCACCGCGACGATCAGCACCAGCGTCTCGTAGCGCGGATCGCCGAAGATCATCGATACGAGCCGGAAGGCGTCGACCGTCTCGGCAAAGCCGTCATAGGTATGGAAGCTCGTATCGAGCGCCGCCGCTGGCGACGCGGCGAGGACAGCGATGAGCGCAATGGTGGCGCGCAGCAAGCGGATCATGGGCTTTGCTCCGGTCAGCGGTTACGGTTGGCGGCGGCGCCGGCGGCATCGCGGGCATCGCGGTCGCGCTGGCGAACGACCCCCGCGTAGTTGGCTGAGAGGTTCGCCTGGCTGAGCGCCGCCATATAGGATTGGCGCATCTGCGCGCGCTGGCGCAGGACCTCGTCGCGCAGCTCACGCAGCTGCTCGACCCCCTTCGACAGGATGCGCGTCTGGCACATCTTGGCATTGCCGGCGTCGGCCGCGCCCGCGGCGCTGACGCCGCGCTCGGCATTGGATACGGCGAAGTCGATGCTGCGGGTCAGATCGTTGAGCATCTGATAGGCAAGCGTAAGTGCGACCAGCTCATCGGTGTCGCCGATCACGCTGTCGACGACGCCTTGCCGGACACCCCATTCGAGCAGGCGGTAGACCGGGAGCGTGCGGACATTGGCGACGAACTGCTTTTCCTCGGCCGTCAATGGGGACCGGCTGCGGATCTTGGTCGCGATCGAGTCCATGCGCGCACGGGCAAGAACAAGCGCGCCCTTGCCGCTGCCATCGACCGCGCAATCGGCGCCGGTGGGCGGCACGGCGATGGCGCGGCGCTGGACCTTGCCGGTCAGGAAATCATCGACGCTCTCGGTATCCTGCCGCGCGCAGGCCGGGATCGCGGTGAACAGCGGCACCTTGTCGGCAGGGTCCCAGCGCATATAGACGTCGCCGACCCGGGCGCGCATGACGCCGGCCCAGTCGGACGCGCCGACGCGCGCGGCGGCATGGGCGAGCAGCGACCCGGTCTTGAAGATCTCGGTGACCTCGGCCGGGCAGTTCTCGAGCGCGTCGCGCAGGTCCTCGGTCGGGTTGCCCTGGTTCGCCTGGATCTTCTCGCGGCTCTGCTGATAGCTTTTCGAAAAGCCCTCGCGCACCGACTTGTAGCCGGTCATCTCCTCGATGATGCCCGACATGTTGTCATCGCCTCTGGCGATCTGCACCATGCGATTGGCGAGCCGGCAATCATTCACCTGGATCGAGTTCAGGAAATTGGTGGCGGCCTCCATCTTCGAGATGATGTTGCCCATCTTCTCGTCGAGCGTTTCGAGCAGATACTGGAACGCCACGGCGGGCGCGGCTTGCAGGATACTTTCGAGTTTCTGCACGAGATAGTCGGGATCGAGGAACGACATCCCGCCGAGGAACATGTCGATCCCGCCGCAGCCGGCGCGGACCTTGGGCAGGGTGATGCTCATCAGATAGTCGTTATGGACATCGACCCGGCCCGACATGCCGCCCGCGGTCACATAGCCGCGCGTCTGATCCTCGAAGCTGCCGGGGCTGGTGTAGGTCACATTGTCGAACCAGCTTTCCGCCCAGCTTTGGGCGGAGGCGGGCGTTGCGGTCGCGGCGATGGCGATCGTGCTGGCGAGCAGGGTCAGGCGGGCGCGGAGTTTCGCCATGGCGGGCTTCCTTTTCGGTAGGAGACGAGGAACTGGCCCGCCATGCTCAGTTGCCTTGCCGGTTGGGGGGACGGGGCGCGGGAGCACCCACGATGCCGGTGAACTTCGCCATGCCGCGCACGCCGACCGCGGGTTTCACACCGGTCAGCATCTTGGCGGCAAGATAGAGATTGCGCGCGAGGTTCGGCGCATGGTCGGTGCCGATCGCGATCGGAACGATCCGGTTCGGATCGGAGACCGGGCGCACCCAGGCGACCGGATGGCCGACCCAGGGCAGCGCCAGACGCCCGGAGCGCAGCATCGCTTCCTGGCTACCGATGGTGCGTACCTGCCAGCCATAGCGGCGGCCGAGCGATCCGAGCTTCGTCCACAGATCGGCGCAGGGGATGCAACCGGGCGCCGTGCTCATTTCGACGACATAGGCCGGAGCCTGTCCGGCCAGTGTCTCGGCAAAATCGGGCGGCCAATCGCGCGTCACCGGCACGCGGCCGAGCCATTCGCGCATCGCGGCCTCGGTCGCGACCGGGTGGATGGCGGCGCGCATCGCCTGTTCACGCGTGACCGGCTGCGCCGATGCCGCCGGCATCAGCGCGATCGATGCGAGCAATGCGAGGGCGGCCCGGCGCGTCATCGCTGCGGCTCCAGACTCGCGCCGACGAGATCGCCGCCGAGGACGCGTGGATCGGTCGCGGAGACCGGGCCGTTGGCAAGCGCGTCGAAGAAGCCGTCCTCTTCGCCGGCACCGGTCATGAACTGTTCGGGGCGGATGTCGCCCGCCAGCAGCCGCACCGCCTGATAGGCCATCTGAATGAGGTTGGGATAGGCTTCGACGCCGCTCGCGATCACCATGCGTTGCTGGCTGTTGCGCCGGATAATCATCGTCGTCGGCGTCACCTCG
>CAYOXO010000203.1:0-6816 GCA_964407945.1 uncultured Stakelama sp.
CGCCTTCTAACTGGCGTGCCTTCGCTCCCGACCAACGCCAGAAATTGGCCGGCTCTCCGTTGAAAGCCGAGATGTAGCCGGGGCAGAAACGGCCTCTAAAGCGCTGATTGTGGAACGGCGGCCGTTTCTGGGTTGAGCCTCCTGCCGCGCATGAATGCCTCGACCATGAACCACGCGAACGCAAAGACGCCGATGGCGAAGACGATGTCGCCGGGCACCCTTGCCCAGACCAGTGCCTGCATGATCGGGCTCTGAATGAACTCCGCCGAGCGCGCATAGGCATAGCCATGCTCGATGCTGGCATAGGTTTGCAGGATGCCCTGCGGAAGCAGCGACAGGAAGGTCATCATGCCGAGACCGATGTTGAGCGACCAGAAGGATATCCTGATCCATTTCTGGTTCCACCGTGTGACGTCGGTCAGTCCCCGCATGCAATAGAGCGTCAGCCCAAGGCCGAGCATGCCGTAGACGCCGAACAGTGCGGCATGGCCATGGTTCGCCGTCGTATTCAGCCCCTGCATGTAATAGAGCGCGATCGGCGGGTTGATCAGGAAGCCGAACAGCCCGGCGCCGACCAGATTCCAGAACAGAACGGCGGCGAAGAACATGAACGGCCAGTGATAGATCCGTTCCCATTCGGCCTCATGCTCGACCTTGTGCCGTGTGTAGGCTTCGAACCCGACCACCAGCAGCGGCACCACTTCCAGGGCCGAGATCGTCGCACCGACCGCGATCACCGACGTCGGCGTTCCGCTGAAATAGAGATGGTGGAAGGTTCCGAGCACCCCGCCGAACAGGAAGATGATCGTCGCGAACAGCACCATCACGGTGGCGGTGGAGGTTCGCAGGATTCCCATCTGAACGAACAGCAGCGAGATGATGGCGGTTGCGAAGACCTCGAAAATGCCTTCCACCCACAGATGCACCACCCACCAGCGCCAATATTCCATGACGGCGATGTTGGTATGCTGGCCCCACATCAGCCCGGCGCCATAGAGCAGTCCGATCGCGAGCGCTGACACCAGCACGAGATAGATCAGCGACTTGCTGCCTTCGCGGCGCAGCACGGGCCATAGCCCGCGCACGACCAGCGCCACCCACAGGAACAGGCCGATCAGGAGGTAGATCTGCCAGAAGCGGCCGAGATCGACATATTCATAGCCCTGGTGTCCGAACCAGAAATTCGCCGTCAAATCACCGAAGAAGCGGTGGACGGCCGCCCACTGGCCGGCAAAGGAACCGACCACGATGATAAGCAGGCTGATGAAGAGGAAGTTGACGCCAAGTCGCTGGAATTTGGGGTCGCGCCCGCCGAGCATCGGTGCGACATAGAGCCCTGTCGCCAGCCATGCCGTGGCGATCCACAGCACCGCGAGCTGCGTGTGCCATGTGCGGGTGACCGTGTAGGGGAGATATTCGGCGAACGGCAGACCGTAGAGACCTTGCCCTTCGACCGCATAGTGGGCGGTGACGATGCCGAGCAGCACTTGTGCCACGAACAGTGCGCATACGACCCAGAAGTATTTCGCCGTGGCCCGCATCGATGGCGTGATGGCAGCCTGGCCCAGAAGATCGGATGTCGCCATGCCGCTCTCGGGCAGGATGTCGCCGCGCCAGACGTCGAACTGCTTGGCGTAATAAGCGATGAGCGCGCCGGCCGCGGCGAGCAGCAGGATGACCGAGGCAAGGCTCCACAACAATGTGCCGGTCGTCGGGCTGTTGCCCACCAGCGGCTCATGCGGCCAGTTGCTGGTGTAGGTGATGGTCTGGCCCGGGCGGTTCGTGGTCGCGCCCCAAGCCGTCCAGAAATAGAAGGCGGTAAGCTGCCGGGCTTCCGCGACCGACAGCTCGCCATAGACCGGAAAGGCATAGTCGCGACGGAGCTTCAGCGAGGCGGGGTCACTGCCGACATACAGGCTGACGAAATGCTGCTGCACCTGCCGGATCGCCCGAGCGCGGGTGTCGCTGACCGTTGCGACGCCGGATGCGGGATCGTAGGTGTTCCTGCGCATTTCCTCCTGCAGCGCGGCCTTTCGCACGGCATCGGTCTGCGCTGGGGAGAGGCCCGCTGGCAGCGGCGCGGTGGACAGAGCGAGCAAGGTCTCCGCCTCCCGGTGCAGCCAGTCCGCGCTCCAGTCGGGCGCCAGATAGCTGCCATGGCCCCAGATCGAACCCTGCTGCATGCCGCCGATCGACTGCCAGACATTTTGGCCCGCTTCGATATCGGCGCGCGTGAAGATCGTCTCGCCGCTTTGGGATTTCACCGCTTCGGGGATGGGCGGGGCCTGCTGATAGATCTGCTGACCGAGCAGCAGCAGGATACCGAACATGACCACCATGCCGACCGACAGGATGATCCACAGCCTTTTGATGCTGAATGTCGTCTGATAGCTCTTCATGCCCCAACCCCTCTTCGCTCAGAACAGCTCATGGCCGCGCCTACAGCGGCGAAAATTGTTATTGTGCTGACAGCAAGTAATAGCTGACGCAGCCGTATCGTTCGGACGTCATCCGATGCTCGCATCGGCAGGCGGAAAAAGGATCGTCAGCAGCAGAACGGAATCTTCAAGGCCCTTGACCGAATGGGGGGCGCCGCCTTCGAGATAGACCCATTGATGCGCGCCTAGCTCTGTCACCGTATCGCCGAGCCCCAATTGCACGCGCCCTTCCAGGCAATGCAGCGTTATGCTGCCGGGAACCCGATGCTGCGGCATATCCGTGCCGCGCGGGATCACGAGACGAATGGCTTCGAACTGATCGGTCTTGACGATCGCCGTCGAATGTTCGGTTTCGGCGGAGAGCGGCCGCAAGGAAAGATCGATCACCTCGCCGGGTGCCGCGTGATGCAGAGCCATTATTCGCATTCCTCCCTTGCGGCGCGATGACCACAATATTTGCGTGGATCACTGCCGATGAGCCTGCGAAAAAATCTCACGATCGCTGCAAACTGACCCGGCGATTGGCGACGAGGGTTGAACGGTGCGGGATCGACCGGCTGACCGCATTCGGGGCAGAACATGGCTCAGGCCTCCCTTTGCAGCGCCAACTCCTGGCGACGTTTTCGGATCGGGGCTGCGTCAGGCGCGCCAACCTGCTGGGAAGCGAAGATCGCGGCGATATCTCCTCGTTTGGCGAGCAGGTCGGCTAGCGTGTAGCGGTCAAGCACCGCCATGAATGCGCCGAGCGCCTCCTTCAGCACGCCCGTGAGACCGCAGGCCGGGGCGACGATGCAGCTTCCACAATCGACCAGATCGAAGCCATCTTCGGTGTGCCGGACGACAGCGCCGACGTTGATCTCCTCGGGAAGCATGCCCAGGCGAATGCCACCGGACCGCCCCCGCACGCTCTCGACATGGCCGCTGCGCACCAGTTCGACGAC
Source organism: uncultured Stakelama sp. (assembly GCA_964407945.1). Lineage (GTDB taxonomy): Bacteria > Pseudomonadota > Alphaproteobacteria > Sphingomonadales > Sphingomonadaceae > Sphingomonas. Next base: position 3,380 of record CAYOXO010000203.1, read on the forward strand.
CACTTTCATCAAGTGGTTCTGCGAGATGCGATAGGCCTGCGCCACTTCGCCGATCGAGCAAAGCCGGTCCGGACGCGCCCCCAGATAAAGCAGCGTGCGCATCGCATAATCGGTGAACAGGGTCAGTTTCATGGCAACTCCGGAGCGAGCCGTCAGCTCGTCGTATAATCATGCATTATTATTGCATGTTTTTGACTGTCGGTATAGATGCATTCGTGAAGCATGATTTGGAGTCGGGGCGATGGCCGCGCTGGAAATGGACGAGGATGGGCTAAAGACGCTGGTCGATGCCTTTTATGCGCGTGTCCGTGCCGATGGCGCGCTTGGCCCGATTTTCAATGACGCGATCGCTGACTGGCCCGAGCATCTGGACAAGCTCGCCGCCTTCTGGTCGTCGGTCATGCTTACCAGCGGCCGCTACAAGGGGCAGCCGGTGCCGGCCCATATGAAGCACAAAGATCGCATCACGCCGGCGCTGTTCGACCGCTGGCTGGCGCTCTGGGCGCAGACCACCAACGAAATGATGATGCCTGGGGCGGCGGCGGCCTTGCAGGACCGCGCGGCTCGCATCGCGCAGAGCCTGCAACTCGCCATGTTTTTCCGGCTGGATGACCAGCCGATACCCGCACGCCGCACCGCCGATGTGACGGATATTTCTCCAAGGAGTGTGCTGCCATGACCGATATCCCTCTCGTGGACCTCAGCGTCCACCACCAGCCGCACGATCTGCGCGACCGTATCGCGCTCGGTTTCACGAAGGTCCTGCGCTGGAGCGCCGACACCTTCTTCGCCAAGCGCTACGGCCACCGCGCCATCGTGCTCGAGACGGTCGCGGCGGTGCCGGGCATGGTTGGCGCCACCATAAACCATCTCAAGTGCTTGCGCCGCATGTGTGACGACAAGGGCTGGATCCGCACCCTCATGGAGGAAGCGGAGAATGAGCGCATGCACCTCATGACCTTCATCGAAGTCGCAAAGCCGACCCTGTTCGAGCGCATGGTCATCCTGAGCGTCCAGTGGGTGTTCTATCTGGCCTTCTTCGCGCTCTACCTGGTCAGCGCCCGAACCGCGCACCGGATCGTCGGCTATTTCGAGGAGGAAGCGGTGATCAGCTATACCCTTTATCTGAAAGAGATCGACGAGGGCCGCAGCCCGAACCTGCCGGCCCCGATGATCGCGCGGCATTATTGGAAGCTCGCCGACGACGCGACCTTGCGCGACGTGGTGCTGGTGGTTCGCGCCGACGAGGCGCATCACCGCGACGTCAATCATGGGTTCGCCAGCGAACTCGCGGGACTGGCGCCGACTGGCAAGGCAGCGCCTTATCCGGCGCATGCCGATGATGTCCGGATCGCCGCCTGAGATGGCGGTCCCTGCGCCCTACCGTTCGACGCCGGTGTTCGATCAGGACACTTTGCCCGCCGCGCTTCGCGCCCGCCACGATACCAAGGCGGGCGTTTGGGGCCTGATCCGGGTTCTCGAGGGTGAACTTCGGCTCAACTATCTCGATCCGCCTACCGAGGTCGTACTGACGCCGGAAAATCCCGGCCTCATCCAGCCCCAGCAGCCACATTTCGTGACACCGATGGGGCCGATGAAGATGCAGGTCGATTTCTACGATCAGCCGCCTGAGGGCGTCTGAACCTTTCAACAGCCAATACCCAAGCCAGGAGAATTTCATGTCGCAGCCCTTGAGCGAGCAGACCGTCGCGCTCGTCAAAGCCACCGTTCCCGCGCTCGAAGCGCACGGCCTAGATATTGTGCGCGAGATGTATTCGCGCATGTTTCAGAGTCCGGAGATCCGCGATCTGTTCAACCAGTCGCATCATGGGGACGCCGGATCGCAGCCGCGTGCGCTGACCGGTGCGATCCTCGCTTATGCCAATAACATCGACAATCTGGGTGCCCTTGCGCCTGCCGTCGAGCGTATCGCGCAGAAGCATGTGGGCCTGCAGATTCTGCCCGAACATTATCCCTATGTCGCCGAGGCGCTGCTCGGCGCGATCAAGGCCGTTCTGGGCGATGCCGCGACCGACGAAATCCTGGCTGCCTGGGGTGAGGCCTATTGGTTCCTCGCCAATATCCTGATCGCGCGGGAACACCGTATCTACGACGATCAGAAGGAGGCGACCGGTGGCTGGAACGGCTGGCGCGATTTCAGGATCGAGAGTGTCGTCGCGGAAAGCAGCGTCATCAAGTCCTTCATCCTGCGGCCCGTCGATGGCGCTCCGGTCATGGCTCACAAGCCGGGTCAATATCTCACCTTCTGGATAGAGATCCCCGGCCACTCGCCGATCAAGCGCAATTATTCGGTATCGGCCGCGCCAAATGGCGAAACCTATCGGATCTCGGTCAAGCGCGAACCGCATGGGGTCGTTTCCGGATGGCTCCATGAACAGGCAAATGTTGGCACGGTGCTCAAGGTGGCGGCACCAGCCGGTGAGTTCTTCCTGGACGGCAAGCCCGAGCGTCCGGTCGTGCTGCTTTCAGGCGGCGTCGGTCTGACTCCGATGGTGGCGATGCTCGAAGCCTTGGTGACGCAGGGATGTGAAGCGCCCGTGCATTACATCCACGGCACCCACAACCGCGATACCCATGCCATGCGCAATCATGTCCGGGAGCAGGCGGCGAAAGGACAGGCGGTCACCGTTACAGACTTCCACCAGACGCCGCACCATGACGAGGTCGAGGGGCGCGACTACGACGTTGCCGGGATCATCACCGACGAATGGCTCGTCGCCAACACCCCGGTCGCGCAAGCGGACTATTTCATCTGCGGTCCGCGCCCGTTCCTCAGGCACGCCGTCTCCGCGCTGTCGCTCGCCGGCGTGCCCGCAAGCCGCATCCATTACGAGTTCTTCGGCCCCGCCGACGAGTTGCTCGCAGCCTGAGGCGCCCCATGGACGACTTCATCATCGCGCGCGTGATCCATGTCGTGGCGGTCCTGTTCTGGATCGGCGGCGTCGCCTTTGTCACGCTCGTGGTGATGCCGTCGGTGCGAACCGGCTAACCGCCGGAGGAAAGACTGTCAGCCTTTCATCGGATCGAAAGCCGCTTCGCACCGCAGGCGCGCATCTGGGTGCTGCTGGCGGGTGGCAGCGGGTTCTGGATGACCTGGCGCGGCCAGATGTGGGACCGTTTTCTCGACCCCTCCTTCTGGTGGATGCATGTGATGGTCGCGGTGTGGCTCGTCTTCGCGGTGATGCTATTCCTCATCGAGCCCTTGTTCTTGCACCGGCATATGGAGACGACGGCGCGGCCGGCTCGGGATTTCGCGCGCATGGAACAGATGCATCGCGTCTTGCTGGCAGCCTCCGTCATCGCGCTGGCGGGTGCCGTGGGTGGTAGTCATGGGCTTTTCTGACCGGCCGGCAGTTGGATGCAGGATCTTGCGCACTCTCTCTGGTGAGTCAGTCGGCGTCGGTGAGTGTACTAGT
>CAYOXO010000204.1:0-6742 GCA_964407945.1 uncultured Stakelama sp.
GAGGCGCGCGGAATCGTTACGCGAGACCAGCGCGAGCAGCGCGCCGCCAGTTGCCCCGGCAATCCCGGCAAGCGCGCGCACCGCAGTCAACCCTTCCTCGACCGCGCCGCGCGCATCGACCACTGCAACGGCGGCGCCGCTCGCCAACAGCCGCCGTTCGGCACCGTCGGAACGGCGTGCCGCAACAACGCGCCAGCCTGCCCCCGCTGCAAGCGCGGCGAGTTCGTCGCGTTGGCGGAACGACAGCAGGAAAACCGGCCGTTCGCGCCCGGTGATCGGCGTGGCTTGGATGGGCGCGGCTTCGGTCATCGGACCTATCCCTAACCCAAGGCTTGCTGCGAAGTCATCAACGGCTTAGCTGCTTATTTCATGGCGACCGCGCCCGCCCTGATCGACCGTCACGGCCGCACGATCCGCTACCTCAGGGTATCGGTGACGGACCGGTGCGATCTGCGGTGCCGCTATTGCATGGCCGAGAAGATGTCCTTCCTCCCGCGCAGCGAGTTGCTGGCGCTGGAAGAGATCGCGCTGATCGCCGAACGCTTCATCGCGCGCGGGGTCACCAAGATCCGGCTGACCGGCGGCGAACCATTGGTCCGCCGCGATGCGATCGACCTGGTACAGCGGCTGGGACGCCATGTCGGAAACGGTCTCGACGAGCTGACGATGACCACCAACGGCACGCGGCTGGCTGAATATGCGCAGATGCTGGCGGATGCCGGCGTACGGCGGATCAATGTCAGCCTCGACAGCCGCGACCCCGCGACGTTTCACCATATCACCCGTCACGGCGACATCGCGCAGGTCCTGGACGGCATCGCGGCAGCGCAGGCAGCCGGCCTGACGGTCAAGATCAACATGGTCGCGCTCAAGGGGCTGAACAACCACGAAATCGCGCCGATGCTTGCATGGGCGGGCGCGAACGACATGGATCTGACGCTGATCGAGACGATGCCGATCGGCATGATCGACGAGGATCGCGCCGATCGCTTCCTGCCGCTGAGCCAGGTGTTCGACGATCTGTCGCGCCGCTTCACCCTGACGCCCGATCCGCACAATAGCGGTGGTCCGGCGCGCTACTGGCGGGTTGCCGAGACCGGCGCGCGGCTCGGCCTCATCACCCCGCTCACTGGAAATTTCTGCGAGAGCTGCAATCGCGTTCGGCTGACCACGGAGGGAAAACTGTTCACCTGTCTCGGTCATGAGGACCAGGTCGATTTGAAGGCGGCAATCCGCAGCGGCGGGATCGCCGCGATCGACGCCGCGATCGACGATGCCATTGCCGCCAAGCCCGCACGCCACGATTTCAGCGTCGCACGCGGCGCAGCGCCCGCGGTTGGCCGCCATATGAGCGTCACCGGCGGATGAGCGCTATTCGCCGGGCGCTCGTCGCCTCCCCGACCAATCCCGCCGAGGTCGCTGCGCACGAATTGCTCGCAGCCCATGACTGGGTGCATCCGGACGAAGCGGAGATGATCGTCGCGCTGGGTGGCGACGGCTTCATGCTCCAGACGCTGCACATGCTGCTGGAGAAGCATCGCAACCTGCCGGTGTTCGGGATGAATCTGGGCACGATCGGCTTTCTGATGAACGAGTGGCGCCCCGACGGGCTCGACGCGCGCCTGACGCGCGCGCGCCCGTTCAAGGTGACGCCGCTGGTGATGACCGCAACCACAGTGGCAGGCGAGACCCATCACCTGCCAGCAATCAACGAAGTGTCGCTGCTGCGCGAGACGCGCCAGACCGCCAAGCTCGAAGTGACGGTGAATGACCGGGTCGTGCTGCCCGAGCTGGTATGCGACGGTATCCTGGTCGCAACGCCGGCGGGATCGACCGCGTATAATCTGTCCGCGCACGGACCGATCCTGCCTTTGGGCTCGCAGATGCTCGCACTCACCCCGATCAGTCCGTTCCGGCCCCGGCGCTGGCGTGGCGCGATCCTCCCCGAGAAGGCGCGGATTTCGCTGGTGGTGCTCGATCCGGGCAAGCGCCCGGTAAGTGCGGTCGCCGACCAGCGCGAAGTCCGCGACGTCGCGCGCGTCGATATCGAGATCGACCCCAAGCGCGACCTGACGCTGTTGTTCGACCCCGAACACGCGCTGGATGATCGCATCACGATGGAGCAGTTCGTCGCGTGATTTGAGGCGGTGCCGGCAAAGCCGAAAAAACCCGGATATACCCGCTTGCCAAGCCGGGAACCCCCTCGTATAGGCGCCGCTCGCTGTTGTTCCCTGATAGCTCAGCGGTAGAGCTCTCGACTGTTAATCGAGCGGCCGTAGGTTCGAATCCTACTCAGGGAGCCAGCGATTTCCCTCCGAAATCGTCATCTTACGCGACCGGTCCCGACACCTATGGGGCCGTTACGGGTATGCGCGCGCCGCTCCGTTCCTTGAATGACGTTCAGCGAATGGACATTTGCGTTACACTATTCGTTACAACCACATATCGGCACGAGTCGCCGCAGTTGATTAGGAGGAATAACATGCGCACCAGTCAGTCCCGCCGTTCGCGGGTCGCGGCGCTTGCCCTCGCCCTTGCGTCGGCATCGGTGCTTGCGTCCTGCGCGACGCCAACGCCCTATCAGCCCGCCACCGGCAGCGGTTCGTACCGCAACGGATATTGGGACGAGCAGATCGAGAGCGACCGGTTCCGCGTCAGCTTTGCAGGCAACAGCCTCACATCGCGCGAGACGGTCGAGCGCTATCTGCTCTATCGCGCAGCGCAGCTCACCGTGGAGCGCGGCTTCGACTATTTCATCCTCTCGGACCGCGACACCGAGAAGAAGACCAATACCTATATCGACCGCCCCTTCCACTCCGGCCCGTGGGGCTATTGGGGGCCGTCGTGGCGCTATTACAGCCCGCGCTGGGGCTGGCGCGGCTGGAGCCCCTTCTATGGCGATCCGTTCTGGGATCGCGACATCGATGTCCGCACCGTCGATCGCTATGAGGCGACCGCCGAAGTGGTCGTCGGTCGTGGCCGCAAGCCCGACAATGTCCGCGCCTTCAACGCGCGCGAAGTGCTCGAGAATCTCGGCCCGTCGATCAGCCAGCCCAAGCCGCGCTGAACGACGCCGAGCTACGGAAAAGGGCCGTCCGGGAGACCGGGCGGCCCTTTTTCTTGTTCGTCTGATTCATCACAGCCAAGCGTCACCCCGGCCTTGTACCGGGGGCCACGGTCCGTCAGGCAGTGCCGCCTATAGCCCGCCGCCCCCCGGCACAAGGCCGGGGTGACGGCAGGTGGCTAGAGGAATGCCCCGTTACAGCGCGCCGTGGCAGTGCTTGTACTTGTTGCCCGATCCGCACGGGCACGGGGCGTTGCGGCTGACGCGGCCGACCCATTGCGACGGATCTTCGCCCAATGCCTCTGCATCCGGACGCGGAATCTGAAGCGCGGGCAGTTCGTTCGAGATCAGCCCGGCAGCACCGGCATCCCAGTCGGCGCTGTTGTCGATGCCGGTCAGCGGATCGATGTGCGTCGTCAGGAAGTCGGGCAGTTCCGGAAGCTCGGGCGGGGCCTGGAACTGGAACTCGGCCCAGGCAAGCGTGCGCGTCACGTCCTCGCGGATGTTGCCGAGCATGCGCTCGAACATCGCGAAGGCTTCCTGCTTATACTCGTTGATCGGCGTCTTCTGGGCATAGGCGCGCAGGTGAACCACCTGGCGCAGCGCATCGAGCATGCCCAGATGCTCCTTCCAGTGATGATCCAGATTCTGGAGCAGAATCGACTTCTCGATCTGCACCCAGGTCTCGGGATCGAGATCGTCGGACTTGGCCTTGACCCGGGTATCGGCGAGCTCGCGGACGCGGTTCTCGACATCCTCGGGTTCGATCCCGTCCTGCTCGGCGATCCACGCCTCGACCGGCGCCTCGATGCCCAGCGTCTTCTGGACATTCTCCTTGAGGCCCGCGACGTCCCATTGCTCGGGATAGGTCTCGGCGGGGCAGAAGCGGCCGACCAGGTCGTTGACCGTCTCGGCGCGCATATCCTCGACCACGTCGCCGACGGTCTCGGCGTCCATGATGTCCGAGCGCTGCTCGTACACCACCTTGCGCTGGTCGTTCATGACGTCGTCATACTCGACGACCTGCTTGCGGATGTCGTAGTTGCGCGCCTCGACCTTCTTCTGCGCGGTCTCGATCGCCTTGGTCAGCCACTTCGACCCGATCGCCTCGCCATCGGCGATGTTGTTGCGCATCATCTTCGCGAACAGCGTGTCCGGACCGAAGATGCGCAGCAGATCGTCGTCGAGGCTCAAGTAGAAGCGCGACAGGCCCGGGTCCCCCTGACGGCCCGAACGACCGCGCAGCTGGTTGTCGATGCGGCGGCTTTCATGCCGCTCGGTACCGAGCACGAACAGGCCGCCGGCGGCGAGCACCTGCTGCTTCTCCGCAGCAACCTCGGCCTTGATCTGCGCGATCGCAGCCTCGCGCTCCGGCCCTTCGGCCATGTCCTTGAGTTCGTCCTCGACGCGGAACTCGACGTTGCCGCCGAGCTGGATGTCGGTGCCGCGACCGGCCATGTTGGTGGCGATCGTCACCGCGCCCAGGCGGCCGGCCTGCGCCACGATATGCGCCTCATTCTCGTGCAGGCGCGCGTTGAGCACCGAGTGATCGACGCCCTCCTTGGTGAGATAGTCCGACAGCAATTCCGACTTCTCGATCGAGACCGTGCCGACCAGCACCGGCTGGCCCTTGGTCGCATGCTCCTTGATCGAGCGCGCAATCGCGATGAACTTGTCCTGCTGGGTCTTGTAGAACTCGTCGTCCTGGTCGATCCGCTGGACGCCGACATTGGTCGGGATCGACACCACGTTCATCTTGTAGATGTCGAAGAACTCGGGCGCCTCGGTCGCGGCGGTGCCGGTCATGCCCGCGAGCTTGGGATACATACGGAAATAGTTCTGGAAGGTGATCGAGGCGAGCGTCTGGTTCTCCGGCTCGATGTTGACGCCTTCCTTCGCCTCGACCGCCTGGTGCAGGCCGTCCGACCAGCGACGGCCGTCCATCATGCGGCCGGTGAACTCGTCGATGATGACGACCTTCCCGTCCTTCACGATATAGTCGATGTCACGCTTGCGCATGACATTTGCCTGCAGCGACTGGTTGAGGTGGTGGACCACCTGGGTATTCTCGAAATCGTAGAGATTATCGCCCTGGAGCAGCCCCGCTGCCTCGAGCATGCGCTCCGCGGTCTCGATCCCGTCCTCGGTCAGGACGACGCTCTTCTGCTTCTCGTCCTTGTCGTACAGGCTCTCGTCGAGCTGCTTCACGATGGCATCGACGCTGATGTACAGCTCGGACTTGTCGTCGGTCGGGCCCGAAATGATCAGCGGGGTACGCGCCTCGTCGATCAGCACCGAGTCCACTTCGTCGACGATCGCCATCGCGAAGGGGCGCTGCACCATCGACGCGCGCTCATACTTCATGTTGTCGCGCAGATAGTCGAAGCCGAATTCGTTGTTCGTGCCGTAGGTGATGTCGGAGTGATAAGCTTCGCGGCGCTGATGGTCGGCAAGGTTGGGCACGATCACCCCCACGGTCAGGCCGAGGAAGCGGTAGATCTGCCCCATCCACTCGGCGTCGCGGCGGGCGAGATAGTCGTTGACGGTGATGACGTGAACGCCCTGCGCCGGCAGCGCGTTGAGATAGGTGGCGAGCGTCGCCACCAGCGTCTTGCCCTCGCCCGTTCGCATCTCCGCGATCTCGCCGCGGTGAAGCACGATGCCGCCGATCATCTGCACGTCGAAATGGCGCATGCCGAGCACGCGACGCGACGCCTCACGCACCGTGGCGAAGGCTTCGGGCAGGATCGAGTCGATCTTCTCGCCATTGGCGAGCCGCTCGCGGAACTTCACGGTCTGTGCCGAGAGTTCCTCGTCCGAGAGCGCCTGGAGCGCCGGCTCGAACGCGTTGATCTTCTGAACAATGGCCCCAAGGCCTTTGACGTAACGGTCGTTGGACGAGCCGAACAGGGATTTGGCCAAACCGCCGAACATGATGGATTCCAGTCTGATGAAATTGCGGGACGCGCGCCCGGCCAGCGAGCGCAACTAATCTGTGTGCGAAGAAGGCCGCCCGCCCGTTCGATCCGGGCCAGGCGGCGGCGCGGCTATTCCAGCCGGCGCTCGCTCGTCAGCCGTGCAGGACGAAGCGCCGGCGCAGCATGAATGGCGAAAGACGCGGCAGCTGGAAGCTGCGGCGTCGCGATCGGGGTGGAGATTCGGGTCGCGGAAACGGAAGCAACCGCGTCCGCAGCGACTTCCGCGGCGCGGGTGATCGCGGTCTCGCTCTGCCGCTGCGCCGCGCGCATGTCACGGTCGCCGGCGAAAGCACCGGTCAGACCCGCCAGCAGCGCGGAGAGAAACAGCAACAGTTGCACGATGTACCCTGTACCAACCCCATGTTGCCCGCCGCTGAACGGCGGAACGTGCAGGACATAGGGCGGGAGTCGCCGTCCTCCAACCCATAAACTGGAAAATCAGACGCCGATCACCCAGCGGACCGGAAGAACCACCGTCGCCTTTACCGCCTGCCCGGACACGCGCATCGGCGTGTAGCGTGCACGTGCGGCGATCTGGAACGCAGCGGTATCGAGGTCCGCGGAGCCGGAGCTCCGGTACACGCCACACTCGGTCAACAGACCTTCCGGAGTCAGGATGCAACGCAATTGCGTCACGCCCTCGCGCTCCTCCGCCAACGCTTTAGGCGGATAGAATTCGCTGGGGCTTGGCAGGGAGATC
>CAYOXO010000205.1:0-6666 GCA_964407945.1 uncultured Stakelama sp.
GCGGAGCAAAGAAGCTGCACGGGTTTTGGGAGAGCCGAATGAGCATCGGATTCATCGCGCGGTCGAAATCCATGACGTGAACCGCGATCTCCCTTTCACTATTACTCGGCGCACCCGTCCCTGCGACGGCAGGCAATGGCCAGGCACAGTCGGCCAGGGTTTCGATCGATCAGGCCCGGCTCGCCGGTCTCGGCGAGTTCGTCGACGGTGTCATGGCGCAGCAGATCGCGACGCGTGAGATCGCCGGCGCGGTCGTCACCGTGGTCGCGAACGGGAAGGTGCTGTTCTCGCGCGGCTATGGCTATGCCGATATCGACCGCAAGATTCCCGTCGATGGCCAGCGCACGCTGTTCCGCCCCGGCTCGGTCTCCAAGCTGTTCACCTGGACCGCGCTGATGCAGCAGGTTGAACTCGGCAAGGTCAGCCTCGACGATCCGATCGACAAATATCTCGACTTCACAATCCCGACGAACGGCCAGACCCGCCCGATCCTGGTGAAACACCTGCTCGATCACACACCGGGCTTCGAGGACCTGGGCGGGATCACCGCCGATTCGGTTTCAGACCTGATCCCGCTCGACACCTTCCTGAAGAACCCGAAGAATATTCCCGCGCGGGTGCGCGAGCCGGGCGTCGAGACGTCCTATTCCAACTATGGCTCGGCGATCGCCGGCTATATCGTCCAGCGAGTCTCGGGCGAGAAGTTCGCCGACTATATCGACAAGCACATCTTCGGACCGCTCGGGATGACGAGCGCGACCTTCCGTGAACCGCTGACGGGCGAGCGCGCCGCACACATGGCGACCGGCTACAATCTGGTCGACGGCAAGCTCGTCGCCAAGCCGTTCGAGCTCTATTCGAACATCATGCCCGCGGGATCGGTCTCCGCGACCGGGCCGGACCTCGCCCGCTTCATGCTGGCGCATCTCGGTGACGGACGGCTGGGCAATGTTCGCATCCTGAAGCCGGAAACGATGCGCCTGATGCGCACCAGCCTGACCCGCAACGCGCCTTCGCTCCAGCCGCTGGCCCATGGCTATATGGTGTTGCGCGAACAGGGGCCGCGCCTCATCGGGCATGGCGGAAACACCGCCGATTTCCACTCCTATATGGTGCTGGCGCCCGAGGCGAATTTTGCCTTCTTCGTCTCCACCACCGGCGGTCAGGGCAGCTATGGCGGCCGGACCGAGCTGATGAACGCAATCATCGGCCGTGTCTTCCCGACCGCGCCCGCGCCGCGCTGGACGGGCAAGGCCGCCCCAACCGTCGGATCCTATCGCACCAATCGCCGCACCTATAGCGAGACGCCCAACCCCGCCTACGACATCAAGGTCACGGCACAGGGTGAGCACGGCCTGGTCACCGAAGCCGGTGGTACCAAGACCTATTGGGAGCAGATCGGTCCCGAACTCTACGAACAGGTGACCGGCGCACGCGCCGGCGGCCCCTACGAACGGCTGCAATTCTACGGCCCTGCCGAGGACCGCAAATTGTCGTTCGGCTCGCAGCCTCACGTCCTTTTCCGGCTGGTGAAGCCGTGATTGCCCGCCGGTGGCGGCGAGCCACCGGCAAATTCGAAACCTGATCGGGTCGGGCTTTCGACCCGTCGCTCGGCGTCGGCCAGATCCGGCGGCGCCGCGCGCAAGGCTCACACGGCGAATCCGTTCGCGGCGCCACGCATAGAGGGAACCATCGCATGATTTCTCCCCGACCCCATCGTCATATCCACTTTCGCAGCAGCGTCGTTGCACTCGGCGTCGCGCTCGCCTTCGCAGCACCCGCGTTTGCGCAGGATGCGCCAGAAGAGCCCGAACCCGCATCGCCCGAGGTCGTCGTCACCGGATCGCGCATCAGCACCGCCGGCTTCCAGGCGCCGACCCCGACGACCGTGATCGGCGCCGCCGAACTGCAGCAGGCCGGCCGCACGGACATCGCCGCCTCGCTCGCCGACCTGCCGCAATTCCGCCAGACGCAAAGCGCGACCTCGACCAACACCGTCACCTCCTCCGGCCAGGCACCCGCCGATCTTCGCGGCCTTGGCTCGGCACGCACGCTGGTTCTGATCAACAACCGCCGCAGCGTCAGCTCGAACGACCTTCAGACCATCCCCTATTCGCTCGTGAAGCAGATCGACGTCGTCACCGGCGGCGCGTCGGCGGCTTATGGCTCGGGTGCCGTCGCCGGTGTCGTCAACATCCTGCTCGACGACAACAAGGAAGGCTTCGAGGTCGGCGCGCAGACGGGCATTTCCTCACGCGGGGATGCGCAGAAATATCTGCTCGAGGGGTCGGCCGGGTTCAAATTTGCCGATGGCCGCGGCCATTTCATGATCGGCGCCGACTATCTGAAGGACAAGGGCGTCACGCCCGGCAATGCGCGCCCGCGCATCGGTTCGGCCGGCTTCTTCCCCGATACGACGGGCAAGCTGGTTCCGACCGGAAATCTGCGCGAACTGACCCGCAGCGAGGGCGGCCTGATCCGCACCGGCGTTCTTGCCGGGCAGACCTTCAATCCGGACGGCAGCCTGCGCCCCTTCCAGTTCGGTATCGTCCGCCCCGGCTCGGCCTCGACCATGATCGGCGGTGAGGGGTACAATATCGATCAGTACCGGTCGCTTTCAGCGCCGATCGAGCGCGTCAGCGTGTTGGCACGCCTTAGCTATGACCTGACCGACACGCTGAAGGTCTGGGTTGAGGGCAATTACAACAACGTCTCCGACAAGCGCTTGTTCTTCCCCGACCTGGGGGTAACACAGCTCACTTTCTCGACCTCAAACCCCTATCTGACCGCCGCGCAGCGCTCGGCTTTCGCGACAGCAGGCGAGACCAGCTTCACCATGGGTCGCGTGCTGACCGACATGTCGATGGTGGATTTCGACTATAAGCGCGTGACCAAGCAGGGATCGATCGGCTTCGACGGCACCTTCGGCGGCGGCAAATGGCGCTATGGCGCATTCTTCACCCATGGCGAACAGGAGCAGGACCAGAGCCTGATCGGCCTGACCAAGAAGGCCGAGTTCGCCAAGGCGATCAACGCGGTCTCGAGCGGCGGATCGATCGTCTGCGCGGTGAATGCGGATGCGGACCCCACGAACAACGACGCGGCATGCCGTCCGCTCAACCTGTTCGGTTCGGGCCGCGCCGACCCGGCGGCGATCGCCTATGCGACCGGCACGTGGAACTCGGTGACGACCACCTGGCTCGACCATGCCGGCGCCAGCATCAGCGGCGAGCCCTTCACGCTCTGGGATCTTCCCGTCTCGGTGGCAGCGGGCGTCGAATATCGCGAGGAGTCCTTCCGCACGCTCTACGATGCGACCTCGCTGGCCAACAATTTCAACACCATCAACGGTGTGGATATCAAGAAGACCGGCAACAGCGTGAAGGAGGGCTTTGCCGAAGTCGACATTCCGCTGCTCGCCAACCTGCCGATGGTGCAGAAATTGAGCTTCAACGGCGCGGTCCGCGTGTCGGACTACAGCACCAGCGGCGCGATCTGGTCGTGGAAGCTGGGCGGGATCTGGGAAATCATCGATGGGCTGAAGATCCGCACGACCCGCTCGCGCGACATCCGCGCACCATCGCTGACCGAATTGTTCAGCCAGCGCTCGACCCTGTTCACCAATATCGCGGACTCAGGACGTCCCAACAGCCCGCTGACGAACATCACCCTGTTCACCGGTGGCAATCCCGACCTGCGTCCCGAAATCGCCGATACGTTCACGGTCGGCGCCGTGGTCCGCCCGGCGTTCTTCCCGGGCTTCGACCTGTCGGTCGACTATTACAACATCAAGATCGACGACGTGATCACCACGCTGACCGCCCAGCAGATCGTCAACGGTTGCTACTCCCAGAACAATCAGGGTGCGTGCAGCCAGATCGTTCGCGACGGCGGCGGCGTGATGACGTCGATCAACGCGGCCTATATCAACGTCGCGAGCTTCAAGAACACGGGCATCGATATCGAGGCCTCCTATCGCACCAAGCTGGACAGCATCGGCCTCGACGGTCAGCTGAAGCTTCGCGCGATCGCCAACTATGTCGACCAGATGGTCGTCAACAACGGCGTGGTTGCGATCGACGGTGCGGGTTATCTCGGCTCGCAGGCCGGCTATCTCGTGCCCAAATGGCGCGGATCGCTGACCGTCAATTATGAGAGCCAGAGCGTGGGTGCCGATCTGCGCACACGCTATGTCGGAAGCGGCGGCTTCGCACCGGTCGCGGTGCTCGCCAATCAGGACGCACGGATCGACAGCCACGTCTATGTCGACCTGGGCCTGCGCGCCTATATCCGCACCAGCGACAAGAACCGTCTGACGGTTTTCGGCAGCGTTCAGAACCTGTTCGATCGCCAGCCGACGCTCGGCGCGGTGAGCTCACCCTATCTCGACATCATCGGCCGCCATTTCACCTTCGGCGTCCGCGCGAACTTCTGACCATATGCATTTCTGGGCCGGCCAGCAGGCCGGCCCATATATTCTACTTATCGGTTTCCTGATGGGGTTCGATCTGAACGGCAACCCGCATCGGTAGCAGCATCCCGCGCGGCGGGGCACCGAGATCGCGGCCAACGATCGAGCGCTGCAGATCCACATTGGCCTGCGCATCCGCAAATGGCGCGAAGTGAATACGCTCCACATTGCCACCGGGCGAAGGCCACAGACTGATTTCAATCTCGACCGGCGCGTTTCCAGCGGATCGCGTCGCATCGAGATAGGCACGGAAACGTGAAGGCGCTTCCGCTTCATCCTGAAGCCAGGCGGAAATCATGCGGGTCGAAGCTTCCGCATAGCGGATCCACTCAACCGGTGCCGATGACGGTGTGACGCTTTGTGCGGGCGCAACGCCCGGCACCAGCATCGCAGCGAAACTCGCTGCGATGCCGGCGACACGCAGACCCAATCCGCGCGTTCCGGAATGCATCAGGGCCGGGCCGGCGCAGCGGCGGGGGCCGCCTGCTGCGGCAGCCGTTCGCGTTTGAACGTGATCGTCTGTACCTTGGCGTCGAGCCCCTTGACGACATCGGCCGTCAGATCGTTGCCGAGATTGCCGCCCAGCGCGACATTGCGATCGAGCAGCAGGCCGCATTTCTTCTGCCCATAGACCTGAGCGATCACCGACTGTGCGTCGTTGGCGATCCGCTCGAGCACTTTCGCGCGCGTCGCCTCGATCTCACGGCTGTCATGCGCTGCCTTGCCCTGAAGCATCTGCCAGCGCGTAGCTGCCGCGGTGCGGCGCTGGTTGGTCTGCGCATTGTCGGGCTGCCCTTCGAGCGCCTTCACCTCAGCCTCGATCGGCGCACGGTCAGCGTCGATCGCGGTCTGTGCCGCACGGGCAAGCTCCTGCAGGCGCACGGTCGCGGCCTTGCCGACGGCGGCGTTGGCATAGATCGCCTCACGCGAGAGGAGGCAGACGCCAGGGACGAGCTGCCCGCCAAGCGACGGCTGAGGCGTCGGAGCGGTCTGCGCCAGCGCGGGAAAAGCGACTGCGGCGAGCAGCGGGAGGGCGACAAGAGAACGCAGATTCATGAACTCAACCTTCTTCGGAATGGGTAGTTTGGGCCTCACCATGTTCAGGTGACGTTTCCGCGACAGTCGTGCGTGCCGCGCGGCGTGCGAGCAGCGACGGAAAGCGATCGAGCGAGGCAAGATGGTAATTGACGAGCGCGAGCCAGCCGTTGCGATGCCATTCGACGACGGTTTCGTCGGGCAGCGCCGCAACCTTATCGGCATCGACGACCTGGAAACCTTCCAGCCCGAGCGTGCGCCCGTCGGGCAGTTGCACGTCGGCGCGACGGTCGACCAGAAGCTCCGCCGCGATCAGCGCATCGGCAAAGGCGCGGGTCGCCATAGCCTGCCCCTGAAACGCATCGCAGAACGCCAGCGCCTGTCGCGTCAGTTCGGACGGCTCGGCGTTCTCGAACAATGCCGTGCCCTCGTCGCCGTCCTTGCGAACTCGATCGGCTGCGGCGTCGATCGCCAGCACGAAGCCGTCAGGATTGATCGTCGGGATGAAGCCGAAGGGGTAGCGCCGAACATAGGCGGGAACATAGGCATCCGCGGCCCAACTCCCGTCGGTCACGAACAGATTCTCCCGCTCCACGCCCATGACTGCGATCGGGTGCGCATCGCCCGCGGAAAAGACGATCGGATAGGCGTGCATCGCCGGTGCGATCTCGCCGACGACGACCGGGACGAACGGGGTCTCCGCCGCGAAGGCGAAATCCCCCTCGCCCAGCCGCCAGCTTCCGTGCGCATCCGCCGAAAGCGGCTCGGGCGCCGAGTAGAATAGGGGCACCGGGCCGCCCGCGTCCCCGGCCTTCTGATCTTCGGACATGGTATTCAATTCTCCAATGAAATGCGTGTCAGGGCTCGGTCCCGAAGCCGAGCAGGCGGACGGTGACGATCACGGGCATGTCAGTGCGTGCCGGCCGGGCGCGCTCGGCGGCCTTCACCGCTTCGGCGACCACCGCGCTGCTTGCCGACGAGGCGGCGGTCAGCGCGCTGGTGTTGACCACCGGCGGCAGCGGAATGCCGCGCGCCTCGCCCTCGACCTTGATGTTCGCGGCGTTGAGCACTTGCAGCGCGGCAAGGTTGACGTTGCCCGACACGCGGATGCCCGCCTCGCCCGCGTCGATCACGCCGAGCGGCGCGATCAGGTCGACGTC
>CAYOXO010000206.1:0-6656 GCA_964407945.1 uncultured Stakelama sp.
GGCACTGCCGCGGGCGCTGTCCTGGATCAGCGCGCTTTGCAACGCCACGAACAGGGTGCGGCCGTCCGGCGACAACGACATGCCCTCCACGCCCTGGTTGTTGCGCCGGCCCGTGTCCGGCGGCTGTAGCGAACCGAAGAACGGTTGCCCGTCGCGCCGGGGCAGAATGGCGGCAGGTGGACGGATGACACCGCGCAGGCGGCCGCCTTTGTCGAAATGGTAGACATTGGCGGTATATTCGTCACCGACGTAGAAGCCGCCGTCGCGCGCGAATTGCAGCGACTCCGCGTCGAGCGACACCTTGCCGAGTCCGGTGCTGCTGGCCGGCGCGGGCAGGAGGACGCCGCGTTGTCGCAGCACACCCGTGCCTGGATCGGCGCCGGTGAACGGCTTGCCGTGAAAGTCGCGCAGGACCATTCCGCCATCCGGGATGAGATCGACCCGGCCGTCGGCCGGCGTGAAGCGGATGCGGAAGCGATGCAGCCGCGCCGGATAGTCGAAGAAGAGGTTGGCGCCGGGATCGTTGCGTCCGCGGTCGGGCAACGTCCAGAGGATACCCTCATAATGGGCGCCGACACGCTTCCAGCTGCCGGGTGCGACCTTGAGCGAGGAAAAGGAGCCGAGCGTGTCGCCGAGAAAGTCGGGCGTATCCGCAGCAAGCCGGCCGGTGCCGGCCAGACCCTGATTGACATAGGTCTGGCCGTTCAGCGAGATGCTGCGCGCGCCCGCTGTCTGATCGAGATGCGGCCGGGTGATCGCCTCCTTCCCGGCGGCAAGGCCGGGGAGGAGGGCGCACAGGATCAGTGCCGCAGCGCCTGTCGGCCTAGAAATCAAAGCTGAGTGATCCGAATACCTGGCGTGGCGCCGATGCATGGAACACCACAAGCGTACCGGACGCATCGTCGGGGGCGAACACGCTGCTGTCGAAATTCGTCGCATAGCGCTTGTTGGTCAGGTTGGTGACGTTGAACGACAGCTTCGCCCCCTTCATCGGTCCAAAGTCGCCGAACCGGTAGCCCATGCCAAGATCGAACGTCGTGTAGCCACCGAAGCTCTGGTCGTTGGTGTAGGTATAATAGCGCCGCCCGGTATATTTGCCCATCAGCGAAGCGGAGAAACCACCCTGCGTCACGGTCAGCACGCTGGCCAGCATTTCCCTGGGCGTATCGACCTGCTGCTTGCCGGCGGTCCGCTTGATGACGCAGGTCGCGCCCGTGCACCAGTTGAGATCCTCGTCATAGGTCGACTTGTTGTACGACGCCGAATTGTACCAGCTCAGCCACGGCACGGGTTTCCACAGCACGCCGAGTTCCACGCCGCGGCTGGTGATGCCGCCAGCGTTGTGGAACGAGTTGCCGCAGCCCGGATTCTGCTGCTGATTGGTCGGGCACGGATTATACTGCAGCAGCCGTTCATTGAAGTGCGTGTTGTACGCCGACAGCGAGACCTGAAGCGAGTTGCTCACATAGCGATATCCGCCGTCGAAGCTCTGCGACGTCTCGGGCTTCAGATGCTTGCCCTGCAGATCCCAGATCGCCTGCGACACCGACTGCGGGCCGAGTTTGAAGCCGCCCTGAAACATCGCCATGTTCTCGGAATAGCTGGCGAACAGCTCGTGCCTGGGCGCGACCTGCCAATGGACACCGACTTGCGGCAGGAAATAGTCCTTGGCGACCAGCACGCCGCTTGCGAACTGGCTCGACGCGGGGGGTGCCGCTTTGGCGATACCGTCGATCGCCCGCGCATCCGATCTGGAATAGGTGCCCTTGAACCCGAAATCGAAGGTCAGGGTGTCGTCGAGTAGCTTGATCGTGTCCTGAACGAAGAATTGCCTGGTCTTCCAATGGGTCTCCTGCACCCACTGTGCGGTGTCCGGCTGGCCTTTCAGATACTGGCCGAGGTCGAACGGTCCCTTGACGTTGGTCCAGATATAGCGCGCGGCGCTGCTCGTGTTTCCCTCGACCCAGAAACCGGCCTGGAAGTGGTTGAAGCCGAACTGCCAGCTGAGGCTGCCGAGCACGCCGGTGCGATCGATCGTGTAGCGCGTATCACGGATCTGCACCGGGACGTCGTCCGACGTGTCGGTGGTCCCCTGCTTCGACCAGCCCATGATCCAGTTGTTGCCGGCGCCCTTGTTCCTGTGATGATAGCCCTGCACGCGGATGCTCAGCGTTCTGGTCAGATCGAACTCGCCGGTCAGATAGTAGAGATCGTCGTCGCGCAGGATCTGTCCGTTGGTGAACGTGACGTCGGAGCGCTTCTCCGGCAGCACCGAATCGATGCAGCGAGTCGGGGCAGTGGGGGCCGTCACCGCGCAATAGGCGCGGTCGAGATAGGCTTGCCAGTTCGGCGCATAGCCGCCCTGATCCCAGCCGAGCCGCGCCAGCATGTCCTTCGAGATATAGGCATCGCTCGCCTGGTTGGTGCGCGAGATATCAGCAAAGGCCGTGATCTTGCCGCCGACGAACTCGTACATCAGCTTGCCGTTGAGCTGCTTGCCGGTGGACTTGTTGTAGGCCGCCTGATTCACGAACAGGTCGTATTCGTGATACTGGCCGGAAAGATAGGCCGAGAAGCCGCCATGCTCGCCAGTGTCGAAGCGCAGGAAGACGCGCCTGGCGCGCTCGCTCCCGATGGTCGCATTCGCCGAAAGCCCCATATCCTTGCGCGGGTTGCTCGACACATAGGTCACCGCGCCGCCGAGGTTGCTGGTCGATGGGATGGAGAGCCCGGCAATGCCGGTCGCCACTTCGGCGCGGCCGAGATTCTCGGAAATCAGCGCGCGGCTGATGCTGAGGCCGTTATAGTTGTTATACGCGCCATCGCCGAGCGGCACGCCGTCGAGCGTGTAGCCGAGATGGGTGGTGTTGAAGCCGCGGACCTGCAGCGTCATCGACTTTTCGTTGACGCCCAGCGCGTCGATCGACTGTGCGCTTACGCCCGGCAGGAAGTTCAGCGCCTTCTGCGCGCTGACGCCAGGGGGCAGCACATCGAGGTTGGACGGGAGCAGGGTCGAGACCGAACGCGTCTCACCGCTGCCGACGATAACGATTTCGCCGGTTGTATCGGCGTCCGCGCCGGCTGCCGTGTCGGTACGGTCGCTTGCTTCCGCATGCGCGGCAGTGGCGAATGTGGTCAGCGCTGCCGACGCCATCAGAAAAGCGAAAACGCCGCGGTGGCGCAGTTGGCGGCGCGAAAGATCAGTCATTCATTATTCCTCAACCCGACGACCGGCGGTGGTCGATCCGACCGCGGGAGCTAGGTCCGGTGCGAGGCAGGTTTGTTACGGGTCAGCGATGATTTTGTGACAATCCGCGATATCGAATCCCTGTTGCGGTGCAGCAACACTCCCGGGCCTCCGGGCCGAAACCATGCGATGCAGGGTTCTGCCGTTTCCTTGTCGGCCCAGTTCGCGTCCGTCCATTCGTGGCATTTGGGTAAAAACGCCGCGAGTCAGCGAATGACCGATATAGGGCCGCTAGCGGATTGACGGCATTGGGACACATGAATGGCTATCGCGGCCATCGATTTTCATGTCGCGGAATTTCTCAGCGCCCGCACCGCATGATCGGCCGCGCGGACGGTGAGCGCCATGAAGGTGAGCGAGGGGTTCACGCACGACACCGAGGCCATCTGCGCGCCGTCGGTGACGTACAGGTTCGAGGCGTCGTGCGCCTGGCTCCAGCTGTTGAGGACCGAGCTGCGCGGATCGGCGCCCATGCGGGCGCCGCCCATTTCGTGAATCGCGTCACCGGGCACATGTTCGGCTTCGGTGCTGCTGACGTTGCTGAGGCCCGCGGCCTTGAGCATCGCCTCGCCCTGCGCGCGGGCATCCGCCATCATCCGCAGCTCGTTGTCGCGGAACCGGACGTCGAAACGCATCAGCGGAACCCCGAAGCGGTCGACCTTGTCGGCGTGCAGCGAGACGCTGTTGTCGCGATAGGGCAGGCATTCGCCGAACGCGCCGATGTGGAATTTCCACGGCGCGTATTTGCGCATCCCGTGCTTCATGGACGCGCCGAAGCCGACCGGCGGCGCGACGTCGCGATGCGCGCCGCCCTGATAGCCATAGCCGCGCTTGAAGCCGAGATTCTCGTCGCCGCCGATGTTGCGGAAGCGCGGGATATAGATCCCGCCTGGGCGGCGGCCATATTCGATATATTCGCTCATCCCGGGGATCTCGCCTTCGATCCAGACGCGGAAGATGTGATCCATCACATATTTGCCGAGCGTCCCGCTCGAATCGAAATGGCTGCGGCCGCTGCCCTCGGCGCGCGAGTTCATCAGAATCTGGGTCGAGGCCATCGCCGATGCGCAGAGGAAGACGAGATCGGCGTTGACCACTTCGGCCTGACGCGTCTTCGCGTCGATGAAGCGCACCCCGGTCACGCGCTTCTTTACCGGATCATATTCGAGGTTGGTGACGACCGCGTCCGAGCGGAGCGTCAGTCGCCCGGTCGCGCGCGCCGCCGGCAGCGTCACCGCCTGGGTCGAGAAATAGGCGCCGAACGAGCAGCCATTGCCGCACTGATTGCGCATCTGGCACTTCGTCCGGTTCTGCTCCGG
The DNA here is from genome assembly GCA_964407945.1 of uncultured Stakelama sp. Taxonomy (GTDB): domain Bacteria; phylum Pseudomonadota; class Alphaproteobacteria; order Sphingomonadales; family Sphingomonadaceae; genus Sphingomonas. The sequence continues at coordinate 4,567 of CAYOXO010000206.1, forward strand.
TTTGTCCTCGGTCAGGTTGGATAGGCGCGCGTTGATCAGCTTGCGCCCCGGGAACTGGGCCTCGAGCCGCTGCTTCATCCATTTCTCCGCGATATTCATCGCTATCGGCGGCTGGAACTCGCTGTCGGGGAGCTCAGGCAGATTCTCGCGCGAGCCGGACACGCCGATATACTTCTCGACCTTGCTGTACCACGGCGCGATATCGTCATAGCGGATCGGCCAGTCGCCATCGATGCCGTCGCGCTTGTTGGCCTCGAAATCCTCGGCGCTCCACCGGAAGCTCCAACGTCCCCAGATCAGCGACTTGCCGCCGACCGCGCCAGGACGGATCCAGAAGAACTTGTCGCCCTCGCCATAGGCATAGGGATTGAGCCGGTCGTCATTGTAGAAGCGCCGGTTGCTGGGCGAGACATAGCCGTTCTTGGCGATGAAATAATCGCTCTCGATCAACGGCTTGGGCATGATGTTGCGCGCCGGAACCTCGTAGGCCGGCTTGCCGTCATAGGTATAGTCCTCGCCATGCTCGACCATCACGCCGCGATCGAGCATCAGAACGCGCAGGCCCTTCTCCGTCAGCTCCTTCGCCGCAAAGCCGCCGCTGATGCCGGACCCAATGACGATCGCGTCAAACCTGTTGGTCGAAGCCATAACCTTACTCTCCTGTCCGGTCAGAAGCGCAGCGCGCTCAACGTCTGGAAACTCGTCGTGACGTCGGGAAGATAGGGCGCGGGCGCCTGGTCGTTCTCGACATAGAAATGACGGACGCCAGCGCTGCCCTTGCGCTTGAACAGCGCAGCGAAATCGATCTCGCCCGCGCCCACCGCGACCATGCCGCCATCGGCGCGCATATCCTTGACGTGATAGCCATAGAGTCGGCTCGACAGGCGGTCGATCAGCGCCCCGGCATCTTCGCCGGCCTTCACCGCCCAGAACAGGTCGAGCTCGATCTTCACCAGCGCCGGGTCGGTTTCGTTTAGCAGCTGATCGAACAGGCTGACGCCGCCCGGCTTCTGCGTGAACTCGAAATCGTGATTGTGATAGGCAAAGCCGAGCTCGGCCTTTCTGAGCTCCGCGGCGAAGCGGCTGAAGTTCGGCAGTGTCGCTTGCCACGCCGGGCCGGTGCGATGCTCGTCGGTCATGTAGGGCAGAACGATCGTGTCGGCGCCGAGCGTCTTGGCCAGCTTCACCTGCCGGTCGAACTGACCCAGCAGCGCGTCATAGCCGACATGGATCGACGGCGCCTTCAGGCCCAGCCGGTCGAGCGTTCCGCGCAGCATCGCGGCGTCCATGGCGTCATATCCGCCGCCGCCGAACTCGACCTCGCGATAGCCGATCGCTGCAACCTGCTCGAGCGTCTTCACCGGGTTCTTCGCGAACAGCTCGCGCAGCGTGTAGAGCTGGAGGCCGATCGGTCGGCGCTTCGCCGCAGCGGTGGCCGGGAAACAGGCAAGGGCCGCGGCGCCCGCAGCGCCTGCGAGCAGATTTCTGCGTGCGATCATGCCGAATATACCTTGTTGACCTGAGAATAGAGAAATTCGCCGTTATACTCGCCCGGCACCGGGAGATATTCGCGCTCCTGCGTCATCCCGATCTCCGACGTGTAGTAACCGGCGATGACGAGCTGCCGGAACGGCTCGAAGAACGCATCGGCGCCGGGCAACTGCTTGTTCATCGCCAGCGTCAGCAGCGCGTCCTGCTGTTCCGGCGTTGCCTTGGCTGTCGGTACGCCATGGTCGTGCAGGCTGCGCGCCTCGATCGCGTCGAGCCCGGCGATGATCGGCACGCGATCGCCCGGCAGCGCCCAATCGGCCAGCATCTTCTCGATGAAGTCCGGCACCCCCGCAGCAATCGCGCCCGGGGTGTCCGTCGTCGGGATGACGCGGTCGCTCAGCGCGGACATCGCTGCGCGCTGCGCTGAGGTGAAGACCCGCACGCTCGGCGGCCCTTCGGAAATGACGGGGATATCCGTCCCGCGCGGCGCGCCGGCCGCACGCGCGAGCGGCGCGTACAGCGAGGCGCCGAACATGGCCGCGACACCCGCCAGCGCGGTTCTGCGGTTGATCATTTGGCTTCTCCGGGCAGATCGTGAT
>CAYOXO010000207.1:0-6577 GCA_964407945.1 uncultured Stakelama sp.
GGCCCGATCCTGCGCACCACCGACGCGGTCGGTGCGGGCGGGCTGATCCTGATCGACGACTGCGTCGATCCCTTCAGTGTCGAGGCGGTCCGCGCCAGCATGGGCGCGCTGTTCACGATTCCCATCGCGCGCGCGCCATGGGACGAGTTCCATGGCTGGCTGCGTACCGGGCCGGGACAATTGGTGGGTCTCGCGCTTGAAGGCGCGGTCGATTACCGCGCGCCGGAGTTCGCCGCCCCTGTGTTCCTGCTCACCGGCAACGAGGCGCAGGGCCTGCCTCCCGCCTACGCGGAAGCCTGCGACGTTCGCGTCAAGATTCCGATGCTGGGCAAGGCAGATAGCCTCAACGCCGCGGTCGCGACGGCGGTGATGGCCTATACCGTTCTCGACCGGATTCGCCCGCTCGCCTGATCGCCGCAACTGTTGCAGTTTTGCAACAGAGTCGGTCCCAATTCGGAACGTGCTTGGAACAAATCCCGATTCCGTGCGTCCAACCGCATGAATCTGGAGACGAACCGATGTACTACGACACCGACGCCTTCACCACCGCCCAGAGCGGTTACCGGATCGCCTTCCATCCGGGTGAGCGCAACCACTGCCCCGGATGCGGCCAGTCGCACTGGACCGTGGGCCGTATGACCGCCGAATGCGCGTTTTGCGGTACTGCGCTGCCGATCAACAACGGCGGCACGTTCGGCGCTGGCCTGTTCCACACCAGCACCAAGCCCGACAGCCTCGCCGCCTGAATGCTCAGCGGCGGTTTGACCGCCGCCGCCGCCGCGCTATGGCGCCTCTATGACTGGCGCCACCCTCACCCTTTACAATTCGCTGACCCGTTCGCTCGAGCCGTTCGCGCCGATCGATCCCGCCAAGGGCGCGCGCGTCTATTCGTGCGGCCCGACGGTCTATAGCGACCCGCATCTCGGCAATCTGCGCGCCTATGTCTTTACCGACACGCTGAGCCGCGTGCTGCGCTGGAAGGGCTATCCGCTCACCCATGTCCTTAACATCACCGATGTCGGCCACCTGACGTCCGACGCCGATGAAGGCGAGGACAAGATGGAGGCCGCCGCCAAGAAGCGCGGGATGAGCGCCTGGGACATTTCGCGCCATTATGCCGATGTGTTCCGCCGCAACCTGCGCGACCTCAACATCCGCACACCCGACCACATGCCGCTGGCCACCGACTATGTGGAAAAGATGATCGCGTTCGCGAAGGGCTTTGCCGACGCGAACTGCTACCAGCTCGACTCCGGCCTCTATTTCGACAGCACCACCGTACCCGATTACGGCAAGCTCTCCGGCGGGCAGGACGATGCCGGTGAAGGCCGGATCGAGAGCGTCGAGGGCAAGCGCCACCCGCAGGACTTCGCGATCTGGCGCACTACCCCGCCAGGCGAGACGCGCCAGATGGAGTGGGATTCGCCCTGGGGCCGCGGCGCGCCGGGCTGGCATCTCGAATGCTCGGTGATGAGCGCCGAACTGCTTGGCCTGCCCTTCGACATCCATACCGGCGGCATCGACCACCGCGAGATCCACCATGTCAACGAGATCGCGCAGAATCAGGCGCATTGCCGCTGCGGCGACAGCGGCGCGCGGGTGTGGATGCACAACAACTTCCTGGTCGACCGCGGCGGCAAGATGTCGAAGTCCAAGGGCGGCATCGCCACGCTCGACGCGCTGGTGGCGAAGGGCGTGCATCCCCTTGCCTACCGCCTGATGTGCCTTAGCGCGCATTACCGCAGCGAGTTGGAGTTCAGCGGCGAGAATCTGATGGCGGCCTTGGTCCGCCTGCGCCGCCTCGTCCTCGCCGCTGAGAAGTTCCGCGCGACCGAGGGCAAGGGCGGCGGGAACGCGGCCGACTATCTCGAACGGCTCGACGCTGCGATGTCGGACGACCTCAACACGCCCAAGGCGCTGCCGATCCTGGAAGAACTGCTCGCCGACAAGCAGCTGGGCCAGGAAGCACGGCTGATGACGCTGACGCAGTTCGACACCGCGCTCGGCCTCAACCTGCTGGATCTCAGCCGCGCCGACCTGCGCGTCCGCCCGGCGGATGCGATGGTGACCGAGGCGGAAATCGAAACCCGCCTTGCCCAGCGCAAGGAAGCACGCGCGGAAAAGGATTTCGCCCGCTCCGACGCGATCCGCGACGAGTTGCTCGGCGCGGGGGTCGAGGTGATGGACGGCGATCCGATCGGCTGGGACTGGAAGGTCGAGCTCTAACGCTGCCGCCCACGCATCATCGTCACCCCGGCCTTGTGCCGGAGTCCACCGTGCGGCGAGCGGAACCGTCGAACCTCCAGTCCGGACGGGCGTCGTCATGGATCCCGGCAAAAGGCCGGGATGACGGGTCAAATCAAACGAAACCCAGGTTCCGGGTCGAATAGTTTCCGATATTCGGCAGCACCGTCGACAGGCTCGAATCGCTCACCCCGAACCAGTTCGCCAGCGTCGCGGCGTATTGATCGACCGAGATGGATGGCAGCAGCCGCCCCTGTCCGACATCGTCCGGCGTATTGTGCCCGATTGCGGGCGGGGTGCCATAGATGCGCTGGCCGTTGACCGCGCCTCCGACCACGAAGTGCGTCGCCCCCCAGCCATGATCGGACCCATCGTCATTCTGGGTCAGCGTTCGCCCGAAATCCGACGCGGTGAACGCCGTCACCTTGTCCGCCACGCCCAGCGCAGCGGTAGTATCGTAGAAGGCGCGCATCGCCGCCGCCACGCGGCCGATCTGGGTCGGGTGATCGCGCACCAGGAAGTCGTGCATGTCGAACCCGCCGATCGACACGAAGAACACCTGCCGTTTCGCCCCCAGCTCCTGCGAGACCGAGATCATCCGCGCGACGATCTTGAGCTGGTCGGCAAGGCTGTTGCCGGTGGGGAAGAGCGGGAAGTTCGACGCGGGCGCGCTGGCGAGCGAGCCATTGACCTGCGCATAGAGGTCGAGCGCCCGCTTCGAGATCGTCGCATGCTCATTCTCGATCAGGTGGCTGCGCGCGCCGCCCATCAGCGAACGCAAAGCCGTCGCGGCTGCTGAAGAGCCGTAGAGCGTCGAGGCATTGTTGATCAGCGGCGTCGGGCCATTGGTGCCGGTGACATATTGGATCGAACTGCGGCCCGACAGGTACACCGCGTTGCCCGAGGCGCTGATGCAGGTCAGCGCCGCGCTGCCATTGCCGCTCTGCAGCAGATCGCCGATCCGCCCGCCCCAGCCGGAGGTCGCGCCCTCCGCGCTCGACGCCTGCCAATAGCTCTGCTGATCGTTGTGGCTGAACAGCTTGGGCGGCAGCGCCACGCTGTTCGCCTGATACTGCGCCTTGGTGACGGGGCGCACCAATGTGCCGACATTGAGCACGACGGCCATCTTGCCCGCCTCGAACAGCGGCAGCAGCGGCGCCATCGTCGGCGCCAGCGCATATTGCCGCCCGCCGAGCGCGTTCAGCGGATTGAGCGCGGTCGCGGTCAGCGCATCGCGGGTGTGAGCAAGCCCCGGCCGGGCGCTGGTATAGAGCGAATGGCTCGCCGCGTCATAGGGCGGTAGCGTGTTGGCATAGTCGTTACCGCCATAGAGGAACACGCACACCAGCGCCTTGTAGTCGCTGGCGACCGCGGCAGAGGCTTCGCCGATCGCCGCGAGCTGGGTGACGAACGGCGCAGCGCCGCCTGCGATGCCCAGCGTTGCGCTGCGGCGGAGGAAGGCGCGACGGGATTGGTTGTTCTCCATGTCCCTGCCCCTCACTTCTGCGCCAGATAGTCGGGCGCGGCCATCGTCAGCAGCAATGCGATCGCGATCCGGTTGTTGGTGTTGGTACTGCTGTCGACCGCCGTCTTGATCTGTGCGGCCGTGGCCGTGCTTAGCTGCCCCGCCGCCAGAACCAGATTGATCCGGTCGATCAGGCCCGCGCTGTCCGCCGCCAGAGCGGTCAGCTCGGCATAGTCGCTCTTGAGGTCGGTGAGCCCGTTATTCACCACCGACTGCATGTAGTTCACATAACCGACGACGCTGATCTCGTTGGTGATCTGGAACTCGGGCGCGACCAGCCCGCTGCTCGCGAAACCGCTGTTGGGCGGGGTGTAGCCGGGGCGGAAGAAGTTGAAGACCGATCCGCTGCGTCCCATCGCCTGCGCCAGTCGGTTGATCGAGCTGCTGGTGTCGCCGATGGAGAAATTACCGCTCACCGAATTGGCGCCGAAACCCCGCGCCCAGCCGGTGAAGCGCATCACCGGCTCGCGCAGCTTGCCCGCCGTCGTGCCGGACGGCTCTGCGCGCGCCTCATCATCGAGCAGGATCGCGCGGATCACCGCCTGCATGTCGCCGCGCACGCCCGATCCATTGTCGGCGAACTTCGCGGATACCCGGCCGACATAGGCGGATGACGGATTGCTGGTGACCAGCCGCTGGATCAGCTGCTTCGATACGAAAGGCGCCACATTGGGGTGCGCGAAGATCGTATCGAGCGCGATCTTCACCGCATCCATCCCGGCGGTCCCGGCTGGCACATTCGCACCGAGAAAGGCCGAGGCGCCGGTCTCATGCGTGCCCGTATTGACGATGAGCGGCCGGCGATAGCGATCGGGCGTGTTGCCGTCGGTCGAGTCGAGCGTCAGCCCCGTGAACACGCGAGCAAGGCCCGAGACATCCGCCGGGGTATAGGTCTCGACCGGTGCACCAGCCGAGGTCACCACCGTTCCGTCCATGTTGAGCCGGTGCAGGCCGATGGTGAAGAGTTGCATCAGCTCACGCGCGTAATTCTCGTCGGGGACCGATCCACTCGCGGCGTTGGCCTTGCGATTGCCGAGGAAGGTCAGGAACGAGGCCATCGCCGCGTTGGTCGTGATCTTGTCGAGGATCGTGCGGAAATTGCCGAACGCGTTGTCGAGCAGCACATCCACATAAGCGGCCATGGCGAACTGCGGCCAGTTGAGGTTCACCCCACCGATACCGACGACCAGCATCTCAAGCAGCGCCACACCGACACGCTGGCGCAGCTGATCGCCCGCACCGATCAGTTGCGCCCACATCACATTGTCGAAGCCGGTCTCGCTGTCCCGATTGGCAACGACATTATAGCCCTTCGCCACCAGCCAGTCCCAATGCGTGGTCGCGCGTGGCTTGGCGAATTCGCTGGTGAGCCACGCCGCATACCCCCGCGCCCGAAGGTCGGCGATATCCGCACTGGTCGCCCCCATTGTTGCCTGGCCCAGGAAACGACTGGCCTGAGCGGCAGAGACGGGCGCTGGCGTCGGCGGAGGCGTACCGGTCGGCGGCGGCGAGACCACGCCTCCGCCACCTCCGCCGCCGCCCGAATCGCATGCCGCCAACGCCAGGCCGAGCGCCATCGCGCTCACGCCACTCAGCGCGGCGGCCGGTGCAGCCGCTCCGGCCTCGCCATTCTCCGCCTCGACCAGAGGCGTCTCCAGATTGTCCATGCGGTCCCCGCGTGCCGGCGTATCGCCCACGCCCCAATCTCCCGCATTTCGCCGTCATCCGCCAGCCGGAAACAATATCAATTCGCCGCAAACCATTCATTCTCCACTCATTTGCGAGTCGCAAGCGATCGTCCTAACCTGTTGAGATGAAAGCCGTGCTGCCCGCGCTCGCCCGCCCGCTGATCGAAGCGGAGCTACCGCCCGAAATCGAGCCGCACTGGTTCACAAGCCAGGCGGAGGCCACGACGATGGTCGTCGACGCCGACATCGCCTGGGTCGATATGATGCGCCCCGAATGGACGGGCGAGGCTGCTGCTGCGGGCGAGCGCCTCAAATGGCTCTCGACCATCTATGCCGGGATCGATGCGTTCGACGTCGATCTGCTCAGGAAGCGCGGAACGATCCTCACCAACGGCGTCGGCATCAACGCCATCGCGGTCGCCGAATATGCGGTGATGGGGATGCTCGCCGCCGCCAAGCGCTTCGATCAGGTGGTGCGCATGGCAGACCGCCGCGAATGGCCAGCCGACGCGCCGGGCAAGGTCGAGTTGTTCGAAACCCGTGCCCTGATCATCGGCTATGGTACGATCGGCCGGATGATCGGCGAGCGACTGGCAGCGTTCGGAGTCGCCGTGACCGGAGTCACCCGATCGGGCCGCGACGGCACGCTGACGCCTGACCAGTGGCGTGAGCAAATCGGAGACTATGACTGGATCGTCCTCGCCGCTCCCTCCACCGGGGATACCCATGCCCTGATCGGCGCGGCGGAACTGGCGGCAATGAAACCTGGCGCCTGGCTGATCAACGTCGCGCGCGGCGACATGGTCGACCAGTCCGCGCTCATCGAGGCGCTGGAGAAGCGCCGCATCGCCGGCGCATTCCTCGACGTCGTCGATCCCGAGCCGCTGCCGGCGGACCACCCTTTGTGGACCGCGCCCAACGTCATCCATTCAATGCATCTGTCGGGCCGATCGCAGACGAAGATGTTCATGCGCGCCGCCGCGCTGTTCCTCGAAAACGCCCGCGCCTTTGTCGAGGGGCGGCCGATGCAGAACGTCGTCGATCTCGACGCGGGCTATTAGCGTCGCTAAGTCCGATCGCAACGAAACGGCACCAGCCCGCTCCCCCACCCGGCCACCCA
>CAYOXO010000208.1:0-6503 GCA_964407945.1 uncultured Stakelama sp.
ACGGCACAAGGCTCAGGCTGATGTAATCGCAAAGAATCTGCAAGGGCTGGATGAAGCGTTGCACGAGCAGGTGTGGGATGTCGTGGACTGCTGGATTGCGCATGCCGGCGCAGAAGATCGCGCATGGCTGCGGGAGAGAATCAGGGTTACGGCATTCGGTCGTCGGGCCGTTAAGCGCAAGAAGAAGCTAGGCAAAGGCGCTTCAGATAATCGCGCCAGGCAGGCGTATGACGCACTTCTTCCGTCGGATGTCGTGTTGCGTCACGCATGGCTTTTCGCGCAATCGTGGATTGAAGAATCTGCCGATGAACTGGCCGACGATGAGCTCGACTTTCGCAAACGCGACGAACGCATCTCCGCGCTGCGGGCTGAGGCCGTCTCAGAAGTCTTCGCAAAAGGGGGTATCGCTGCAGTGATCCGCTTGGCTGAAATGGGTCAGGCTCAACACAATGTCGGCTGGTTTCTCTCTAGGTCGCTGGAAAAGGCCGAGCAGTTAAACGATGCGCTCAAGCAGATTGTGAACGGCAAGCCGATCGAGGGCACAACAGCTTCGGTCGTCGGTGGCGCGTTAGCTGAGGCGAAAAATCGCGGGCTCGATATATTAAGTTCTATCGTAGAAGGCGAAGGGGCCGATACGGCGGTGTCCATCCTCCTTGCAGCTCCCTTCGATCACCTGACCTGGAACGTGGCCGAGAAAGCGGGGCTGAGCGGAAGATACTGGAAGGAGATCGTACCGGGCTGGAATCGGACTGAGGACGATGTTCGACACGCCGTGAACAAATTGGTCGAGGCCGGGAGACCGCGGGCCGCCTTCCAGTTTGCTCATTTCGAACTCAAGGAATTGCATCCGCGCGACCTCTTCAACCTTCTCGACGCGATTCGTCGCGGCTCAGATGAGGCGGCGGGCACTTATCTACTTGATCCGCACGACCTTCGAGCGGCTTTTGACCTGCTGAATGCCAGCGGTCAGATGTCTACCGATGAAATGGCAGGCTTGGAGTTTGCATTCATCGATGCGCTGGACGACGATCAAGGTGTTGGCCTTGTGAATCTCAGTCGGCAGATTGAAGCCCATCCCGAGCTTTTCGTGCAGGCAATCCGGTACGTCTATGGCCGCGACGACGAGGGCGAGGACGCTCCCGAGCCTGAAATTTCGGAAGAACAGAGCTCCGCTCGCGCCAGTTCCTGTTATCGGCTGCTTGATCGGCTACGTGCAATCCCCGGACACGATGAGAACGGCGAGCTTTGCGCCGAGCGAATCGTAAACTGGGTGGAGCAAGTTAGGACCGGTTGCGCCGCCATTGCTAGGTCGGGCGTTGGCGACAGCCACATCGGCCAATTGCTATCACACGCTCCCGCCGCAGATGACGGCGTGTGGCCCTGCATGCCGGTGCGCGACGCGCTTGAACAAGTGGCTAACGAAGACTTGGGGCGCGGTCTGCACATTGCAAAGCGCAACTCACGCGGGGTGCATTGGAGGGGCGAAGGCGGCGCGCAAGAGCGGGCAATAGCGTCAGAATATGCGGGCTGGGCCAAGGCAATGGAGTACACGCATCCGCGTGTCGCTGCGATCTTGCATGAGCTAGAGTCCAGCTATCTCAACGAAGCGGAATGGGAAGACAACGAGGCAAAGATCATGCGCCGGATGCGCAATTAATCGATGCCTGTGACCCTAAAGCGGACTGTCTGCTAACGGCCATCATGCGACCCTTGCAGACGTGCTACGTTCTTGTCACGTAGGATCGCTTAGCTCCGTCTGCCGGCAAGGGAACGCAATATGAAATCTGGCATACCGCTCTTCTTCTTTGTACTCACTGCTTCAGCCTCGCCGTCCGCAAATTCGTTCTCGGCGGATATGGCAACCGCCATGCAACGCATGCACCACGGCATGATGCGCCCCGCGACCGGCGATCCCGACCGCGATTTTGCCGAGATGATGATCGCCCATCACCAGGGCGCGATCGAGATGGCTCAGATCCAGCTCCAGTATGGCAAGGACGAACAGCTCCGCCGCCTCGCGCAGGGCATCATCGTCGAACAACAGCAGGAAATCGCGACCATGCGGCGCATCCTGGCGGAGGGCGCGGAACGCCGCTGAACAAATCTCGGGTGGGCGCGTTGGGCGTCTAAATTCCGGAGGAGATTTGTCGATGACCCACCGTTCGGTAGCCGCGCTTGCGGCCGGCCTGCTGGCGATTGCGCCCGCCCACGCGCAGCAGGTGCCGAACGGCAAGCCGGACGTCCCGGTCAGCGCCCGCGACCGTTTCTACACCTCCGACCAATTCTCCAACACGGTCTCGGTCATCGAGCCTTCGAGCAACCAGCTGCTTGGCGTGATCAAGCTTGGCGACCAGACGCCGGCTAATCTCAGCCCGCTCTACAAGGGCCAGCTCTTGGTCCATGGCATGGGCTTCTCGCCCGACGGCAAGACGCTGTCGGTGGTATCGATCGGATCCAACTCGGTCAGTTTCATCGACACCGAAACCAATAAGGTGAAGCACACCGCTTATGTCGGACGTTCGCCGCACGAGGCCTTCTTCCGCCCCGACGGTCGCGAAGTGTGGGTCAGCATCCGTGGCGAGAACTATGTTGCCGTGCTCGACGGCGCGACATTCCGGGAAACCGGGCGGATCATGGTCCCCAGCGGACCGGGCATGACGATCTTCTCGCCCGACGGCCGCTACGGCTTCGTCTGCTCCAGCTTCTCGCCGGAAACGGTGGCGATCGACACGCGCACGAAAAAGATCGCGGGGCGGATCAAGCAGGCCAGTCCCTTCTGTCCCGACCTGGCCGCCACGCCGGACGGCAAGCAGGTGTGGCTGACGTTGAAGGACATCGGCAAGGTGATGGTGTTCGACGCCCGTCCGCCGTTCGCGGTCCTACAGACGATCGACACCGGACCGATCACCAACCACGTCAACATCGCGCGCACCGCCAAGGGGCAGTTCGCCTATGTCACGGTGGGCACCGAAAATGTCGTGAAGGTCTTCCGGACGAGCGACTTCACCCAGGTCGCGTCGGTCCCGGTCGGCGCGCTACCCCATGGCCTGTGGCCGTCGGGCGACGGCAGCCGGATGTACGTCGGGCTGGAAAATGCCGACATGGTGGCGGTCATCGACACCGCCTCCAACAAGGTCATTGCCAGCGTGCCGATTGGTCAGGGCCCGCAAGGGGTCGCTTATGTGCCGGGCGCGGTCACCGGCGGGGACGGACGGGCCAACCTGATGCCGCTGGCCAAGGCACTGGCGAAGACGCAGCTCGAACTGTCCGGAAACGGCCGAAGCCAGGTCACCCTGTTCGACCAGGGCCAGGTGCAGATTCTGCAGGCGGCGGTCGCGGGCCTGCCGCCAAAGACCGACTTCATCCTTGCCCTTGCGGACCGGCCGGACGGGCGGGGCAAGCTGCAGCCGCTGGCCAAGTTCACGACCAACCCGGCGGGCAGCGCGATTGTCAACGCGGTCGGCCCGATCCGGCAGGTCGTGACCGACGAGGCCAAGGGCGACCGGCGTTACCTCGTCGTCGCCGGCGGTACGCCCGACGCGCCCGGTGCGCCGGTGCAGGTCCAACGCTAGGAAAGGCCGATCGCGAACAGTAGTGCGAAGCTGATTGCGCCGAGGAACATGAGGGACAGCACCACCGTCGCGGTCACCGGGCCGCCGGCCTTGGCCACGGTGCGGACATCGACACCCAGCCCGAGCGCGGCCATAGATACGACCGTAAGGAAGGTCGCCAGCGTGGCGACGGGGGCCAGCACCGCCTCGGGGATCAGCCCGAACGAGCGCAGCGCGACCATCGCCAGGAAGCCGAGGATGAACCACGGCACCAGCTTGCCCAGCGGCGGGAGCTTCCCGGTCGGCTTCTCGCCTGCGATCACCGCATCGGCCGGCTCTGCTTCGACGGCAATGCGCGGCGCGAACAGGGCCAGGAGCACACACACCGGCCCCAGCATCAGGACGCGAACAAGCTTGACCAGCGTTCCCATCTGGACCGCGACCGCCCCCATCGGCGCAGCGGCGGCGATCACCTGCGGCACGGCGTAAACCGTCAGGCCCGCGAACGCGCCGTAACCGTGGCCGTGCAGACCCAGCGCCATGCCGATGAACGGTAGCGCCAGCACCACGATCACGCCCAGCACGGCAGTAAAGGCGATCGACGCCGCGACATCGTCCCCGTCCGCGCCGATCACCGGCGCAACCGCGGCGATGGCGGAATTGCCGCAAATCGAATTGCCGCACGCCACCAGCAGCGCCATCCGAGTTGGCAGCCGCAGCAGCCGCCCGATCGCGAAGCTCGCCGCGATGGCGATCGCCACGACCGCGACGATGCCAAGCAGCAGCGCCCAGCCGGCGGCAAGGATCGTCGCCGCGCTGACCGACGCGCCGAGCAGGACGACGGCGATTTCCAGCAGCGTCTTGGCGCTGAACTGGATGCCTTCGTGCCAGCGTTCGCCCGGCGTCCAAAAAGATCGCACCAGCGTCCCGGCCAGGATCGCCATCACCAGCGCCTCGATCCACGCCTTGCCCGCCAGCGCGACCTCACCAGTCTGCAGGGCATAGGCGGCCGCCGTGACGACAAGGCACAGCAAAAGGCCGGGGGCGATCGATTTTGGACCGAATGGGAGGGCGAAGCGAGCGGACATGGGCTCTCTCTAGCTCATTCGCGGCTTATGCCGATGCAAATCGTAAGTGCGCTAGGCGCGGCTGTGGGGAAGCGAACGCCTGAATGTCCGCAATGGTCGAATGGGAGGCTTACGACATAGATGAAGGAACGGCGGCTTGGGTCCGCTTGGCTTCACAAGCGGACCGTCTGCTTTCGGCCAAACCCGGTCATGTCGGAAGGCCCATCCACGCACTTGCGTGAATCAATGTTACATAATATCGCTGCAGCGTGGCCGGAATCAGAAACCTTTTGGCAATTCTCACCATGCTCCTATCGGCGTGGGCATTCACTGCGCCTGTTGCGGCGCGTGGCCTGCATGTTGCTAGCCATGTGTCGGTTCCTGTGGCGGATGGCGAACACCATCACCACGATGCAACCGGTGATGTTTCGACCCACGATAACGCGCCGGACAAATCGTCGCCGAATGATGATGGTGCCAAGGGCGTCGGCCATTCGCATTCGGGCGGATCGGCGTTCGATGTCGGCGTGGCGAATGCCACCGACGGATCCGTTGCTTTTTCGCGATCCATGGAACTGCATTCGGCCGGCGATACGCCGACCCTCAGGTCGCTTGGCGTTCCACCCCAGATAAGACCTCCACGAGCCGCCTGACTTGACCGAGCGAGGGTGCTTGCGCCCTCCGTTGTCATGTCTGGTGGAGCTTCTTTCCATGAAAATTCTGAATGCGCGGTCCCGCATGTGCGGTGCCGTCCTGGGGTCGCTGATGTTGGCTGGGGTAGCCACGTCGCCGGCGATTGGTCAAAGTGTGTCGACCCCACCCCGATCGTCGAACGCCGAGCGCGAAGGTCTGTCCCTCGATGCTGCAATCCAGCGATCGCTTGCAGCATCGCCTTATGGCGCAATTGCTACCGCACGGCTTGACGCAGTGAACGCCGCCCGCGCGGTTGCTGGCGCCAAACCGCAGCCGAGCGTCGAAGTGACCGCCGAGAACTTCGGCATTCCGACCAACGACCTCTACGATCAGTTCCAGCTGACCGGGACCTACAACCAGCGGATCGAGCGCGGCGGCAAGCGGCAAGCGCGCATAACGCTGGCCGATACCGAGTGGGATGTGGCGAGTGCCGAGCTCGCCGTTGCACGACTGGACCTGATCAAGTCGGTGCAGCTGGTGTTCGTCGAGGCGCAAGCGACGTCGGCCAAGGTCGCGATCGCGCAGGAGCGTCTTCGAGTGGCACGTGAGCTCCGCCGAGAAGTCGGGCGGCGCGTCGCATCGGCCAAGGATCCGATCTTCGCGGGGACGCGCGCACAGACGGCGGTAAGCGAGGCGGAGGCCGACCTTTCACTCGCGGAACACGCCAGGGATGCGGCCGTGAAACGCCTAGTGTCGTTCTGGAACGGCTCGGATCGACCGGCCATCGTCGGCGTGACGACTTTCCTCGATGTTACCAAGGCCGCGTCTTCGACCATTCCGTCGCCGGCCGACTTGGCGATTTTCGAAGCAAAGCAGAAGCGGGTCGCCGCCCGCGTGTTACTCGAACAGTCGAACGCGGTGCGCGACCTTTCAGTGTCCGCCGGACCGAGGCTGATCGGTTCTGGCAATCTCGCGGCGGTGGCGGGCGTCTCCATGCCGCTCGGCGGCAAACGGGTCGCGGCCGCCCGTGTTGCCGAAGCCCAAGCCGAAGGACGCCGCCTTGACGCCGAACTCGCGCTGGAGCGCTACAATCGGGATCGGCAGATCGCGCTTGCCGCCGAACGGGTGGAGGAGAGTCGGCACGAGGTCGAGGTGCTCCGGGGTGACGCGCTGGAGAATGCCGAACGCACGCTCGAACAGGTGCGCTTCGGCTATAATCGCGGCTTCTTCAGCTTTGCCGACGTCTCCGCCG
>CAYOXO010000209.1:0-6409 GCA_964407945.1 uncultured Stakelama sp.
CGCAGAGCTTCTTCCAGCTGTGGAGCTCTGAGATGTTCCCGACCGCGCTGCGCGCGACCGCGCAGGGCGTGATGTTCGCGATCGTGCGCATCGTGCTCGGCGTGTTCAGCTTCTTCGTTCCGGCGCTGGTGGCCACCGGATTCCACAATCTCGCCTGGATCCTGGTCGGCTTCCTTGCGATCAGCGGCGTGATCGGCTTCGTCTGGGCACCGCGCAACGAGGGCAAGTCGCTCGAGCAGCTCGACGCCGAGCGCGCGGCGTGACCCTGTCCCGCCGCAATGTCCTCAAGTCCGGCCTGATCGCCGCCGGTGCCGCCGCGACCCCTGCCTTCGGGCAGGGCGCGGCGCGCACCGAGCGGTGGGGCGTCCACGAGCTGGTGTTCGAGGGGCCGCAGACCGGCAACCCGTTCGACGAGGTCCGGATCGCCGCGGTGTTCAAGGGCGCGGGGCACACGATCCGCGTTCCGGGCTTCTATGACGGCAAGGGCGTCTATCGCGTTCGCTTCAGCCCGCCGGAACTCGGCAAATGGAGCTGGGAGAGC
This sequence comes from uncultured Stakelama sp., assembly GCA_964407945.1. Classification (GTDB taxonomy): domain Bacteria; phylum Pseudomonadota; class Alphaproteobacteria; order Sphingomonadales; family Sphingomonadaceae; genus Sphingomonas. Next base: position 542 of record CAYOXO010000209.1, read on the forward strand.
GAGAGCAGCGCGACCGAGATGGCGCACAAGCGCGGCAGCTTCGAGTGCGTCGCACCGTCGGCGGGCAATCGCGGCCCGGTGCGGGTGAGCCAGGACGGCTATCACTTCACCTATGCCGACGGCACGCCGTTCCGGCAGATCGGCACCACCTGCTACAGTTGGGCGCTGCAGTCCGACGCCAAATGCGCTCAGACGCTGGAGACGCTCAAGGCAGCGCCGTTCAACAAGATGCGGATGCTGGTCACGCCCAATGTGGAGTCGGTCGCGACCAACCCCTATGTGCGCACCGGCAAGGGGCCGCGCGACTGGGATGCGACGCGCTTCGACCCCGATTATTTCCGCCGCTACGAGGACCGCATCGCCAAGCTCGGCGCGCTGGGCATCGAGGCGGACGTCATCCTGTTCCACCCCTATGACGAGGCGCGCGGATACAACGACATGAAGCGGGCGGACGACGAACGCTTCGTCCGTTACTGCGCCGCGCGCTGGGGGGCATACCGCCACGTCTGGTGGTCGATGGCCAACGAGTACGACGCGGTGAAGACCAAGGCGATGGCCGACTGGGACCATCTGTTCGAGGTGCTCGTCGCCGCCGATCCGCATGACCGGCTGCGCTCGATCCATCAGATCAACACCTATTACGACCATCGCAAGCCGTGGATCACCCATGCCAGCGTCCAGAACGGTGCGGCGGTGCTCGACGACCTGCGCGCCGAGCTGCACCGCGCGATGACGCTCAAGCCCGTCATCTTCGACGAGGTCGTCTATGAGGGCAATTCGACCAAGCGCTGGGGCAATCTCGACGGCCAGTCCATGATCGAGCGCTTCTGGTGGGGCCTCATCGGTGGCACCTATGTAGGCCATAGCGAGACCTATGACCCCAAGCAGAACGCCGATTTCTCATGGCTCGGCCAGGGCGGGGTGCTCAAGGGCACCAGCGCCCCGCGGCTCGCCTTCCTGCGCAAGATCATGGAGGAAGGCCCCACACCTGGCATCGACGCGATCCAGCCCTGGTGGAACTATCACCTCGGCGGCAAGCCGCACGAATATTACCTGAAGTATTTCGGCACGCAGACGCCGACCGAGTGGAAGGTCGCGCTGCCCGGCCGCGGCGGCGACCCCAAGAACAGCTTCCGCATCGACGTGATCGACACCTGGAACATGACCATCACGCCGGTCGAAGGCGTGTTCCGGATGCAGCAAAAGGACGATTACGACGTCCACGACCCCGCCCGGCCGAGCATCGCGCTGCCGGGCAAGCCGTACATCGCGATCCGGCTGGTCAAGATTTAACGAGACCCCCTCTGGGGTGGCTAGACCTGCGGCTGCGGCGTTCCCACGCCGTGGCCGCTCTTTTCATACGGGTATCTGGATACCCAAAAGTCTCGAAGGTCGCGCCCCTACGCGTGCGCGAGTCCGATCGTCACCCACGATGAGAAAGAGCTGCCGGAGGCTGGCAGCCCGAATCCAACATTGCAAGGAAACGGTGTCAGGCGGGCGTATTGCCGCTGCGCCGCCACCAGGCCCTGAGCAACCGCGCGACCAATCCTGGCAGGCCCGGCCGCACGAACAGCCAGTCGCGGATCATCGGCCCCGCATCGGCGCCGATCGTGCGCTTGTAGCCGCTGTCACCGGCGCCCCAGTCGACCGTCGCCATCCCGTCGTCGAGCGCGCGGACGAGGTTGCGGTAGTAGAGAAGCTTGCCCGGCGAATGCTTCGCGACGCGCGGGTCGTAGCTGTTGGCGATGGCGTATTTGAGCGTGCCCGCGTTCATGTCGAACGAGAAGGCCGCGGCCTCGCCGTCGATCCGCAGTAGCGCCGCCCACATCATCTGCGCGATCACCGGATCGGCGGCAGCGGCGCGCCAGAAGCGGCCATGACCATGATCGGTGAACTTGGCGTCGCCGCCATCGGTGCGCGAAGCGATCCAGCTTTTGGTTTCAACCGCGGCGAGATCGTCGAACGCCTGCGCATTCCACTCCGCGCCGGAAACGAAGCTCCAGTCGAGGGCGCCATGTTCAGCAAGATGCTTTTCGTGGAAGCGGTTCTTGCGCAGCGTCGAGTTGCGCGGCCAGGTCCCCTCGTCGCGCAGGCCGGTCATATCGAGCAGGAAGCTTTCGGCGACGAACCGGTCGAGCGCGACCCAACCCTTTGCCGCCGCGGCGGCGCGCAAGCCTTCGAGCGCCGGATCGCCGTCATAGACGGGACCGAGGCGAAGCGCGCGCGCCTCGAATTTGTCGAGCAGCAGTTCGAAGGCAGCGGCATCGGCGTCCGACGCGACCGGGAAACTGCGGAACGGCCAGTAGCAGCCGGGCACCGCCTGAATACCGAGGAATCCTGGCCCCTTCGGCACCAGCGGCACGGCGAGCACGGGCACGCCCTCCCGCGCGACGGTGAGCGTACGGGCCGACCCGCCATAGGCGGCGAGCGCGGCCGCAAACCAGCCATAGCGCAGAAATCGATGCGTCGGTGCGGCATGATCCGCCACCAGATCGAGTGCACTGGACAGGCCATCGCCGATGCTCACGGTGAGCAGCGGGGGCAGACGGGTAAACTCGGCGAGTGGCATCGGCCTTGTCATAGCACGCGCGATAACGGGAATGCGTTACCAATGGGTGCAAGTCGGCTTGGCGGAATCGCCCCGTAATCATACAGTCGCGCGATGACACCGATGCTCTCGACCGTCGCCGCCACCATTCAGGTTTCGATCGCCCCCGTCTTTCTGCTGGCGGGTATCGCGGGCATCCTCAACGTGCTGATCGGACGCATGGCGCGCGTGGTCGATCGCTCACGCAAGATCGAGCTGCTCCATCCAGTATCGCAGGGCGCCGAGCATGACCGGCACGTCTGGGAGCTGCGGCTGATCGATCGACGGCTGGCGGTGATCAACAAGTCGATCTGGCTGTGCGTCGCGAGCGCGATCCTGATCTGCCTTGTCGTCGCACTGATGTTCGGCGCAACGCTGACGCATCTCAACATCGGCGGGGTGGTCGCGGTGACCTTCATCGCATCGATGCTGCTGCTGACCGCGGGGCTGGTCGCGTTTCTGGTCGAGGTGCGGCTGTCGCTGCAGGCAGTGCATATCCGCGAGGAACTGCTCGAACGCGAGCGGGACTAGTTCCGTTCGCAGCGGACCGGCTTGCCGTCGGGCGGCGTGATCCGCAGCTTTGACACGGTGCCGCCGAGCCGGAGAAAGGGCTTCCATCCCGATCGCTCCGACCGGCGCACCGCGGCACCGACAGGCTTGTCGCCGTTCCAGATCATCAGCGCGCCATCGCCTGAAAACGTAGCGCGGACAGCGCCGCAGCGATAACTGAGAAGCTCCGTAACGGGAGTCCTGGCGAGCGCACCGAGTACCTCCATCCGCTCGGCATAGGCATCGAGGACGCATTGCCGGTGAGCCGCCTCGAACGCACAAAGGCTGCGGCGTTTGAACCACGCCGCTTGCGATTCCCGCCAGGGCGCAAGGCCATCGACCGGCAAGCGGCCGAATCGCGCGAGCGATGCCGCCATCGCCGCGTCCTGCGCCCTCAACGCCGGATCACCGCACACCAGTTGATCGGTGGCGTAGACCGGCGCAGCACAATTCGCCGTGAACTGCTCGACCGGCGGGGGCACCGCTTGTCCCGCGGCCACGGCCAGAAGCACAGCCGCGATCACGGCGCGCTGCTGGCCAGCACGGTAAGCTTGCCGCCGGTCTGGTGTGGCAGCACATGCGACTGGGTGACGAGCGCTGTAGTGCCGGGCACGATCGCGGCGCGCAGCAGGTCGAGGAATCCCTGCGGCATCCGCGCCTGTGCCAGCACCGTGGCGTCGAGCACCTCGCTCGCCTCGTCCTGATGCCCCGGCACGCCGACCAGCACCCAGCGCGGGCCGCCATCGGGCGCGGCGACATAGGTCATGACATGGGTCTGAAAGTCTTCGGTGGGCAGCTCGGCACGGGCGCGGCCGATCTCGACCCCGTTGCGCAGCACCACGATCCGCTGGTCGGAACGTGAGGCGATGATGGTGAGCGGGCCGGCGGGCGCGACTTCGGGCGTCCAGCGCCAGGCCTGGTCCGATGCGAGCGGGGTGTGCGACACCGCCGCCCCCTTGGCCCCGATCGGCGCGAGGATCCCAGCAGATGGCGCCAGCACCGCGCCGCCCGCGCGCCCCGCCACCACGACCACGCCGCCCATTTCGGTCACCCCGAACAGCAGCCGGGCGAACTCGAGCGGCAGATGCACGCAGCCATGGCTTTCGGGGTAGCCCGGAAGTCCGCCGGCATGGAGCGCGACGCCGTCCCAGGTGAGGCGTTCCTGGAACTTCATCGGGGCGTTGTTGTAGGTGCTGGAGCGGTGGTTCGCGTCCTTCTGCAGGATCACGAACACCCCCTCGGGCGTCTCGTGCCCCGCCTTGCCCGACGAGATGGTGGCGACACCGATGCGCACGCCGTTGCGATAGACGGTCGCGACCTGGCGCGAGAGATCGACATAGACATGGACCGGCCCCCTGGGGGCGACCTGCGGCGCCCAGACCCATTCGCCGGGCTTGAGCGTATCGGCTTTCCGCGCGAACTCGACCGGCGAGCTCGCCTTCGCCCCCTGCGGCATCGCGGAAGCAGGCGCAGTCGTCAGACCCAGCGCGACAATCAGTCCGATCCCAGCGTTCCCTCGCACCCGCATGCCCCCATCCGCATCGATTCAGCCCGCATCTATAGGGGCGTAGTCGGGGGGCAAATAGCCTTGCTCAGCCGGCGAGCGACTCCCCATGCGGCCGGGTGAGCCGCTCCGGGGTGAGAAGCAGCGTCAACGCCTCCGCGCTGAGCAACCCACGCTCGAGTACCAGCTCGGCGACGCCCCTGCCCGTCGCCAGCGCCTCCCGCGCGATCATCGTCGCATTCTCATAGCCGATATAGGGGTTGAGTGCGGTCACCAGCCCGATCGAATTCTTCACCGACTCCGCGAGGTGCGCGCGATTGGCGGTAATGCCCGACACGCAGCGATCGGCGAGTACGGAACAGCCGTTGCGCAGATGGCGGATGCTCTTGAACAGGCTGTGCGCGATGATCGGTTCGAACGCGTTGAGTTGAAGCTGCCCCGCCTCGGCGGCCATGGTGATGGTGAGATCGTTGCCGATCACCTCGAACGCGATCTGGTTCACGACCTCTGGAATCACCGGGTTCACCTTGCCCGGCATGATCGACGAGCCGGCCTGCATCGCGGGCAGGTTGATCTCGCTCAGCCCCGCACGCGGCCCGCTCGAGAGCAGGCGCAGGTCGTTGCAGATCTTCGAGAGTTTGACGGCGATCCGCTTGAGCACGCCGGAAAGCTGCACGAAGGCGCCGCAATCCTGCGTCGCCTCGATCAGGTCGGGCGACGTCGACAGCGGCAGGCCGGTAATGCGGACCAGCTCCTCGCACACCAGCTGTGCATAAAGCGGGTGCGAGGTGATGCCCGTGCCGATCGCGGTGCCGCCGAGGTTGATCTCGCAGATCAGCGCAGAAGCCTCGACCAGTCTTTGCTCGTCCTCGCCGATCATCACGGCATAGGTGCCGAACTCCTGCCCCAGCGTCATCGGGACCGCGTCCTGAAGCTGGGTCCGCCCCATCTTGATGATGTCGGCGAATTCGGCCGCCTTGCGCTCGAACCCCTCACGCAGCGCCGCCATCGCGATCAGCAGCTCCTCGGCGCTGCGCCAGGCCGCAACCTTGAGCGCCGTCGGATAGACGTCGTTGGTGCTTTGGCTCATGTTGACATGTTCATTGGGGTGAATGAACGCATAGTCGCCGCGCTGCCGCCCGATCAGTTCGAGCGCGAGGTTGGCGATCACCTCATTGGCATTCATGTTGGTCGAGGTGCCGGCCCCGCCCTGGATCGCGTCGACGAC
>CAYOXO010000210.1:0-6214 GCA_964407945.1 uncultured Stakelama sp.
CATCCGGCCAGAAGAACCCGATCCCAACACCCAACGCGATCGCGATCAGCACCTGCACGTACAGCTGCCCGTACCACGCCGTCCGGCGCGGATGCGGTTCCGCCGCATAGTCGAGTGCGATCGCCATTCAGTCCTCCCGTCGCGCCCTGCCGGCGTCGATTTTCCCATGCCGTTCAGGGCACGCCGGGGTTATCCTTCCAACGCAAGCCGGACTCAAAGATCGGCTTAACAGATTGAATTTAATTCACATTCTTAAGGATCGATCGCACAGAGCATGCGAAATTACGCACATACACCAGCTCAAATGTGTGGTAATCCGCACAAATGAGCGGAGTGACCCGATCGACCCGGAGTCTCGTGCTGCTGGCGATTGCTGGCGCGGCGCTGCTCGCAGCGGTATCGGTCCTCGCCTTCCGCATCGCCCAGCAGCAGGCGGTGTCCTCGACCGACCGCGCGGCGGCCCAGCTCGCGCGCGACAATGCCGGGCTGTTCGCGAGCGAGCTGCAGAAGTTCCGGCTGTTGCCGCTGGTGCTCGCCGAATATCCCGATGTCCGCGCGATGCTCGAGACCCGCGACGCCGCGATCGTCGGGCGGATCAATGCGCGGCTCGAGCTGCTCGCCGCGCGCACCGATGCCGCTGCCATCTATGTCCTGACCGCACAGGGCCGCACGGTCGCCGCCAGCAACTATCGGCTGCCGGCGAGCTTCGTGGGGCAGGATTACGGCTTCCGCCCCTATTTCCAGGGGGCGATCCGCGATGGCGACGCCGAGCTGTTCGCGCTGGGCACGGTGAGCGGGCGCCCCGGCCTCTATCTCGCGCGCCGCATCGGCGACGCCGCGCAGCCGCTTGGCGCGATCGTCGTCAAGATCGAGTTCGAAGCGATGCAGGCCGCCTGGGCGCGGCAACAAGGCAAGACGATCGTCACAGACGGGCATGGCGTCGTCATCGTCACCAGCGAGCCGGCATGGCGGTTCGCGACGGTCGGCCAACTCAGCGCAAGCAGCCGCGCCGCGATCCGCGCGACACGCCAATATGGTAACCTCCCGCTCGCGCCGTTGCCACTCACCATCACCGACAATATTGCACGAATAGGTGATGCCAAACCTGGCAGCCGCATCGCATCGACCGCCCTCCCCCTCGCGGGCGCGCAGCTGCGCGTCCTCTACCCGCTCGACCCGGCAATGCGCAGCGCCAACGCCAATGCGCGGCTGGTGTCGCTCGGCGCGCTCGCGCTGATCGCCGGTGCCTTGCTGCTGCTGTGGCGCACGCGCGAGCGGCGCCTGATCCAGATCGCAGCACAACGCGCGCTGGAAGGCCAGGTCGTCGAGCGCACCGCCGAACTGCGTCAGGCAAATGAGCGGCTGGTCGCCGAGAGCGCAGAGCTGGCGCGCGCCGACCAGCGTTATCGTGCCGCGCGCGAGGAACTGGCACAGGCCAACCGGCTCGGCTCGCTCGGGCAGATCACCGCCGGCGTCGCGCATGAGATCAACCAGCCCGTCGCCGCGATCCGCAGCTTTGCCGAGAATGCGCAAGGCTTCCTCGCCAAGGGCGACGGCACCCGCGCCGACGGCAATCTGTCCCGCATCGTCGAGCTGACCCAGCGCATCGGCACGATCACCGCCGAACTGCGCAACTTCGCGCGGCGGCGCACCCCGGAGACCGGCCCGGTCGATGTCGATGCGGTGATCGAATCGACGCTGCTCCTGATCGGCGATCGAGTGCGCGCGCAGGGCGTGGTGCTGGAGCGGACGGGCGCCGCCGGGCTGCACGTCACCGCCGATCGGGTTCGCCTGGAGCAGATCCTGATCAACCTCATCCAGAACGCACTCGACGCGCTCGCCGGACGCGAAGACGCGGTGATCCGCATCGCCACGGCGCCGGACAGCGAGCGGGTCGCGATCGATGTCTTCGACAATGGGCCGGGCGTTTCGGCCGAGCTTGCAGGCGAGCTGTTCATGCCGTTCGTGACCGGACGGGAAGAAGGGCTGGGGCTCGGCCTTCCCATCGCGCGCAACATCGCGCGCGATTTTGGCGGTGAGCTGAGCCTGGTCGAATCGCCGTTGGACGGCGCCGGGTTCCGCCTCGTGCTGCCGGCGGTCGCGCGTGGCTGAACCGGCGATCCTGTTCGTCGACGATGACGCCGTCCTGCGCGAGGCCAACGTCCAGACGCTCGAACTGGCCGGGATGGCGGTGCAGGCCTTCGCCAGTGCGCAGGCGGCGCTAGGCGCGATCGGCCCGGATTTCGAGGGCGCCGTCGTCACCGACATCCGCATGCCGGGGATGGACGGGCTCCAGTTCTTCGAGCGGATCCGCACGATCGATCCCGAGATCCCGGTGATCCTGATTACCGGCCATGGCGATGTGCCGATGGCGGTGCGTGCGCTGCAGGACGGCGCGTTCGACTTCCTCGCCAAGCCGTTCGCCGCCGGGCACCTTGCAGCATCCGCCGCCAAGGCACTGGCAGCGCGTGCCTTGGTGCTCGACAACCGCCGGCTGCGCGCCGACGCGGCAGCGCGTATCGACAGCCCGCTGATCGGCGACACCCCGGCAATGGTGCGGCTGCGCGAGACGATCGCTCAGGTCGCGCGCGCCGATATCGATGTGCTGATCGAGGGCGAAACGGGGACAGGCAAGGAACTTGTCGCGGCAATGCTCCACCGCGGATCGCCGCGCAGCGCGCGCGCGTTCGTCGCGGTCAATTGCGCCGCGCTGCCCGAAGCGCATGCCGAGATCGAGCTGCTCGGCCATGCCGCCGATGCGGTGCCCAATGGTCGCTTCGCGCGCACCGGCCGGATCGAGGCGTCGAACCGCGGGACATTGTTCCTCGACGATATCGACGGAATGCCACTGGCAGTGCAGTCGCGCCTGTTGCGGGTGATCGAGGAGCGCGAGGTGCAACCGCTCGGCGAGCAGCGGCCGATCCCGCTGGACCTGCGCGTGATCGCTTCGGTCAAGCCGGGCCTGGAAGCGCTGATCGAGCAAGGAGCATTTCGCCGCGACCTCTATTTCCGCCTCAACGTGGTGCGGCTGTCGCTGCCGCCGCTGCGCGAGCGCCGCGCCGATATCGCCCCCTTGTTCGCTGCATTCGTCCAGGAAGCCGCGGCGCAGACCGGACGGGCCGATTTCCGGATTACCGACGCAGTCCGCCGTCACCTCATCGAGCATGACTGGCCGGGCAATGTGCGCGAGTTGCGCAATTTCGCGTTCAGCGCCGCACTTGGCCTGAGCGAACCGGAGATGTGGGCCGCGGCGGAGCAGGGGCTGGTCGAGCGCGTCCGCGCCTATGAAGAGATGCTGCTGCGCGAGGCGCTTCAAACCGCGAACGGCCGTGTCGGGCGCGCGATGGAGCTGCTGCGCGTTCCGCGCAAGACGCTGTACGACAAGATGAACCGCGCGGGGATTACCCCTTCGACCTATCGGACGGCGCGACCCCGCAATCGCCCGGACTGATCACCGGACAACTATTGCAACGCCGCGATCCACCCGACCGCCCGTCTCGGTTGCATGTGCCCCGAGGGTCAGGCCTTGCGGTGACTTCGCATGGCAAAGCTCGAATTGATGCGCGAGACGCCCGGAAGCCGGGACAGGACATCGCGATGGAAGACCGCATAATCCTCCATGTCCGAAACCCGCAGTCGCAGCAGATAGTCGCCAGCGCCGCTCAGCAGATACCATTCGCGGATCTCTGCGTGCCTGCGCATCGCCGCCTCGAAACGGGTGAGATATTCTTCGGTCTGCCGCTCCAGCTCGACCTGCACGACGGCGTCGATGCCCTCTTCGGGATCCCCCCCCGAGATGATGGCCGTGTATCCGCGGATAACGCCGCTGCGCTCCAGGATCTTGAGCCGCCGAAGGCACGCCGATTCCGACAGACCCACCTCCTTCGCCAGCGCGCTGTTGGTGACGCGCGCATTCAAACGAAGCTGGTTCAGGATGCGGCGATCGACAGCGTCGAGCGCGGCCATGGCATATTCCTCCATAGACTCGCAGAAACTGCGATAATCCATTCGATTTAGCAGGTTTCGGCGCAGGATTCGTCAATAATTCGCACCCGCTTGATCCACATACCCGCTTGGCGAGCCGCTACCCGCGTGCGCGGGCAACACCAATATCAAGCATGTGTCGGGGGAGAGACGCGTTGAAGGCCGTGATCCTTGGAGCGGGCGTCATCGGCGTCACCGCTGCCCATTACCTGCGGCGTGCAGGACACGAGGTCGTCGTGGTCGATCGTCAGCCCGGCGCAGCGCTCGAGACCAGCTTCGCCAACGCGGGCGAGGTTTCTCCCGGCTACGCCTCGCCCTGGGCGGCACCCGGCATCCCGATGAAGGCAATCCGCTGGCTGATGATGCGGCACGCGCCGCTGATCCTGCGTCCGACCTTCGATCCCGCCATGCTCCGCTGGCTGGCCGCGATGCTTCGCAACTGCACCGAGGCCCGATACGCGCTGAACAAGAGCCGCATGGTCCGGCTCGCCGAGTTCAGCCGGGATGAACTGGCAGGCATCCGCGAAGCGCTGGGCATCGTCTATGACGAGCGTTCGCAGGGCACGCTGCAGCTGTTCCGCACGCCCAAACAGATGGATGCCAGCGCCAAGGACATGGATGTCCTGCGTTCCTATGGCGTGCCGTTCGAGTTGCTCGACCGGGATGGCTGCGTTGCCGCCGAGCCCGGCCTCGCCGCGTCGCGTGACCGGGTCGAGGGCGGGCTTCGCCTGCCCAACGACGAGACCGGGGACTGCCACCTGTTCACGACGCGGCTGGCCCAGCGGCTCGCGTCCGATGGGGTCGAGTTCTGCTTCTCGACCGACATCCACCATCTCGAGCAACGGGGTGGCGCGATCACCGGCGTACAGACGAGCAAGGGCCTGATCACTGGCGACACCTATCTGCTCGCGCTCGGCAGCCACTCACCGTTGCTCGCCCGTCAGGTCGGCATCCGGCTGCCCGTCTATCCGGTCAAGGGCTACTCGATCACCGTGCCCATCGCCGATCCAGACGCTGCCCCGGTCTCGACCCTGCTCGACGAGACCTTCAAGATCGCCATCACCCGGCTCGGCACGCGCATTCGCGTGGGCGGGATGGCCGAAATCTCCGGCTATGACCGCTCGCTTCCCGCGCGTCGCGAGGCGACCCTGCTGCACTGCCTCAACGACCTGTTCCCGTCGGCGGCGGGCCACGGCGAGACGAATTTCTGGAGCGGCCTGCGTCCCATGACCCCCGACGGCCCGCCGATCATCGGATCAACGCGCCTGTCGAACCTGTTCCTCAACACCGGGCATGGGACGCTCGGCTGGACGATGGCCTGCGGCTCCGCAGCCGTCACCGCCGCAGTGATCACCGGCGAACGCCCGCCGATCGACATCGCCGGCCTCGGCCTGGAGCGCTACGCGCGGTCATAGGCGCACGGGAAGACGATCGCGATCGACGGCGCTGGATCGGTGCTGAAGGAAATGGTGCCCGGGGACGGAGTCGAACCGCCGACACTGCGATTTTCAGTCGCATGCTCTACCAACTGAGCTACCCGGGCCCAACCGGCCAAGCCGGGGACTTTATGCTTCCGGGTTGAACCGGAAGCGGCGCTCTTAGTCGCGGGTTTCGCCGCTGTCCAGCCTGCTTTGCGCACCTTCTGCATCTTCCGGGTCGATTGCCGCGCCGGGCAGGCGATAGCCCTCGCCCAGCCATTGCAGCAGGTCGCGGTCCTTGCAGCCGCGGCTGCAGAAGGGCTTGAACGCCGGATCGCCCGGCTTGCCGCAGATCGGGCAGTCGTCGCGTTTCACTTTTGCTCCACAAATTCCGTACGCCCGCCGGTGCGGCGGTGCAGTTCCGCGACCCATTCGGGCTCGCGCTCCAGCCGGCGCAGCAACGCCGGATGCACTATATGGGTATCGGGTGCCGGCGGGGGAAGGCGTTCCAGCCGCCGCAGTTCGGCACGCAGCGCGGCGCCCGCCGGATCGGCGGCGAGCAGTTCGGGCAGCGACATGCGCGACTTGCGCCGCACGATCTGGAGAAAGCCGAAACCGTTCATCGCGGTGCGCTCGAACGGTTGCGGCAAAGCGGCGTCGATCGCCTCGGCCACCGCATTGCGCTCGCCCTTGTTGGCGAGTGTCGGAAAATCGATGCCGATCGATCCCGCAATCCCGAGCCGCTCCATCGCCGCGGCGACGGCGTGCGCGGCATCGACCGACAGCGCGCCACGTGGCGGGCCGCCCTCGAC
>CAYOXO010000211.1:0-6172 GCA_964407945.1 uncultured Stakelama sp.
CCAAGGCGCAGTCGATGCCCAAGGACAATATCCAGCGCGCGATCGACAAGGCGTCCAAGGGCGACGGCGAGAATTACGAGGAAATCCGCTACGAAGGCTTCGGCCCGGGCGGAGTCAGCCTGATCATCGAGGCGCTGTCGGACAACCGCAACCGCACCGCGACCAACGTCCGCACCGCCGTCTCCAAGAATGGCGGCAACCTCGGCGCCTCGGGCTCGGTCAGCCACGCCTTCGACCGCGTCGGCCTGATCAACTACCCGGCCAGCGCCGGTGACGCCGAAAAGGTGTTCGAGGCCGCGCTTGAGGCCGGTGCCGAGGACGTGACGTCGAGCGAGGACGGCCACGAGATCTGGACCTCCAACGCCGACCTGCACGAAGTCGCCAAGGCGCTCGAAGCGGTGCTGGGCGAGGCCGAGGGCGCCAAGCTCGCCTGGAAGCCGCAGACCATGGTCGAGGTCGACGAGAATGATGCCGCGACCCTGTTCAAGCTGATCGACGCGCTCGACGATGACGACGACGTCCAGACCGTGTGGGGCAATTACGAAGTGTCCGACGCGGTGATGGAAAAGCTCGGATAATGTGGACGCTGATCGCCAAGGCGCTGCTCTCGGGCGCGCTGATCGTGGCGATCGCTGAGATCGGCAAGCGCCAGCCCGCGCTTGCCGCCCTCGTTGCCTCGCTGCCCCTGGTCTCGATCCTCGGCATGATCCTGCTGTGGAGCGGGCGACCCGATGCCGAGAATATGGCGCATCATGCCGAGGCAACCTTCTGGTACGTGCTGCCTTCGCTGCCGATGTTCCTGCTGATCCCGGTGCTGTTGCGCAGCGGGGTCAATTTCTGGATCGCGCTCGTCGCGGGCTGTGCGCTGACCTTCGCGCTCTATCTCGGCATGACGACGATCGGGCCGCGCTTCGGCCTGCGGCTCTGAAAGGGGGGCGGAATGCGCAATCTGGTCCTTGCCGGTCTGGGGCTCGTGCTTGCGGGGCCCGCGGCGGCTCCCGTCACGGCTGCACCCGGCGCTCCCGCCAGCCAGTGTCGCGCGGGTGAGTCCGTCGTCTACACCTGCACCTTCGGCAAGGCGGTAGGCAGCGTCTGCTCGGGCGGCGGCAAGCTCCATTATCGCTATGGCGTGCCCGGCAAGCCCGATATCGCCATCTCCAGCACCCCTGACTGGAGCAATGTCAGCCGCAAGGTCGTGGTCGGCGGCGGCGGCGGTTCGCAGCCCTATCTCCGCTTCACCCGCGCCGATTACAGCTATGTCGTCTTCTGGGGCACCGCAGGAAACCTGACCGTGCGGCCGGGCAGGCTATGGTCGGGCATCCATGTCAGCCGCGGCGGCAAGGATCTGGCGACGCTTTCGTGCAGGAGCGGCGCCCATCCCGTCGGTCGCATTCCCGACGCCGTGCCCGAGGATACCGACGTCAGCTTCGACAGGTGGTACTGACGCCATGATCCTGCTCAGCCTCCTGTTTGGCCTGTTGGCGCCCGCCGCGACTCCCGCCGCACCGCCGCCCAAGCCTGCCAGCCAATGCCGTGCAGGCGAGCGCGTCCTCTACACCTGCACCTTCGGCAAGTCGGTGGGCAGCGTCTGCTCGGGCAGCGGCAAGCTCCATTACCGCTACGGCCCGCTCAGCAAGCCGGCGATCGATATCGCCAGTGCCGCCGACTGGAGCAATGTTCGCCGCGGCGGTGTCGTCGGCGGCGGCAGCGGCTGGCAGCAGCATCTGCGCTTCACCCGTGATGGCCATCATTATCTCGTCTTCTGGGGTGTCGCCGGGCAATATACGCAGAGTCCGGGCAAGAGCTGGTCGGGCATCCATGTGAGCGAGGGCGGCAAGGATCTCGTCACGCTGAATTGCAAGAGCAACGCATGGCCGTCGGACGACTGGGAGAAGCTCGCCTACGACGTGCCTGAGAACGAAGATCCGCAGTTCGACGCATGGTATTGATTCCATGATCCTTCTCGGCCTCGACCCAGGCCTTGGTACCACCGGCTGGGGACTGATCCGCGCGGAGGGCAACCGGCTCAGCCATCTCGCCAATGGCCAGCTCAAGACCGATGCGAAGGCCCCGTTGCCGCGCCGGCTCGCGCATCTCGACGCGATGCTCGCCGCGCTGATCACCGATCACGCGCCACAGGGCGCTGCGGTGGAGGAGGTGTTCGTCAACTCCAATCCGCAATCGACGTTGAAGCTCGCTCATGCCCGCGGTGTCGCCATCGCGGCGGCGGCCCGCGCCGGGCTCGATGTCGGCGAATATGCCCCGCGCCTCGTCAAGAAAGCAGTGGTCGGCACCGGCACTGCCGAAAAGGCCCAGGTGCACGCGATGGTCGCGCGGCTGCTCCCGGGCGTGAAGATCGTGGGTGCCGATGCGGCGGACGCGCTCGCCGTGGCGATCTGCCATGCGCATCATCTGGCGAGTGCGCGGGCACTGTCGCGCTAGGGGTTATTCGAACACCTCGGCCGTGTCGTCGTCGACGCCGCCCTTGCGCAGCGCCCATGCTCCCCGAACGCCATTGGCGATCACGATCAGCAGGATCGCGTTGATGAGCAGCCCGAACAGGCTCAGCGTTACCAGCTTGGTGAGTACCTCAAGCACCAGCAGCACAACCGCCGTGCCACCCCAAAAGACGCCCTTGCCTTCACGCAGCCGAATTCCGGCGGAAAGGTAGATGACGATCGAGGCGGCGGCAAAGCCGAGCACGATGGGCGCCTGGCCGCCCATCATGCGTATTGTGCCTGCAGCAAATACCGCGCCCAGCAGAGTCAGGCCGCCGGCGATGAAGCATGCCGTTCCACCCGTGGCAGCGGCATTCGCCGCGCCGTCCTCGGTCGTCAGGTCGATCTTCCAGAATGACATGTTTACCCTCCCCGATTTGCCCCGGCGCGCACCCTTGCGGGAACGCGACGCCATGGCAAGCCGCGGCTAACTCCGCGTCAGGCTGCCCAGGCGAGAAGCGTCGGCGCGGGCCCGTCGGCGTCGTTGGCGGGCGGGCGGGGCCGTCGGGTCCGCTGCGTACGGCGCGTGCGCGATCCCTGTCCCGGCAGGCGCATCTTCACCCACGCGACGACCCCGCGCAGCCGCACCGAAGTGGCTGTCGCGATCGCCACCGCGATGGCGTCGATCGCCGCGGTGAACTCGACACTGGCCAGCAGCCCGATCAGCTCCGGGGCATAGAGGCTGGCGAACCGCAGTCCCGCCTCTCCCGCAATCCAGAAGATCAGCCCCGCGAACAGCATCAGCACTGCGGCAAAGATCGCCTGGCCGCGGGTAAACCGGTTCAGCCGGGCGGCCGGCCGCTCGATCAACAGGGTGCGCATGAACCGTCCGGTGCGGGTCGTCCCGGCGAGCAGCAATGCCGCCCATCCCAGCAACAATCCGATCGTCAGCATCCGCTATCTCCCCCTGTTCGTGGATGAGATGGGGCGGCTGTCGTGCCTGCCAAGAGCGCGGACTGTGCTTTGACACGATGACCTAGAGAAAGCGGGAATATCCGGGAAAATCCGGGATCAGGTGAAAAAACGGGGGAAATCCGGGGCTTTCGCGAGATGGCGTGGGCGCTGGCCGGGCAAAAGCTGTGTCAAGAGTCAGGGCCGTTTTAGACAGCATTCGGCGCCGGTCGGGCGGGCGGGCGCCGAGACCTCTCAGGGCCTCTTAGGAATGCCATAAATGGCGGAAAACGGCCTCTTAGAGCCTCTTTAGAATGGCGGGAGGCGGGCCATTTGCGGGCAGTTCGGGCAAAGAAGTGGGACCGAAAACGGCCCACTTCCTGAAATTGCGGTCCCACTTCCAATAAATGGCGGAAATCTGCGGCTTTCAGCGGCTCGGAACCCCTTCAGTCGGTGCGAAGAAGTGGGACCGTTTTTTCGTCACCGAGGCCCATCCAATCGGGCAGCTCGGGAGGGTCGCCAACCGACCAGCTACGCGAGATCGAGAGCCGGGGGCGTTGCTTACAGACGTGGCAGATCATTCGTGCCGCAGCGTCGCGCGGGGTCGCGTTCACGCCCAGCCGGGACAGGAAATAGGCGGGAGGTCCGTTGCTGACCTTGGTGCATCCGCAGCTCAGGGTGATATCGACCGGATAGCCAGACATCTCCGCGAAGGTGTGATCGCGCCAGTTGTCCTCGGTGTCGGTCATCCGGCCGGTGCCCATGGCTCGCGCGCGCCCAACTCGCGTTCGTCGATCGCGAAGTGCTGCGCCAGCGTCAAGCGATCGTCTTCGTCCAGCTTGGCAGGCGAGCCGCGAGAAACGAACTGCTGGAGGTAAGCCGCGTTGCGGCCGAGCAATCGAGATAGGCCGGACAGGGTATCGCCCCGCGCTTCGGCAAGCTGCTCAATCTTATGACGCACCTGCGCGGGCGACGGACGGTCTGACATTTCCTTCCACTCTCACCGAATCGATGAAGTGGAACGAATATGGAACAAACTGGCGGTTGGCTAGAGGCCGTTAACCACAGTGACGGGATCAGAATGCGCGCTTGGGAGCCTGCTCAATGGCGCACCTGCCGGTGTCGGTTTCCTTGATCAGCTTGATGGTGCGCGAAACGGAGAGATCGGTGCGGCTCACAACATAGGAGAGCTGCCTGTTCTGGAAGCGGAGGTCGGTAGCGCTGAATGCGGCGGGCAACTTCTCCGTATGACCGGTTGAAGGTACGGAGATGGTCACCGCTGAATTGGCTTCGTCCGCTGTGATCAACACAGCCGTACTGTTCGGCTCAAAGGTGCATCGCAAGTAGATCGGAGTATTCGCAGCTGCCACCAAAGCGGTACCCGCAACAACCAAGCTGAGCATCTTGCCTCCTAAATTCTACGCCCGATGAAGATGACGCGCCCAACGACGTTTACCTCTTCATGGTGAACCTCGTCCGGCGGTATCCGTTCGTTGTCGGACAGAAGCGAGACGCGATCGTTCTTTACTCGCACTCGCTTGATCATGGCAATATCGCCCAATGTCAGTGCCCAAATGGCATCCTGTTCGCGGATCGTGCGTACTGATCGGTCGATCAGCACAATATCCCCATCCTGAAGGGTCGGTTGCATCGAATCCCCTCGGCCCCGCGCGAATGTGAGCATCGCCGGTGGTGTCCTCGTGATCCCCTCAAGCCACGCACGCGGAAAGTGGAGCACTTGGCTCTCCACGCCAACATCGGAATAGGTTCCGCCCAGGCCGTACGCGAGATCAATCTCGTGCACTTCAACTAGGTCGAGTTCGTCAGAGTTTGATGCGTTCGCTGCGTAGCGTCGCAGTTCCTCGGTCACGTGAGCGCCGATGCGATCCGCTGCATCATGTTGGCCTGTCACCAAGTAACTGAGGTCAATCCCGTGATCCCGAAGTTTGTACAGATACTCGACGTTCGGGGCTGACTTCCCGCCCTCGTAGAGAACCTGACTGTTCTTCCGGACGCCTCCGAGCGCTGCGAAGTCCTCCTGATTCAACCCCTTGGCTTGCCGCACTTCGCGCAGGCGCGCGCCGAACTCGCCCAGATCAGTAAGCACGGGAAATCCCGTTGCGCATCACGATAATTCGGTATAAGCACGAAATATCGGTCCATAAGTTATGGAAAATCGTGATGCTTCTACGCCAAACACACCCAGAGGACGTTAAATCGGCGATCCGGAAACGGTATCGGTCGTTGCTGGCGTTCGAGAGGGCTGAGGGACTGGCGCGCCTGTCGGTCTCGGAAGTCCTGCGCGGGCGGAAAAGCCAACGCACGGAAGTCGCGATTGAGCGTGTCTTGAGAGAGGAGCGTGCGACCGAATCCATAAAGTCGGTTGATAGCGGTGCCTCGACGGTGGCGCACGGTCTAAATGAAGGCGCCCCTAGCGGCCAATTTGCAGGGGCGCGCTAGACATGGCGACTGCTGCTGTTCGTAGCGCTCTGGCCGTCGAGCTGGGCGAGCTGGCCGAGGTTGACTCGATCCTGTCGGTAGAGCGGGCGTTGGTTGATCTCGGGCCACGCCTCCGCCCCGTCGATCCAATCTGGGCTGACGCGCTTGGACAACTGATGAGCCGGGAAGGCCAGCGCGATCCCGTCGATATCGGGCGCAATCCTGACACCGACCGGTGGGAAGTTCATGGCGCAGGAGGCCATCGCTGGACTGCGGCCGGTATTGCCGAGATCGAGCATCTCAAGGTTCGCGTCCATGCGTGGAATCCCGATGCCGCACGGCTG
>CAYOXO010000212.1:0-6172 GCA_964407945.1 uncultured Stakelama sp.
TCTTGGTGATCGACATAGCACCGACGCCACCGATCGCGCCGAAGCCGACCATCATCAGCGGCGCGAACAGAAAGAGCAGGAAAGTGGGGGTGAATACCGTCGCGGCGAAATCGCGGCGGGCGATGGTCAGCGTCTGGCGGATCAGGCGGGCAAGGCTGCTCATGACCTTGCCTCCGCTTCCAGCGCTTCGGCTTCCGCAAGCGCCTTGGCGCCGACAATGCGGACGAACACGTCATGAAGGCTCGGCCGTTCGATCGACAGGCCGGAGATGCCATAGCCAGCGTCGATCAGCTTCACCAACGTGCCCTCGATTCCTTCGTCGGGCAGCGTGAAGCGCCATCCGTCACCTTCAGATGCGGCATCGTCAGGCAGCAGTGCGCGGATGCCCGGATTCGGATGGTGCGGGACATAGTGCGCCTTGAAGGGAAGGGTAGCGCGCGCGTCGGCGACGGTGCCCTCGAAGCGTACCTTGCCGCCTGCGATGATCGCCAGCCGGTCGCACAGCCGCTCGGCATGCGCCATGACATGGGTCGAGAAGAGGACGGTCGCGCCGCGATCGCGCTCCGCGAGGATCAGCTTCTCGAGCCGTTCCTGGTTGACCGGATCGAGGCCCGAAAAGGGTTCGTCGAGCACGAGCAGATCGGGCTGGTGAACGACCGAGCCGAGCAGCTGGACGAGCTGTGCCATGCCCTTTGAGAGCTTGCGGATCTTCTGGTCGGTGGCGTGGCCGAGGCCGGCAGCCTCCATTAGGTGCACGGCGCGGGTACGGCCGGTGCGCCAGTCCAGGCCGCGCAGCGCGCCCATAAACGCGATAGCCTGCGTCGTCTTCATCGACGGATAGAGACCGCGTTCCTCGGGCAGGTAGCCGACATGGTCGCTCACCTCGCGCGGGCGATCGTTGCCGAGCAGCGTGCGTTCGCCCCCATCGGGCTCGATAATGCCGAGCAGCATCCGCAGCGTCGTCGTTTTGCCAGCGCCATTGGGGCCGAGCACGCCGTAGATCGTGCCCTTGGGCACCGCGATATCGACGCCATCCACCACACGGCGGTTGCCGAAGCGCTTCACCAGACCGGTGGCACTGACCGCCAATTCGTTATGCAACAGGAATCCCCTTGGCTCTCTCGTCGTGGTAGCGGGCGGTGATGCACCTAGGCAAGTCACTCGAAGCGCGAATCCGCGACAAGGCGGCAGAGCTTGGCTTTGCGGCGTGTGGCTTTGCGCGTGCCGATGCCGCTCCGCTGGCGGGCAAGCGACTGTATGAATGGCTGGCCGACGGCCGGCATGGCGACATGATCTGGATGGCTGAACGCGCGCACCATCGCGAAAGCCCGGAGGGACTGTGGCCAGAAGTGCGCAGCGTGATCTCGCTCGGGATGAGCTACGCGCCGGCCAACGATCCGCTGGTATTGGCCGCGGTGCCGGATCGGGCGCGTATCTCGGTCTATGCGCAGGGCGCGGACTATCATGATGTGATGAAGAAAGCGCTCAAGGCGCTGGGCCGCTGGTTGGCGCAGGAGGCGGGGTGCGATCTCAAGGTGTTCGTCGATACCGCGCCGGTAATGGAGAAGCCGTTGGCCGAAGCGGCAGGGCTGGGCTGGCAGGGCAAGCACACCAATCTCGTCAGTCGCGACCATGGCAGCTGGCTGTTCCTCGGGGCGATCTACACGACGCTGGAGCTTGAGCCGAGCGCGCGCGAACGGGGCGGGTGCGGGACATGCGACGCGTGCCAAACCGCATGTCCGACCGACGCCTTTCCCGCCCCCTATCAGCTCGATGCGCGGCGCTGCATTTCGTACCTGACAATCGAACTGAAGGGCCCCATTCCAGAGGAGTTTCGCGAAGGAATCGGCAATCGCATCTATGGCTGTGATGATTGCCTAGCGGTGTGCCCATGGAACAAGTTCGCGGCGGCCGCTGCGGCGAACCTGTCGTTCGCGCCGCGTGCCGAGCTGACCGCGCCTGAACTGCGCGATCTGCTCGCGCTTGATGATGCCGGGTTCCGCCAGGTCTTCTCAGGGTCACCGATCAAGCGGATCGGCCGCGATCGGATGATGCGAAACTGCCTGATCGCGGCGGGCAACAGTGGCGATACGGCGCTGCTGCCCGCGGTTGAGGCATTACTGGGGGATTCGGATCCGGTCGTTGTCGAGGCGGCCGAATGGGCCCGGTCGCGCCTTACTTCCCGCGACTTGCCTTGAGCGCGGCTGCACAGCTCGACTGATCGATCGGCTTGCCGTCGCGCTGGCGGGTTTCGGCGAAGGTGACGGTGGCGTCGCCGCGGCCCGACTTGGGCGGGTAGAGATAGGCGTCGAGCACGCAGATCGGCCCGGCGAACTGAAGCTTGCGTGCACTGCCTTCACTGATGTCGAGTTGGGGGCGACCGAACTGCCCGATCAGCGCATTGGCGCTCGCTCCCATCACCGTGGTGAGTGCAGACATGCCGGGCTGCGGCACCGGGATCGGTGCAGCGCGGACCACCGGCGGCGGCGCGGCGGTGCTGCCGCATCCCGCGAGCAAGACGAGCAGGGCGGCGGCGATGATCTTCACTGGACAGTCCTTCGGTGGAACAGGTGCGTCGCCATCGCAGCGCCAAGGACGGGCGCGACGAAATTGACGAACGGCACGAAAAACAACGCGGTTCCTGCCGCACCCAGCGTGAACCGCGACAGCCGTGTCGCGGAGCGCCAGCGGGCGAGGTCGGCGGCGGGCACATGGCGTACCGCGACCATATCCCCAAGGTCACGGCCCAGCAGCCAGCTGTTGACGAGGAAAAATGCAAGCGCGGTGCCGACCCCGGTGACGAGCAGGAGGATGTAGAGCGGCGCGAGCACCAGATTGATCAGCAACGCTCGCCCCGCCGACTTGAGGCTCATCTGTAGCGAGCGTGCGAAACTCAGGTCGCGGGCAGCGGCGAACCGATCAGGATAGTGTCTTGCCTCAACCGCGTGGACGACTTCGTCCGCGAATACGCCGATCACGGCGATTGCGATCACACGGAACAACAGCCAGCCGCCGATCAGACCGATCAGCAACGCAACGGCGGAAGCCGCGGTGGCGGTGGTCTCGCCGCCCTGGAAATAATGTCGGACGAGCGCGTCGACCCCGAACCAGAGCGCGGTGCCCAGTGCGGCGAAAATCGTCAGCGTCAGCAGAAGCGACTTCAGGAACACGCCAAGGATTCGCTTATCGCCGAGCTGGCGGACCGAGAGAAGAAAGACATCGAGCATTACCGGCATGGATGGGCTGGGGCGGGTGGATAAGTCAACGCAGTTGCGTGGAAGCGCCGTGTCCACTAGGCGCGCAAAAACTTTCACCGGAGATCAATGTGACCGCACCCGTGCATGACGTCGTTGCCATCGGCAACGCCATCGTCGATGTTCTCGCTTCGGCCGAGGACAGCTTCATTGAAGAGATCGGTGTCGCGAAGGGCTCGATGCAGCTGATCTTCTCGCCCGAGGATGCCGATGCGCTCTATGACCGCATGGGACCGGGGCGTGAGATTTCGGGCGGATCGGCGGGCAACACGGTCGCAGGGATGGCCGCGCTCGGCAGCCGCTGCGCCTTCATCGGCCAGGTCGCTGACGACCAGCTCGGTCAGGTCTTCGCGCACGATCTGCGCGCTACCGGCGTCGACTTCGCGACCGAAGTGCGCAGCGGTGCTCCATCGACCGCGCGCTGCCTGATCTTCGTGACTCCCGACGGGCAGCGCACGATGAACACCTTCCTCGGCGCGTCGCAGTTCCTGCCCGAAAAGGCGCTGGATCGCGACCTGATCGCCGGCGGCGCGATTCTGTACCTCGAAGGCTATCTCTGGGATCCCGAAGAGCCGCGCCAGGCGATGCGTGCGGGAATCGAGATTGCGCGCAATGCCGGCCGCAAGGTCGCCTTCACCCTTTCGGATGTGTTCTGCATCAGCCGTCATGGCGGCGATTTCCGCAAGCTGATCGCTGAAGGGCTGATCGACATCCTCTTCGCCAATGAGAACGAGCTGCTGGCGCTGGCCGAGGTCGCGGACTTCGAAGCGGCCGTCGCCAAAGTCTCGGCACAGGTGCCGGTGCTGGTGGTGACGCGCAGCGAGAAGGGGGCTATTGCGGTGTCCAACGGCGCGCGTGCCGAGGTGTCCGCTGAACCGATCGAGAAGGTGGTCGATACGACCGGCGCAGGCGACCTGTTCGCGGCCGGCTTCCTGCACGGTCAGGCGCAGGGCTGGACCCTCGAAAAGTCGCTCAAGCTCGGTGCGATCTGCGCGGCTGAGATCATCAGCCACTATGGCGCGCGGCCCGAGGTCGACCTCAAGGCGCTGGCTGCGGCCAAGCTCGGCTGATTGCGCATGGGGGGCCCGGCGAAATTCCGGGCTGCCGCTTACCTTATGTCAGCGATTTGCGGCTATCCCGTGCGCGAGCGTGGGAGTGTGAATGCAGCAGGTGCGGACATCTGAACGAAATCGTGACCCGGCGATCTTCGTCGGGTTGTACGCTGGTGTCCCTGCACTACTCGACGATCTGGCTGCGCGCGCGGATGCGCCGCACCGATTCCTGCGCGCTGCCTGGTACCGGATGGCAGCAGGGGAGGGCGCGGGGACCATCGCGGCGACCCGTGGCGACGGCACTCCGGTCGCCGCGCTGCCCACTGCACCGCTCGGCCCCACGCTGATCGGCGCACGCAGCGTCCCCGGAAGCTACTGGCCGTTCCGCTCGGTGCCGCTCGATCCGGATGCGACGGATGAGGAACTGACAGCATTCTTTGGCCACCCGGTGAGCATCTCGGCACTGGGCCCGGCCTGGCGGATCGGGCCGATCTATTCCGATGACCCGGCAACCGCGCGGATCAAACGCGCTGCAGCCGTTGCTGGCTGGACGGTGCTGACGCGCAAACTTGGACGTACCTTCCTGTTCGACGTCCGCGCCGAAGCCTGGCCACGACGGTCGACCCGTCGGCGCCTCGCCAATTACGAACGCCAGCTCGAGCAGTTGGGCGCCGTCGCGATCCGCCATGTGAACGGTGAGGGCTGGAGCGCGACGGTACTGGAAGATCTGGCTGCGATCGAGGCGGCGAGCTGGGTGGGGACCGGCACCGATGGGACGGGTGCCAAATTCCTGACCGATGCCAAGCGTGCCGGTTGGCTGGAAGCAGTCGCCGATCCAGTCCTGGGGCAGGCGCTTTCCGCGACAATCCTGTCGGTCGGTGGCAAGCCCGCCGCCTTCTCGTTCGATCTCAAGTCCGGCGCGATGCAATATGGCATCGCCAGCAGCTACGACCAGCAATTTGCGGCGTTCCGGCCGGGCAAGATCGTGACGGCATATCAACTGGAGCAGGCGCGCAAGGTTGGGGTCGAGACGATCGACCTCGGAGCCGGCGATTCGGGCTATAAACGCGAGATGGGCGCGGTGGCGGGGGCAGAGATCCTCGACCTGCTGATCGTCAGGAACCGGCCGGCAGCGTCGCTGCTGGGGCTGCGCTGGGGAGCGGAATCGGAGATCGCGCGCGAGGCGTACCTGGCCGCTTCGAAACTGCGCGACGCGGGACGTGACCGCGGTGACCGTGGTCGGATCGAGGCGCTGTTGGCGCTGGGGGCGCTGGCCGCCGCGGCACTGACCTTCGCCGAATAAGCGGACATCGGAATGAAAGAGGGGCCGGGAGATCGCTCTCCCAGCCCCTTTTCTTGTGCCCTGTGCGGATCAGTGCGTGCCGGGAACCGGCGGATCGAGCTCCTGATACGCTTCGTGCTCCGGCGTCTCGACGATGCCGCGGCCGACATGGCTCTTGCGGCGGCTATAGCCGAAATAGACCAGCAGCCCGAGCGCCGCCCAACCCACGAACATCATCTTGGTGTCGTGGCCCAGGCTGTAGAACAGATAGGCGCAGCCCAGGATCGCGATCGGCGCGGTGATGACGATCAGCGGCGTGCGGAACGGCCGACGGCGGTTCGGATCGGTCCGGCGAAGCACCAGCACCGCGATCGACACCGCAGCGAAGGCGAACAACGTGCCCGAGTTGGAGATGTCGGCGAGCTTGCCGACCGGGAAGAAGGCCGCGAACAGCGCCACGAACACGCCCGTCAGGATGGTGATGACGTGCGGGGTGTGGAACTTCGGATGGACCTTCGAGAACACGGCCGGGAGCAGGCCGTCGCGGCTCATCACGAAGAAGATGCGGGTCTGGCCGAACATCA
>CAYOXO010000213.1:0-6019 GCA_964407945.1 uncultured Stakelama sp.
ATCGGACAATGTTTCGGTCTCGCTGGCGATCGCCGCGATCTCGACCACGCGATCGGCCATCGCCTCGACGCCGAGCGCGGTATCGCGTGCCGAAAGCTCGATCGCGGCAGCGGTCTGACGCTGGGTTTCGACCGCGCTCCGGATCGCGTTGGCGGCGGTGGCAAGGTCCGCGACCATCGCCGAAATCTGGGTGAGCGCGTCCTGCGCGACATCGGCGCCCGAATCGACCGATCCGGCCAGCTGGCGGATCTCGTCGGTTGCGGTTGCGGCCTGCCCCGCGAGCATCTTCACCTCATGCGCGACCACCGCGAACCCGCGCCCGACGTCGCCGGCATGGGCGGCTTCGATGGTTGCGTTGAGCGCCAGCAAGTTGGTGTGCGCCGCGATATGGTGGATCGAGTCGGCGAAGCCGGTGATGCTGTGAGATTGCTCGGTGAGAATGCGGACGGCGTCGCGGCCCGCGGCGGAGATGCTGTTGGCGTCGTCGCTGCGCCGTGCCTGCTGGTCTGCGCTGGCGGCGATCGCGGTGATCGAGGCGGCCATATCGTGCAGCCGCGCGGCGAGGGTGTCGGCGCTCGCGGATGCCTGGGTCGCTCGGCTGGCAGTGTCGGTCGATTCGCGACTGCCGCGCCGCGCCATGTCGAGCAGGGCATGGCCGAGATTGTCGAGTTCCGCCGCCGCATCGCCGACCGCCTGAACCACGCCGGAGACATTGTCCTGAAAGGCGAGCGTCAGCCGCTGCATCTGCGCGCGTGCGGCGGCGGCGCGTTCGATCTCGGCCAGGCGCTTGCGCTCTTCGGCATCGCGCTGTGCGGCTTCGGCCGCGGCAGTCATCGCACTCTCGGCGGCGCCACGCCGTGCTTCAGCGTCCTCGGCAACGCGCTCGCTCGCCAGCCGGGCATCGGCCTGGCGCTGCATCAGGCCGCGCAGCACATGGATGAGGAAGATCAACATCGCGGCCTGCATCACCACTGCGGCGGCGTGGAAGAACACTCGGCCCAGGCCGCTGCCGTCATAGAATACCCAGGCGGGGGCAATGAACTGAAGGATCAGATGGTGAAGCGCGATCAGCGCCGAGGCGACGATGATGACGCTCCAGTCACACAGGATCGTCAGGGCCGCGAGCGCCACGAAGAAATACATATGGGCGTCCATCTGCCAGCTGTATCCGCTGAGCGCATAGACGCCGAGCGAGGGCAGGATCGCCGCGAGGGTGCCGATGGTGATGCGTGCCGCACGGTCGGTGCGGTTGTGCAGCGCCATCCAGGTCGGGAGTAGGTTGGCGGCGGTGCCCATGATCAGCACGGGAAACGCCTTGTCTTCGGCGACGATGGCTGCCGCGAGCGCGATGAACAGGGTGACCGCCCAACTCGATGCAACGAGGATCCGTACTCCGCGCAAGCGCAACAACGTCACCTCGGGCGGAGTCATGTGCGTTTCCTTTCTGCGCCGCACCATTCTTCGGGCGCCGCTATGACGAGAACCCCTTGCGCCAGCATCGGCCACAACAGCTTGTCGCGCCGTCCGTCGACGATCAGGATATTGGCGCCGGGGCCTCTGCCCCGAAGCGTGGCGCCGCGTTCGATCGCCGGACCCGCCAATATGCCGGCATCGCGGCCGTCGAGCGCGATCAGCGCCATCGGTCCCTGTGCGGCGGGATAGAAAGAGGTTGCGAGCAGGCTCAGCAGAACAAGCCCGATTTGCATCGAGGGCAGGGAGACGCGAGAGGAGGTTAGCCGCGCGATCACTCCGCTTTACTATCAGTCATTACTTATCGAGCGGTAAACTGTGCTTGTTCATCGTTGGACTGTGCTGCTTCAGTGGAGTGGTGATCTGCCTGGTAGCAGTGATGCCCTGTGGCCATGGCATGCATATCTTGCGTCCATAGCGGAACGTTTCGACGCGCACCTGTCATCGATTTGCGCTACATTTGATCGGAACGCGTTGTTTGGGGGAGAAGCGCGGTGCCTTTTCTGGAAGACGACTTTGTCGATATGCGCTGCGACGACGGCAGCATCTGGCACCTCTATTGGGGCGACGAGGTCGAGTTGGTCTCGACCAGCGCGGCAGGGCATCGCATCAGGGCGCTGGAGCATGGCGGCAAGGTGCGGCGCGAGGGGCTGGTCAAATCCTCGGCCCGGTTCCGCGATACGGCGCTGCTGCGGCTGTCGATGATCGACGTGCAGCAGGGCGACGGGCTGATCCTCGACACACCGGGGCGCAAGACGATCTTCATCGACGGTGGCGACAACAAGCTGTTCGCGCGCCATGCCGCCTTCCGCTTCCGCGGCACCACCGCGGGCGATCCACTCAAGGTCGACCTGCTGCTCGTCACCCATGGCGATGCCGATCATTTCGAGGGGCTCAATATCCTGCAGGGGACCGAGACCGAGGCCGGGATCGACGAGCGGCAACGGCTCTTCATCGCGCCGCTGCGCTACTATCACAACGGCATGGTCAAACGCCCGGGCAACAAGCCCGACGGCAAGGCACGCAAGGACCTGGAGATGCTGGGCGGCATCACCGAGGTCGATGGCGTGCCGTTTGTCACCGGCCTGGTCGATGACCCTGCAGACGTGCCCGAGGCGGAGCGCAACAAGCATTTCAAACCATGGGTGAAGGCGCTCGATGTCTGGGATGCGCGGACAAAGGCACTGACTGGTGCGCCGATGGTCCGCCGCCGCATAGACCATCTCAGCACCGATGCGTTCGATTTCCTGCATGAGGACGGGGTGAGCGTCGAACTCCTCGGGCCGATCAGTGAGCCGACGCCCGCCGGGCCGGGGCTGCGTTTCCTGCGCACCCCGCCCAACGATGCCGACATGATGCTCGGCACCTTTCCGCCGCCGGGCAAGGGCAGCTGGTCCGACAGCCACACGATCAACGGCCATTCGATCACCTTTCGCCTACGCTATGGCAATGTCCGTTTCATGTTCACCGGCGACATGAACCAGGAGGCGATGGCACGGATGCGCGCGGCGCTGCCCAATGCGGCGCTGCGTTCGGAAATCCTCAAGACCCCGCACCACGGCGCGGCGGATTTCGACATGGAGTTCCTGAAGGAAGTCGGCGCGGTCGTGTCGATGATCTCTTCGGGCGACGAGAGCAGCGCCAAGGAGCATATCCACCCGCGCGCAACGCTGATGGCGGCGCTGGGCAAGGCGGCGCGGACCACCCCGGCGGTGATCTTCTGCACCGAATTGGCGGCGTTCTTCGCGATGCGCGGTCCGTCGCGCGATCTGGAGCCAAGGGCGGGGGAGAAGCCGGTCTATTTCGGGTTCGAACGCACCAATTACGGCATCATCCACATCCGCACCGACGGCGAGCGCGTGCTCGCCTTCACCCATTCGGGCGAGCGCGGGACAAACGAAGCCTATCGCTTTGCGGTATCGGCCAATGGCGACATCGCCTTCGCGCCCCGGCCGGTATCGGTCAGTGCGCCGAAGGCGAGTTAGCGTGCCTTAGCGGACGCGGGGTCCACCATAGGGCATCGGCGGCGGCGGGCGGCGATCGCGGCGCGGGAGCTGCGCCTGATAGGCGTGACCGCAATGCGCGACGCAATAGGGGAAGCCGGGGTTCACCTTGTCGCCGCAGAAGTGGAAGTCCGGTTCGCCCGGGTGGCCGAGCGGCCATTTGCAGATCTTGTCGTTGAGATCGAGCAGGCTGGTCTTGCCCGCGATCGCTTCGCTCGGCTTGGCGGGCACGAGGCGACGGGGCGGAGCCGGCGAGATCGGCGGTGCCTGTTCGCCGGGGTTCTGGCGGATGAAGCCGCCGGGACCAACCGAACGCAGCACCGGGCCTTCGGGCTTGGGCGCAGCGGGCTGGACGGGCGCCGCAGCGGCGGGTGCCGCGGGCTCTGTCTCGCGCGGCTGGGGAACCGGCGCCGGGACGGGTTTGGGCGCAGGCGCGGGGCGCGGGGCCGGAGCGGCTTCCGTCGCGGTCGGCGCGGGGCGCTCCTTGGCCTCGCTCGTGTTGGGCTTTACGGGCGAGGGGCGCGAAGCGAGGCCGAGGCGGTGTGCCTTGCCGATCACGGCATTGCGGCTCACGCCACCCAGTTCTTCGGCGATCTGGGTGGCGGTCAGTCCGCTGTCCCACATCTTGCGCAGCGTCTCGATCCGTTCGTCGGTCCAGCTCATTCAAACGTCCTTCATCAACCCCGTTGCGGGGCGTAGCGCGAGGCATTACCCGGCCTAACCATGGCCGAACAACCCCAGTCGCATGAAACCATCATCGCCGCCCCCGGCGTTCCGGTGATTCGCAACGTCAATTGGGGAGGGCTTTGGACGCTATATGTGAAGGAGGTGCGCCGTTTCTTCAAGGTGCAGCTCCAGACCATCTGGGCGCCGGCGGTCACGACCTTGTTATTTCTGGTCGTTTTCACCGTGGCTTTGGGCGGTGGCGGACGCACGGTGATGCTCGACGGCAAGTCGATTCACTTCGCCGACTTCATCGCGCCGGGCCT
Source organism: uncultured Stakelama sp. (assembly GCA_964407945.1). GTDB lineage: Bacteria > Pseudomonadota > Alphaproteobacteria > Sphingomonadales > Sphingomonadaceae > Sphingomonas. The sequence continues at coordinate 4,463 of CAYOXO010000213.1, forward strand.
GATCGTGATGGGGATGCTCCAGAACGCCTTCGCCAATGCCAGCTTCTCGCTGCTGGTGGGCAAGATCCAGGGGACGATCGTCGATTACCTGATGCCGCCGCTCTCGACGGGCGAGCTGCTCGCGGCGCTGTGCGCAGGGGCGGTCACGCGCGCTTTCTGTGTCGGAGCGACGGTGTGGCTGGCGATGGCGCTTTGGCCCGGCGTCAGCGTGATGCCGCATCATCTGTGGGCGATCCTGTGGTTCGGCTTCCTGGGGTCGCTGTTCCTGGCGCTGCTGGGCGTGATGACCTCGATCTGGGCGGAGAAGTTCGATCATGCCGCGGCGGTGACCAATTTCGTGGTCGCGCCGCTCGCACTGCTGTCGGGCACTTTCTACTCAGTCGACAAGCTGGCTCCGACCTTCCAGGCGATCAGCCACGCCAATCCGTTCTTCTACATTATCTCGGGCTTTCGTTACGGCTTCCTCGGTGTCGCCGATTCGCCGATCGCGCTGGGCAGTGCGGTGATCCTGGGGCTGAACGCGCTGCTCGCACTCGCCTGCTACGCACTGCTGCGCTCGGGCTGGAAGACGCGGAGCTGAGGGCAAGGCTGAACGGACGCTGTCAGCTGCGTTCAGCCTTTTGTTCTGGATGCGCAACTAGCCTGTCTCCTATCGACTGAGGAGGCGATGGGTATGCGTAAACTGATGATCGGATTGGCGCTGACAGGCTCGGCGATGGGGGCGGTGCCGGCGGCGGCGCAGCATTGGGACGGCGGCGATCGCGGCGGGCGCGGCTGGCATGACGAGCGGGATCGCGGATGGGGCTACCGCAGCGATTCGCTGCGGCGTGCATCATGGATGCTCGATCGTATGACCCAGCGCGGCGTCCTGTCGCGCGGCGAAGTGCATCGCTACCGAAGCGAACTGCGCGATATCTATGAGCTGGAGGCGGATTACCGTCGCGATGGCTATTCGCGCCGGGAGCGCGAAAGGGTCGACGAACGCGCCGACCGGCTGATTTACCGGCTGCGCCGGGAATGGCGCGAGGAGCGTCGGGACCGGTGGGACGACGATCGCCGCGATCGCTGGGACGATTAGAGATCGCGGGCGCGGTGCGGGGATGTTTCCCGCACCGCGCTGCGAGGTGTTGACCGAGCGCCCCTTCCGCTCGTAAATCCCCGCTCCGGGCGGCCCGGTTGGGCCGCCTTTGTTGTTTCCGGAGCCTAGCCCCAGTTTTTCGAAGGAGGAGCAGTCAATGTCGATCACCCCACTCATGCCCGTCTACCCGCGGTGTGAAGTGCGTCCGGTGCGAGGCGAGGGCTGCTACCTGATCGGGGAACGAGGGGAGCGCTATCTGGATTTCGCCGCGGGGATCGCGGTGAACGCGCTCGGCCACGGCCATCCGCAGTTCACCAAGGCTATCGCCGATCAGGCCGCGACGCTGATGCACGTCTCCAACCTCTACGGTTCGCCGCAGGGTGAGGCGCTGGCGCAGCGCATCGTCGACAACAGCTTCGCCGACACGGTGTTCTTCACCAATTCGGGCGTCGAGGCGATCGAGTGCGCGATCAAGACCG
>CAYOXO010000214.1:0-5977 GCA_964407945.1 uncultured Stakelama sp.
CTCGGCTTGAAGGAGCGTCGTGACCGTCTCGGTGGCGCTGGTGGCATAGCGTATCCATGCGACCGGCGCCTGATCGGGGTTGGTGACCCCCTGCGCGGCGGCGGGGGCGGTGGACGCAAGGCCGGCGCCGACGAGGACGGCGAGCCAGCGGGCGGCGCGCGCCAGCGCGGTAGGCCGACGCCTGCGCGGCGCGGAAGGGGAAGAGCAGGAAACCGAAGAGGTCATGACAGGCCCACCATGATGGCATTGCAGATGAAGAGGGCGCCGCCGAGAATGGCGACGCGCCAGACGGCGAACTCCAGATCGCCCATCGGGCGGGCGCGCTTGGCGCCGCGAATACGCTGGCGGCGCTCTATCTCGGCGCGGTGCGATGCGCGGATCGCTTGCAGCCAGCTTTGCCGCCCGGTCGCGCGTCCGGTGCTCGCAAGGCGCGCGGCGCTCATGACGCGATCCGCCCGCTGCCCGCCTCGTCCTGCCGGAAGAGCACCGCCGAACCGACCCCGAGGCCCGCCATCAGGGTCGCGGAATCGACCATCGCCGCCGCCTCGCGGTGCAGATGGGCGACAACGAGCGCCGCGAACAGGCCCGCCAGCAGGACGCCGAGAGCGAAGCTGACGATCGCGACCGAGACGATGAGCATGAGCCTGGCGTCCTGTTGCCGGTCAGCGCGGGGCGGCTGGAGCGGGGGCCGGGGCCGGCGGTTGCTGCGGCAGGCGTTCGCGCTCGAACGTGATCGTCTGGATGCGGCCGTCGAGCGCGCGCACGACATCGGCGGTCAGATCGTTGGCGAAGTTGCCGCCGAGCGCAGCGCCGCGGTCGAACAGCAGGCCGCATTTCTTCTGCCCATAGACCTGCGCGATCACCGGCTGGGCTTCGTTGGCGATGCGTTCGAGCGCCTTGGCGCGGGTCGCCTCGATCTCGCGGCTGCCATGCGCCGCTTCGAGCTGGAGCGCCTGCCAGCGGGTCGCCAGAGCCTCGCGGCGCTGCTTGTTCGCCGCGTTGTCAGGCTGGCCTTCCAGGTTCCGCGCTTCGGTCTCGAGCGGCGTGCGCTTGGCATCGACCTCGGCCTGCGCCGCGCGGGTCAGCTCATTGAGGCGCGCCGATGCCGCCTTGCCGACCGCGGCATTGGCGAAGATCGCCTCGCGCGAGAGCAGGCATACGCCCGGCACGACCGGGCCGCCCAGAGGCTGGGTCAGCGGCTGGGCTTGCGGTTGGGCGGCGGGGGCGGCTGGCGCCGCCGCGGGCGCGCCGCCGATGGTCTGCGCGGAGGCGGGAAGGGCGACGACGAGTGCGACGGCGAGTGCGACGGCGAGCGAAGCGGACGTGAGGAGGGAACGGGCAATCATGGGTTATGCTTTCTTGGTTTTGCGCGGAGCCGGGGTATCGCCGTCCGCAAGGTCGGGATGAGGGTTGGGTTCGGCGGCGGGCGCGGCGTCCGCCGTATCGGTGGATGCACCACCGTGTGACGGTCCCGTTACCGCGCGCAGCGCCTGCCGGTCGAGCAGCGCGCGGAAGCGATCGAGCGAGGCCAGATGATGATGGACGAGGGCGAGCAGGCCCTGCTTGTGCCAGGCTAGGACCGTCTCGTCGTCGAGCGCCGCGAATTTCTCCGGATCGACGATCTGGAAACCGTTGAGCCCGAGCTTGCGGCCATCGGGCAGCGTCGCATCGGCGCGCCGGTCGACCAGCAGATCCTTCTCGCGAAGCGCCGTGCTGAACAGGCTCGTCAGCTCCGCCTCGCGGCCGAACGCCGTGCAGAACTCCAGCGCCTGGGCCGTGAGGGCGGACGGCTTGCCGTCCTCGAACAGTGCGGTGCCGTCGCTGCCGCCCTGCGCGACCCGGTCCGAGCCGGCGTCGATCGACAGCTGGAACCCGTCAGGATCGCGGGTAGCGATGAAGGTGAAGGGGTAGCGGCGGACATAGGCCGGTATGTACTGGTCGGGAAGCCAGCGTCCGTCCTCGACGAACAGGTTGCTGCCTTGCGCCAGCGCGAGCACCGCGAGCGGCTGCCCATTGCCGCCGGCGAACACGATCGGATAGCTGCGCGCGGCCGCTGCGATCTCGCTCGCAACGATCGGCACGAAGGGCGTCGCCGCGGCGAAGGCGGCATCGCCTGTCTTGAGGCGCCAGCCGGCATGAAGTTGCGCGTGAAGGGGCTGGGGGGACTTGTAGAACAGCGGAAGCATGGGGGCTTCCGCCGGGGCGGGGGGCTGGGCAGTTTCGGCCATGATGTTTTCTCCGAATTTGTGGTCCGGGATGGCGGATGGGAGTACCGCCATCCCGGTGCGTCACTCGCCGAAGCCGGCGAAGGTGACGGTGACGATGGTCGGGATCTCGGTCCGCACTTGTGGCCGCGCCCGCTCGGCAAGATCAGCCGCCTGGTTAGCAACTGCGCTCGCCGCCGATGAGGCCGATGTCAAAGCACCAGTGTTGACCGCCGCGACAACCGGGATGCCCGATGCTTCGCCCTGGATCTTGATGTTGGCGGCGTTGAGCACCTGGAGCGCGGCAAGGTTGATGTTGCCAGATACCCGGATGCCCGCTTCGCCGGCGTCGATCGTCCCGAGCGGCGCGATCAGATCGATGTCGCCCGCCTCGATCTCGGGGATCGGGTTGAGCGTGGCAATGCCGGCGCCCGACGTGGGCACCTGCGGCGACAGGCTAACGTTGCCATAGCTGTCATAGATGCGGCGCGGCGGTGTGTAGACCAGGCTCGTCTTCGAGCCTCGACCCGCATTGATATCGCCCTCCGCTGACCACATAGTGATGCCGCCGCCGACTGTCGTGAATACGCGCGACAGGCCGAGCAATACGCTCTCTCGCGTGAACACCTCGATGTCGCCGCGCCCTTGCGTGAGCAGGCCGGTCGTGGAAGGCGGCGCCACGCCGTCCGCGCCCAAGATCAGACCTCCACCGGGCGCCAGTACCTGGATGTCGCCGCCGGCATAAGTATGTGCTCCGGCGGCTTCGAGGAAGGTGATCGACCCCTGATAGTCGCCTTGCTCGTCACCTTCGCCCATTCCCGGAAGGAAGCTCGCGATCGCGTCGCGGCCTCGGAGATAGGAACCGAAACGGCGGCTGTCCGGGTTGTTGTACTCCCGTCCCGCGAGGCGCAGTTCCTCATAGTAGACGGATCGCAGGAAGATGCCGCCTTCTTCTGCGGACAAGGTGCCGAACTGGGCGACCGCTTCCTCCTGCCCACCCTCGAAGCCGTAGCGGGAGCGCAACCAGTCGCCGAGCTCGCGCTCATAGGTCTTGACCACCTTGCCCGGCTGATCGGCCAGCGGCCGTTCGGGATCGGCAAGATTGGCGGGATCGAGATAGCGCGCCGCAAAGCTTTCGAGATCGGGCCCCTTCGAGCCGAGTCCGGCCGACAAGACAATATCGGCGCCCAACCGGATGTCGCCGGGGATCAGCGCTCCAAGGCTCTGGAACACCCCGATATTCTGGTCCCTCTGCGCGGGAAAGACGGAACCGCCCTCCGTATAGGCCTGATAGATATTACGACCGGCCGCGACGTCGAGCAGGCCCGGGCCGCCGATACGGAAGCTGCTGTTCAATATGTCGCGGCCGGCGCGGACCACGGAGATATCGTTGGCATTCCGGTTGAGCATCAGATGGCTGCTCCCCAAGATATCGCGACCGGCGCGCACCTGGGTCGGCCGCGCGACGATCCAGTATGTCTCGATATTCTGGGGGTCAAAGTGCACGCGTCCCGAGCGAATGTTGACGTCGCCGGTGAGCGCATAGAGGCGGATCGGGTCCGTGGAGTCCATCGGCAAATCGCCGGCTGTGTCCGGCGCGAAGGCAAACAGGATCGCGCCCCTGGCGCCATCGTACAAGGAACCGTCCAGGTGCCCGAATTCGAGGAATGCATTACTGGTACGGCCATCGGGGCCGTCGAGCAGCCACAGCGGATTGAACGGTGTCGCGATCCGATCCTGCGTAGCGCCCGACATCGCCACACGGCCGCCCTCGCCTCCGATCAGATCATCGTGGGCAAGCAGTTCCAGCGCACCCTGGCGCGAAGGCGCAAGGATGAGTTCGTCGCGAATAATGATTGACCCGCCAGTCGCGACGGCCGTGAAACGGCCTGGGCTATATGTCGGCAGCGATGAGCCAGACTGGGCGATCGAAGACCAGACGATGTCGCCACCGGCCGAGAACAGGTCAATGCCACTGCGATCGGTCCATAGGGTGAAGGCCGTCGTTCCCGTCATCGACCCGTCGCCGGCAGCGGTCTGCCCGCCGATCAAGGCGGTGCGTCCCGGGTCCCTGCCGTTCGTGACCGCAAGGTTGCCGCGCGCAGTAATTCTCGCCTGAGCATCGCCCAACGAAACGACGAGCGGCGAATATGCGATGATGTCGGATGGCCGCGTGACATCCACCGGACGGGGATCGCCATTGCGACTGACGCCATAGCCCGTCACCTGCGTCTGGCCGATTGCGCCGGCACGCACATCGATTTCCCCACGCAAATTGGTGATTATGCCGCTGGAGTCGGGGTTGGCGGATCGGTTGTTCAGACCCGTATTGATCCGGCCACCGGCAGTGAGCGTCAGATTGCCGCCGCCTTCCTGGAGCAGGCGTCCCGAGGCATCGATCCGGCCGCTGGAACCGATGGCGATGGCGAGACCATCGGTCATGGTCTGCGCGTCAAATTCGAGGAGGTTGGCGGTCGAGCCGACGTCGCCGCCCGCTTCAATCGTCACATTGCCGCCGCCCAGCGTACCCATGCCGGCGAAACCGGAGAATTCCAGGGTGAAGTCGAACAGATTGGAATTATACTGGCCGAAATTGATGCCCCAGGCCACAGGTTGGTCCGGCCCGTTGCCACCCTGGCGCCAGAGCCATTGGCCGATGTCCGCGCTCGTATCGGTGGTGAACGCCACATGCTCGATATAGCCGCGCACATCTCCCTGCGCGGTCAGCCGCAGGTCGCCGCCGCCCCTCGTAATGAACATGCGCCGCGGGTCCAGCGTCGCCTCATAGGCTTCGTTGCCCCAACCGAGCACGGTGCCGTCCGCCTGCCGCACCCGTCCAACGTCCCAAGCCGCGCCATCATCGATCTGCGTGCCCGCCGTGTAGACGCCGAACAGCGAACGCTGGATGTAGCTGCCGCCAGCCAGCAACTCGAGATTGCCCGTGCCGGTGCGGATCACCGAGATCGGCGTGATCTGGCGCTGCGCTCCGATCTTGCCCGTCACGTCCAGGATCATGTTGCCCCGGTCCGCGAGATGAGATGCGGCGGCAAGCGTGCGGCTGTCGGCGGATGCGAGGTCGGCACCGCTCCCCAGCCGCCTCGACCAGGACCGCGACCCGGGTGCGAGCATCGGCGCCGCGGCCCAGACGCGACCCGGTTCGTAGGTATCGGGTGTCACGGAGGCATAGGAGGGAAGCGGCGTGTTGGCTTCGAGTATCGTGTTCCAGGCAACGAGTGTCGTACCGGCAGGAACCGTCTGGCCAGGCCCGTAATAGTTCCAGCTCGTATCGTATATATAGCCTTCGAAGTTCTGGTAGAAAGACGTGTCGGGTACGGTCCAGTCTTCCAGGATCGTCAGATCGGCTTCGATCAGCCAGTTGTCGGGCCGGGTGGTGCCGCCTGGGACCGTTACCGTCTCTCCCGGTATGCGATTGAAGAAGGGATCGTCCGGCGTGGCCGGCGGCGGTGCGAAGCCATCGGTGATGCTGCCTTCGATCTTGAGATCACCACCGGCACGGATCGTCACCACGCCCGGTTCGCCCGAACCGCGTAGTGCTGGATCGACGCCTGGTCCGTAGCGATAGCCGGACAGGTCGATATCGCCTTCGACCACGAGATTGCCGTCCGGCGTCGCGCTGCGGATTTCGACGCCCGGCCGCAGATGGAAGGCATCGCCATAAGCGGTCAATCCCGCCAGCCGGGCCGCCACCGCATCGTTGGCGAGCGCCGCGTCGATGAACGCGATGCCGTCGCCATGAATGATATCCAGATAGC
>CAYOXO010000215.1:0-1876 GCA_964407945.1 uncultured Stakelama sp.
CTCCTCGGCCACCTTCTTGCCCTTGCGGGCCGTGGCTTTGATATCCGCCAGTTCGAAGAACTTGCGCCGGGCATGCGCCCAGCAGGGGTCTGATGCCGGAGGGGGCAGAATCCTACGCTAAGCCCTTTTCGGCCACCTGTATTCGCCAGTGAGGAGGATATGGGCCCAACCGAGTGGCGAGGTGTGCGCCAGAAGGTTTGGTGAGCATCTCAGGCCTTCGCGTCGGCGGCCAGCGACGGCCTGGCCGAGATGTTTGGTGTTCCAGTAGATGACGATCGCGGCGAGGAGGTTCAGCCCGGCCATGCGGAAGTGCTGGCCTTCGGAGGTGCGATCACGGATTTCACCTTGGCGGCCGATGCGGAGTGCGTTCTTCAAGGCGTGGTGAGCCTCACCCTTGTTGAGGCCGATCTGGGCGCGGCGTTGCATGTCGGCATCGAGTAACCAGTCGATGATGAAGAGCGTCCGTTCGACCCGTCCTATTTCCCGCAAGGTCACCGCCAGCTCGTGCTGTCTGGGATAGGATGCGAACTTCCGCAGCAGCTGGCTGGGCGGCATGGCCCCTGACGCCATGGTTGCCACGCTGCGCAGTATATCCGGCCAGTTTGCCACAATGAGACGTTCCTTGATCTTGCCCCCGATCAGCCCCTTCAGCTCTTTCGGGCAGGAGGCCGGATCGAAGAGGTAGAGGCGCTTTGATGGCAGGTCGCGGATGCGGGGAATGAACTGGAACCCCAGCAGCGCGGTCACCGCGAAGACGTGGTCGGTGAAGCCGCCGGTATCGGCATATTGCTCGCGGATTTTCTGACCGGCGTCGGTCAGAAGCAAGCCATCGAGGATGTAGGGCGCTTCGTTCACGGTGGCCGGGATGGTCTGTGTGGCGAAGGGTCCGAACTGGTCGGAGACGTGGGTATAGGCCTTCAGCCCGGGTTCATGGCCGTACTTGGCGTTGATCAGGTTCATCGCCTCGCCCTGACGCGTTGTCGGGAAGAACTGGCCGTCGCTCGAAGCGCTCTGCCCGCCGCCCCAGAACCGCGCCATCGGCAACCTCGACTGCCCTTCGATCACCGTGGCCAGGGCGCGCGCCATTGCTTCGCTTTCGACGTGCCATCGCGACAGGCGTGAGAGTTGGAAAAAGTCGTGCGTGTTCGTGGCCCCGGCCATCTTGCTGAGGCCGAGATTCAGCCCCTCGGAAAGCAACACGTTCAGCAGGCCGATCCTGTCCTTGCAGGGCACGCCGGTGCGCAGATGGGTAAAGGCCTCGGTGAAGCCAATCTCATCGTCCACCTCCAACAGAAGATCGGTGACCCTGACTTCCGGCAGGCGGCGATAGAGATCGAGAACCAGCGCATCGGCTTCCTCGGGAACCGCGGCGGTCAGCCGGTCGATTTTCAAGGTGCCGTCCTCGATAGAGCCACCGGGGATTGCCCCGGCCCTAGCCGCACGCGCCAGGCGATGCAGGGCGTCAGCCATTCGGGCTTTGCGGTCGGCCAGCCAGGTTTCCGGCTCGAACGGCATGGCCAGCCTCGGCGTGGCGCGGGCGACGTCGACCGGGACCAGCGCTTCCTTCAGGTCGCCATACCTGCGCGAATGCGCCAGCCAGATATCACCGGAACGGAAGGCTTCGCGCAGATGGAACAGGACCGCGACCTCCCATATCCGGTGCTCATCTTCGCCATCCAGGTGGCGGTGCCACTTCGAGGCGCGGCGCAGAAAGGTCAGCGGCCGGACGTCTGGTGTCGCCGTGCCCGCGATGACCGCGCTTGCCGCCTGCACTACCCTGCCCGAAAAACCCGCGCCAGCACTGCCCACCGAGACTCGCTTCGATGCGGCCGCCTGGAGCGACCTTCCGGGCTGGCAGCAGGACGCGCTGGCCGAC
>CAYOXO010000215.1:1886-5881 GCA_964407945.1 uncultured Stakelama sp.
CCCGCGATGACCGCGCTTGCCGCCAGCAGCGGCTCCGCCACGGGCGCGGCACAGATGTCGAGTACCCGCAGCATGCGCGGCGCATAACGCCGGAAGCGATGATATCCGTGACCGACATGCGCCAGCGGATCAGCGGCAAACGTGTCGGTCAGTTGAGCGGCCGTGGCGACAAGCCCCTTGAGGGATATCCAGCCGCCGGCATTGCCGACGGCCTCTTCGAGAGAGGCCCGATCCTCATGCGCTTCCAGGAGCGCCGCTCCCAATGTCCTGAAGGATTGCAGGGTGTCCTTCAGCGCCGATCTGGCATCGTCCATCCGGGCGTCACATCGTGACTTCGCCTCGCGCCAGGTCTTGCCCACGATGCGGTCATGGGTCTCGACGACAGCGTCAGCAATGGCGCAGCGCCATTCCAGCGCGCAGACCGCAAGGATGGCGAGGCGGCGGTCACCCGAGATATCCCTCAGATCGCCTGCGAAGTATCGCTCTCCCTGCCGACGAAGGCGGGCAACGCGGTGTGGCGGCACATCCGCCAGAATGCCCCGGTCCAGCGCCAGCGCGCGCAGGTATTCCAGCCGGTCCAGAAGGCGGTTCATGTCGGCCGAATTCTGCCCGGTTTCGAACTGGCGCAGCCAGACGAACCGCGTGACCGAGCCGCCCGCATCTTCGGTCAGGAGGGCATCGAGACGTGCTCGCATGGCATCGTCCAGCCGGCCACCGATCCGGGCGTCGATCCGGCGCTCGGCCGCGACAAGCGCCTCCGCGCAAAGCCGCTCGATGACCGTGATCCCCGGGAAGATGGTCTGGGTTGCCCGGCACTGCTCGACGAAGCGCCGTGCCAGATCCTCGTTCGACCGGGCGGCTTCGGCGGCATCCTCAAGCCATATTTTCAGGTCACGTGCCCCACGGCCCGCGAACATCTTGTAGCCATAGATCTCGCGCAAGGCGGCCAGGTGCTCATGCCGGGTCTCTTCCCGGGTCGCATACCCGGCCAGATCGTCAGGCCTCATCCCGAGCTGCGCTGCCAGAAAGCGCGTGACCGCCAGCGGAATGACCTCGCCCGGCGCCAGCAGCCGCCCCGGATACCGAAGCGCGCAGAGCTGCAGGGCGAAACCGAAGCGGTTGTGCGGACGACGACGGGCGCGGACGATCTCCAGATCGTCGTCTGCCAGCGTGTAGTGGCGCAGCATCGACGCGTCATCGGTCGGCAGGTCGAACAATGCCGCCCTTTGCCGGGCGGTCAGGATGCTGCGTCTTGGCATGGCGACCTTTCAGGAAATCGCGGTGGACGACCGTCCGTAAGGGGATCGCTGAGCGGACATGGGGCGAGAGAGTTGAGAACGGTATGGAAACCACACTCCATCATATCTCGTATAGATGGTACGATTTGATTCGCATATGCCACCCCTTATCCGTACACTCTCGGCATGACCGCGATCAAAATTGGCTATGCCCGCTGCTCCACCGATCGTCAGGATCTGACGGCGCAGCGTGCTGCCCTTGCAGAGCTTGGGGTCACCGAAGACCGCATCTACACAGATCACGGTCTGACCGGCACGAACCGCGACCGGCCCGGTCTCGCCCAGGCCCTCGCCGCCGTGCGCGCAGGCGACGTGTTTGTCGTGCCGAAGCTTGACCGCCTCGCGCGCTCGGTCCCCGACGCACGGGCCATCGCGGAACAGTTGGAAAAGAAGGGCGTCAAGCTTGCCCTCGGCGCATCGGTCTACGATCCGACCGACCCGATGGGAAAGATGTTCTTCAACATCCTCGCCACCTTCGCCGAGTTCGAGGCCGACCTCATCCGCATGCGCACCCGCGAAGGTATGGCCATCGCCCGCGCCAAGGGCAAACTCCGGGGAAAGCAGCCGAAACTCTCGGAAAAACAACAAAAAGAACTGAGCCGGATGCACGCCTCCGGCGAATATTCCATCAGCGATCTAGCTGAGCTCTTCTCTGTCTCAAGACCGACCGTCTACAGAACGCTGCAGCGAAATTCCCCAAAAATTAAGCCTTAGCGTAGGATTCTGCCCCCTCCGGCATCAGACCCCTTCCTCGCCGTGCTGTTCATGCGCCCCGATGCCCCGTCACGGCCGCGGCCACGCGCGCAGCCAGGACCGCGGGGCGCAACGCCCGCTCCGGTGTCGGAACCCTAGGGTCAGGACTCGTTCTCGATTCATAGCCAGAACATGACGGTTGCGGCGAGGGCGATGGCTGAGAGGAAGACCTTCGGGCATCTGTCGTAACGGGTTGCGACCCGTCGCCAGTCCTTCAGCCGCCCGAACATGATCTCGATCCGGTTGCGGCGTTTGTAGCGGCGCTTGTCATACTTGACGGGTTTTCCACGGGACTTCCGTCCCGGTATGCAGGGCTTAATCCCCTTGTCTTTCAACGCATCTCTGAACCAATCGGCATCATAGCCACGGTCGCCCAGCAGCCATTCTGCCGCCGGCAAGCTGCCCAACAGGGCCGCAGCACCGCTGTAGTCGCTCACCTGACCTGCAGTCATGAAGAACCGGATCGGCCGCCCATCAGCGTCGGTGACGGCGTGCAGTTTGGTGTTCATGCCGCCTTTGGTGCGGCCGATCAGGCGGCCCCTCTGGTCGCCGGGCCCCCTTTTTTCGCCCGCAGGCTGGAGGCCGTGCGATGCGCCTTCAGATAGGTCGCGTCTATCATCACCGTCTTCGGAACGGCCGCCTCGGAGGCCAGGCCTTCCATCATCCGGGCGAAGACGCCTTTCTCGCCCCAGCGCTTCCAACGATTATAGAGGGTCTTCGGTGGACCATACTCCTTGGGCGCATCGCACCACCGCAAGCCATTGCGATTGATGAAGATAATGCCGCTGAGAACACGCCGGTCATCGACGCGCGGCTTGCCGTGGCTCTTCGGGAAAAACGGCTGAAGGCGGGCCATCTGCGCATCCGTCAGCCAGAAAAGGTTGCTCATGATCCAGTCTCCTTGCGGAGCCTGAATCATGCCGCGCGGCTGAAATCAATGGGTCCTGACCCTAGCGGATCTTTCATCTCACTACCTTTCGATCTCATGATAGGACTTCTGAGGACGCATCGACGTTGTCCAGCTTCTCGATCGCCGCACAATCAATACAATCAGCGAAACCGAGAGACCTATTTGGCAAAGCAGTTTGGTGCGCATCATTTCAGGTAGCGTCAAACCCGATTCGGACATCGAGAGCAGCATAAGAATGCACAACTGCAGAGGCAAGAAGGCGGCTACCAGCCAGATTCCACTCCTTTCATCTAGTGCTGCAAGGTAGGTCGCACAGAGATAGCTGAAAGTGAAGAGAGCAGCGCTGTACCCGGCAAGCGGAAGAACCTCGGCGGATTGGGTAAATGCCGGTCCGACCAACACGGTGATGACCCCAAAAGGAGCATAAGAGATGACGGACAAAACAACAACACTCACCAGACAAAAGAGGCAAGCGACGGGAGCAGCCTGCTTCAGCCCAGAGCCACCGCGCAAGGCCGCTGACGAAACTGATGGCAGCAGCACTGCTGCCAAACCGAAACAGGCGAAAAACTGGACTCTTTGGAACAATGACAAGACTGCAACCGAACTGACCTCGGCGGGAGATAAAATAGCATTAGCAACGAGGAGATCGCCGTCAAGGTGCAGAACTTGCGCAGCTTGCAGAACCGCAAACGGAAACGCCAGGAACAAAACCGGACGCAGAACTTCGACGGTGCTTACCGGCGTCGCAGGTGCGAGTGCCCGACACACCGGCAAGCACCCGACAAGAATTGACAAGGCCACCGCAAGGGCCACCCCTTCAATCCCATAACCTAGCTTCCAAAAGAATACCGCCCCGGCGAGCCGGACGCCCATTTCCAAATTGGTCGACCATACCATCCGCTTAACGTCAAGCCGTCCCACCGCGACCCCACGAAAAATACATAGCGGGATAGTGAAGGGAAGGGCGAGTATGAGGATTGTAATTGAACCTACCGATTCAATTCCCAGAGCCCCGCCAAGAATACCAGATA
>CAYOXO010000216.1:0-5836 GCA_964407945.1 uncultured Stakelama sp.
CTCGGTCCAGTCCTCGTCCCAAGCGATATTGCCGAAACAAACAAAGACCTGCGCGGCGTCTTTCGCCATGCTCGCGACCGCGTCGCGATTAGCGAAGAGAAAGTCACGATCGCTCCAGCACTGCCCGGCGAGGCAGTCGTACACACGTCGGCGGCAGGCAGCTGGGTCCGAAGACACAAACGGATACAGGTTGCCGGCATCATATCCTCCGAACCCGAAGTGCGCGAACCAACGATCCCACCACCTCGATGTGGGATCGTCGGTATCAGCGGCAGCCAAAGAAGGGTTGCAGCCCAACACGAAAGCCCGTGGGCCCTCTGCCCACGTTCGCGACAGCGACATGCGGACGTCTGGCGCCGCAAAGTACGCGGAACGAAGGATCTCGGGGCGACCGAGCAAATCGAGCTGCGCGCCGATCACGCGACCCTCCGCCCAGCATCATTGAAATCCATGCCGAGCGGCGGGCGTACGGCGGTGACCTTGGTCGCCCCCGCGCGGCGCCAGTGCTGGGCGGCGAGGCGCCCGCAGATTTCCGCGCGCAGCAGCCCGCCGATGTCGGCACGAACGGGCTTCATCCCCCGGACCTGCTGAACCTTTTGCTGGCGCAGCGGCTTCATGTCGGCATCGACCAGCACGATCACCTCGCCCGCGTCCGCCACGACGAACGGCGGGCGGCCGTGGTCGGCCTCGATATTCCACAACGGTAGCGCGCCGCCGTTCAGCTTGACCGCTCCGCCCTGCAGATTGTCCAGGCTGAGCGCGGCGGCGACGCGATAGCTGGCGCGCTCACGGGCCTGCGCGAACGACCAGCACGTCTCGATGCCCTCACCGACGATCAACGGCATTTTGGCGGGGTCGAGGCCTACCGCCAGCGCCGGCGGAACCGTCAGCCAGACGGCATTGCCCTGCACCGCCCCGAAGATCTTGCGCGTCGGCCGTTCGCGCCCGTCGCCGTACGGCCGCAGCTGCGCCTTGCCGCGCCCGTCGGGACGCAGATAGGTCACGTGCACGCCGCGGATCAGGCCGTCGCCGTCGCGGATCGGGGCGACCATCGCAGGCGCGGTCAGTACGTCGCGCGGATCCTGCTCGATCCGCCAGGCCGACAGCGGGCAGCGCGGGTGGAATCGCAACGTGTCGATCGCGCTCACCACCCCGTCGAAGGAGGCCGAGGGCGCGCACCCGCGAAAGCGCAGCCAGTCCTCGACGATCTCGCCCCGCGCCGGAAGGGCGGTGCGCCAGATCCAGCGCCCGGCCTCGTCGCTGCCGACCACGGCGGGCCCCGCCCGCTCGAGCGCGACGCGTGGCTCGATCCGCGCCGAGACACGCCCGTCGAGCGCGGCGCTGGTCCCGGTGGGGCCGATCGGCTGCCCGTCCTCGCCAAGGATCGCGACCCCCGCTTCGGCGGCGCAGCGCACGATGGCCTCGCGAAAGTCGCAGCCGTCGACGTGCTGGACCCAGTCGAAGCAGTCGCCGTGCGCCCCGCACCCGAAGCAGTGATAGAATTGCTTGGCGTCCTGGACGGTGAAGCTGGACGATTTTTCCGAATGGAACGGGCACAGGCCGGACCAGCCCTGCCCCGCCCGCCGCAGCTTCACCCGCCGCGCCACCAGCTGCGACAGGCGGAGCCGGTCGCGCACCTCGTCCACCGTCGCCTGCGCGATGCGCGCCCGCGGCGCTTGCCCCTCCACGCCCGTCATGGCAGCACCGACGCGTGCCGCGCCTGGGGAACGACTTCGACAATTCGCTTTTGCTGACCGCCGTCGTCGGCACCGTGAACGACCAGCTCGATAAACTGTACTGGAACTTTCAGTGCTACCTGCGCGAGTCCCGCGAGGCCAAGGGTCGTGGGACCAGTGTCGGATGGGCAGCGATCGATTTCTGCAAAGCGTCGAGCGCGATTCTCGACTGGATGTCCGCGCGATACATCCGTGCCCATCGTGCACGCACCGTCCAGCCCGTCTTTGATGTGGCCGCCGGTGTGAAGGAACAGATGGCCGCCCGTGTCCGATGGCAGAATCCGCTCCGCGCCATTGCCAATTGCGCGAAGCACGGACGGTTCGACGACACGCTGTGGGCGGGAGGCACCGCGTCCCTCGCGATGGCAATCTCGGGCAATCCGTCGGACATTCCGATTCACCCTCAAAAGGGCATCGATCTCGAACAAGCCCTCGCCGAGGGGTTTTGCCGGTACGAAGTCGTCTTGAAGACAAGCATTGGGGGTACACACGCCAGCGACGTGTTCCTCGAGAATTACATCGACTGGGAGCGCATGGTTACGGAGCTCGGGCTCTGACATCACGCCGCCTCCACGTCGGTGAAGAGGCTGGCGTCACCGGCGATGCGGCGGCGGGCCATCTCGGCATATTCGGGATTGAGCTCGATCAGGATCGCGTCGCGCTGCAGGCGGTCGGCGACCAAGGCGGTGGTGCCCGCGCCGCCGAACGGATCAAGGACGGTGCCGCCAGCGGGACAGCCGGCCATGATGCACGGCGCGACCAGCGCCGGCGGGAACGTCGCGAAATGCGCCTCGCGGAAACCGGCGGTCGCGATCTCCCATACCTCGGGAGGGACGATCGCCGCCAGATCGGGCTCGTAATTGCGCAGCAGGCGTCCGTTCGCCGTTTGCTGGGCCCTCGACATGCCGTCCCATTTGTCGCGAAAGCCCTGATGCTCGCGGACGTGGCCGCGACGGCTCTTCGGTGCCGGCGCGTTCTTTGCGCGGCCGACGCGCAGCACGTTGCCATGCCCACCCTCGCCAACCGTCGTGTCCCAATTGTCCGGCTGCTTCCAGTCGTCAGTGCCGGACTGCGCCGGCATCCGCACCGCCTCGCTGTCGTAAAAGCTGTTGGACGACTTAGTCAGCAGCCAGATTTTCTCGTGCGCGGTCGACGGCCGATACCGCCCGCTGCTGTCGGGCATCGGGTTCGGCTTGCCCCACACGATCTCGCTGCGCACCCACCAGCCCGCATCCTGCAGCGCGATGGCCAATCGGTTCGGCACCATGCACAGGTCCTTGGGCTTCAGCGTGCCACCGGCAACAACGCGGCCACCAGCATCGTCTCGCCGCTGCGCGTGGATTCCGCCGGTCGTGCGCTTGCGATAGTTCGGATCGTAAACCGGCCCCACCGTCGAAAACGGCTTGTCGCGAAACGTCCGGTCGTCGGCGCCCGCCGCCTTGGTCGCCGCGGCGCTGCGCCCGTTCGGCTTGGTCGCATAACAGTCCCCGTAATTCAGCCACAGCGTGCCTTCGGGCTTCATCACCCGCCGCACCGCGTCGAACACGCGCACCATCACGTCCAGGTGCTCGCCCAGCGTCGGCTCCATCCCGATCTGGCCATCGACGCCGTAATCGCGCAGCCCCCAATATGGCGGGCTGGTGACGACGCAATCGACGCTATCCGCCGGCAGCTCGGCGAGCTTGGCCCGCACATCGCCGATGAGGATGCGCACGCTCACCGGTGCAGCCCCCCGGTGACGCCGTCGAGCAAGGCGTCGAGGCGGCGGGCGATGAGGTCCGGATCGGCGGCGAGATAGCCGCGGGTCAGCAGGCCGTGAATGCCGACGCGCAGGTGATCGACGATCGCGTCGCGTTCGACGTCCGCCGCGTCGGCGACGGGCACGCGCACCGGGCGGCGGCGGCTGATCATGCCCGACCCGCTCACGCGCCCGCCTCCGCCTCGTCGAGGCAATCGATTCCCGCGCCGATGACGCGGCGCCAGGCTTCGCCGACGCCGACGCCCATCTCGCACGCCAGGCGGGCGACACGGGCGCATTGGTCGGGCCATTCGGCGGCGGCCTTGCGGATCAGCGCCGAGGCCGTGGTCAGCTCGCGCGCCTCGCGCGCCCGCCGGTCGGCGGTGACCGCGCCGATCGCGGCGTCGGCCTCGGCGGCCTCGACTTCGTCGGCGATCGTGAGGGGATGGCTGACCGTACCGGTCGACCGCGCCGACGCCCGGCGCTCGCCCTTCTCCCGCGCTTCGCGCTTCACCGCGTCCTGCAGCGTTTCGCCCGGCAGCCGCCGCAACGCGGCCCGCTCGGCCGTCTCGATCTTCGCCTGGCGATCGGCCTCGGCGGCGGCCGACAGCGTCAGCGATCGTTTCTCGGCCAGTTCGCGCTCGCTGGGCGGCAGGCCGGCGGCTTCGCGCTCGGTGCGCCGCACCAGCTGGTTGGGATGCGCTTCCTTCTTCGCGGGCGGTTCGATCGGCTCGCCCGCCAGGAAGGCGCGGATCCGCGCCACGGTCGCCGGCTTCGGCCATTCGGTGGCGCGCAGCTGCTCCATGCCGTTCTTCGGCAGGTTCCAAAGCGGGGCGAGGAACGTGCGTTGGGAAAGATCGGAGGCTCGCGCGGCCGCCAGCAGCGCGTCGTGCAGCTGCTGCCCGGTCGGGCGCTCCGGAAGGTCGGGGGCCGGGCGATCCGAGCAACCGGCCCCCTCCTCGTCCGCCGGGCTGGCACCGCCCGACGCTTCGTCCACCCGGGCTTCCATCCCGGCGGGCGATTCCAGAAACCATTTACGCGCCTTGATGACGGTCGCGTGCCGGATGCGCCCTGGCTGGGCCTTCAGCATGGCCAGCCGAGTCGGTCCGCCGAAAAGTTCGACGCTGGCCACCGTCTGGGTGACGCCACGCCGCGCGGCCTCGGCGACGATCCGCTGGGCCAATTCGATCTTCGGCAGGCCCACGTAAAGCCATTCGAGCGGATCCGTCCCGGCATCGGACAGCGGCGCACGCGTCGCCGGACGCAGCGTGGCCTTGTCGATCGCGCCTTCGCGGATCAGCCGTTCCATGATCGAGGCGATGACAGACTGGCTGGCATCCGCCGCCCGCGCGATCGCGGCCAGCGGCACCTTCTCGCCCGCCGGCACGCGGGCCAACTGGTCGAGGATGGTGCGGTCGAGCTTATCCATGCCGCGCCTCCCGATCCGCCGTGACCACCGCCAGCGTCGCGCTGGCGCGAAACTTCATCGCCAGCGCGCCGGCCAGGGCCAGCTGCATCGCTCGGGTGTGGTCGCCGTCGCCCGCGACGATCGCGTCGGCCACGGTCTGCGCCGCACCCGGCGTCCACAGCGGGTTTTCGCGCACCGCCTCGGCGCACGCGCCGCGCACCCAGGCCAGTTCGTCCGGCGTCAGCTGCGCCGCGCGATCGTCAGGCTTCATCCGGCCAGTCCTCCCCGATTGTCGGCGAGGCGCAGCGCCTGGCCCAGCGTGGCGTGCAGCTGCCGCGCCTCGGGCAGCGTCAGCGCGCAGGTGCGCAGCCGCGGGCCCACGAACAACGCCACCTCCTCCACTTGCGGGCGGAAGACGGCGAAGACGGGCGTGTCCACCGACGGTTGGCACGACGGGCAGAACAACGCCCAGTCGCCGTCCTTGAAGACGCCGTCCCACCCGGCGGGCAGGCCGACGCTGGGGTCGACCGCTTCACGGCCGCAGGCGGCGCAGGCGACGGTGGAGGGTTGCGGGATCAGGCTCAGCATCGCGCCGTGCTCCGCCCACTCGACACGATGGTCACGACGCGCAGCGTGTCGGCGGCCCAGCGGACGCGGATGCGCCCCGCCTGTTCGAGACGCTTGAGCCGGTATCGCGCCGCCTCCGCGTCCTTCAGGCAGGCCTTGTCGGCCAGGTCGCGGTTGGTCGGGCACGGCTTGCCGAGGTTGGCGAGGCGGCGGAGCACCGCCATCAGCTGCTCGTCCTCATCCTGCATCCGCTCGGCCTGGCGAACGATCCGCCCGCGCGATCCCGGCGGCAGGTCGGCGTTCGCGCGCCGCGTCAGGCAATAATCGAACAGGCCGGTGGCAACCCGTTTCTGGAAGGGAATGACCAGCCCCGCCTCGATCAGCCGC
>CAYOXO010000217.1:0-5706 GCA_964407945.1 uncultured Stakelama sp.
CGGCGAAGCGGACCTGGCATGCCGGATCACACATATTCCGAAGTCCGTATTCGCTTGAAGGATCTACCCAAGCCGTCATGCCGGACTTGTTTCGGCATGCACCTGTCCACGGGGACGGGTGTCGAGGTCGTGCCGGGAACCTTCAAATCCGTACCAGGCGGCACCATGGACCCCGGAACAAGTCCGGGGTGACGAGCGGATTGAAGGCCGTCCATACGGTGCCTTTTTATGTGTGACGCGAAGGCGTATGGCCGGGCGCATGACGACCGATCCCTTCACGCTGTTCGACCAATGGTATGCCGAAGCGCGCGCCACCGAGCCGAATGATTCCAACGCGATGGCGCTGGCGACCGTGGACGTCGCGGGCCAGCCCTCGGTGCGGATGGTGCTGCTTAAGGGCCATGGCCCAGACGGCTTCGTCTTCTACACCAACCGCGAAAGCCGCAAGGCAGGGGAGCTGGCTGCGGTGCCGCGCGCGGCACTGCTGTTCCACTGGAAATCGCTGCGCCGGCAGATCCGGATCGAGGGGGCGGTGACCCTCGCCACCGATGCCGAATCCGATGCCTATTTCGCCAGCCGCAGCCGCGATTCGCAGCTTGGCGCCTGGGCGAGCGACCAGTCGCGCCCGCTCGACGCGCGCGACACGTTCGAGGCGCGTTACGAGGCTGCGCGCGCACGGTTCGAAGGGGGCGACGTGCCGCGCCCGCCGCATTGGGGCGGCTATCGCGTGACGCCGCAGCGGATCGAATTCTGGCAGGACCGCGAGCACCGGCTGCACGAACGCCGCGCCTTCACCCGCACCGCTGATGGGTGGGACGAGGGGCTGTTGTACCCGTGAGCAACCTTGCCCGCCGGGCCGCGATCGCCAGCGTCTGTGCGGCGGTGCTGCTCGGTGCGCTCAAGGCCTGGGCGGCGTGGCGGACGGGGTCGGTGGCGATGCTTGCCAGCCTTGCCGACAGCCTGCTCGACCTGGTCGCCTCGCTGGTGACGCTGGCGGGGGTGCATATCGCCGCGCAGCCTGCCGATGCCGAACATCGCTTCGGTCATGGCAAGGCGGAGGCGCTGGCGGCGCTGTTCCAGGTCGCGCTGATCTCGGTCTCGGCCTGCCTGATCGCGGTGCGGGCGGTGCAGCGGCTGAATTCGGGCGATGTCGCGGCGGACGCGGAATCGGGGATCGCGGTGTCGGTCGCAGCGATCGTCGTGACGCTGCTGCTCACCGCCTATCAGCGGCGCGCGATCGCGGCGACGGGATCGGTGGCGATCAAGACCGACCGGCTGCACTATCAGTCGGACCTGTTGCTCAATGCCGCGGTGATCGTCGCGCTGGTGTCCGACCAGTATCTTGCCTTCACCGGCGCCGATCCGCTGTTCGGCATCGCCATCGCGGCGTGGCTGCTGTGGGGCGCCTGGCATGGCGCGAGCGAGGCGATCGGGCAATTGATGGACCGCGAATGGCCGGACGAGAAGCGCCGCGCCTTTGTCGAGGTCGCGGCGCGCGAGCCGGGGCTGGAAAGCCTGCACGATCTGCGTACCCGAACGAGCGGATCGCAGGACTTCGCGCAATTCCACATCGCGCTTCCGGGCAGCACGTCCGTGGCCGACGCACATGCGTTGGTCGAAAAACTCGAAGCGCGGCTTGAAGCGGCGTTTCCCGGTACCGAAATCCTGATCCATGTCGATCCCGCGGGGCATGTCGATCATCCCGGCAATGCGCTGCGTGAGGCCGACGAGATCGAACAGCTCAGGGACGATTGATGCAGCCGCCCGATTCCGCCGAGATCGAACGACGCCTGCCGTTGTGGACGGCGCTGGCGGACCTGTTTCTCGATACCGATGCGATGCTGTGCGTGCCGAATGTCGCGCGGGTCATCGTTGAGGGCGGCTGGCCCATTGACGAGGCCGAGGAGGCGCTGCGCTGGGAGGTCAGGCCGGCTTTCTACCGCAACCTGTTCAATGTTGCCGGCGAATGGGCTGGATGGGATCCGCACGAAGTGAGTCAGGCCGTTCTCTACGCGCGCGGCGGCAGGATCGATCGCTTCGTGATCGGTCGTAACCGCTTCATGCCGCGTAGGGCATGGCGCGCAGTGGTCACCGAGGTCGGGCGTTTGAGGAGACTGTCATGACCCATCCGCTTGACCGTCCGGTATGGACCGCGCTGTCCGGGCGCCAGGCCGGCTTCGCCGCCGGAGACGCACGCGCACTGCGTTACCGGCCTGAGATCAACATCCTCGCCGCCGCGGCGGACGATTCGTCCGAGGCGCTGGCGGCGCTCGCCGCGCTGGTGCCGCCGGGAGGAAGGATCGCGACGGTGGAGGGCGCCGAGACGCCGGTGCCGCCGGGACTGACGGTGGTGAAGCAGGCGATGCTCGCGCAGATGGTGCTCGAACGCCCGGTTCTTGCCGAACCGCTCGACTTTCTCGACCTTGGCGATGCCGATGCGCCCGAGATGGTCGCGCTGGCGACGCTGACCGAGCCCGGACCGTTCGTCGAGTCGACGCACCGTCTGGGCGAGTTCATCGGCATCCGGATGGACGGCCAGCTCGTCGCCATGTCCGGCGAGCGGATGCGCGCGCCGGGCCTGACCGAGGTGAGCGCGGTGTGCACCCATCCCGACTGGCGCGGCCGTGGCCTTGCCGGCAAGCTGATGCGCGTGGTGATGGCCCGCATCGTCGCACGCGGCGAGACGCCGTTCCTGCACAGCTATGCCAGCAATGCCGGCGCGATCGCGCTCTACGAGAAGCTGGGCTTCCGCGTACGGCGCGAGGTGATCGCGACGTTCCTCGAACGGCCGGCCTGAACGCCGCTATAGGGCCAGCGACCAGGTCTGGCCGATCAGATCCTTGCCGAACGAGCGGTGCGGCGCCTCGTCGATCAGCTTGAATCCGGCCCGCTCGTAGATGTGGCGCGCGGCATCGAGAATGCTGTTGGTCCACAGGTCGAGCCGGGCATAGCCGACCTCCCGCGCCCGCGCGATGCAGGTTGCGACCAGCAGCGTGCCGACCCCGGCACCCTGCGCCGCCGGTTCGACATAGAGTAGCCGCAGTCGGCCTGTGTCGGGCGTTTCTCCACGGACGAGGAAGATCGATCCCGCCATCCGCCCGTCGATGTCGGCGATCCATGCCGCTTCGCGCGCAGGGTCATAGGCCTGGTCGAAATCGGCGAGGATGCGCGCGACCAGCGCTTCATATTCGCTGTTCCAGCCATATTCGTCGGCATAGAGGATCGCCTGGCGCGCGATCACCTGACCAAGGTCGCCCGGCCGCAAGCCCCGCAATATCGGACGCGGCGGGGTTTCATCGTCGAAGATGCGGGTGATGCTCTGGGCCGCGGCCAGAAGGCCATCGCGCCGGAAGCGCGGCAACCCGTCCAGCAGCGCCCCGACCGCGGTCTTGGTGCCGGCCTCCAGCGCGGCGAACGCCGCGCGGCCCTGGGGCGTGAGCGCGAGCAGCTGGTGGCGGCCATGCCCCTCGCGCGTCTCGACCAGCCCACGCGCGGCGAAACGCTTGAGCGTGCGGCTGATCTGCGCTGGGTCGAGGTCGAGCGTACGTGCGATCTCCGCGCCGGTGGGATCGGTGCGGTGCGCCAGCTCATAGAGGATGCGCGCCTCGCTCAGCGTGAACGGGCTCTTGTCGAGATGGGCTTCGAGCAGGCCGAGCCGCCTTGTGTACGTTCGGTTGAAGGCGCGCAGCGCTGCCACGTTCGCCGCATTGTCGATTGTCATGTGTACCGCCCGACTATGTTGATTGGGTCAACATACCGAATGTTGACTGAGTCAACAAGGCGGTTCGGGAGGTTTCAGGCTGCCGCCAGCTCTGCCCGCTCGGTTTCCTTGATCCAGCCGCCGCCCAGCACGCGCTCGCCGGCATAGAGGACGGCGGCCTGGCCGGGGGCGACGCCATATTCCGGCGTGTCGAACACCACGCGGCCATCCACCAGCCGCGCCGGAGCGGGCCTGGCCATCGAACGGACCTTGGCGGTCATCGGGCCTTCATAGCCGCCGCCGAGCCAGTTCACCCCTTCGATCCGGGCAGCGCGGACGGCGAGCGCGGTCTTGGGGCCGACCACGACTTCGCGACGCTCGGGGTCGAGGCGGATGACGTAGAGCGGCTCGGGGCTGCCGCCGATCTCGAGCCCGCGGCGCTGACCGACGGTGAAGTGGATCAGGCCCTTGTGCTCGCCGAGCGTGCGGCCGGCCTCATCAACGATCTTGCCTGCAGTGTCCGCTTCGGGCCGCAGCTTCTTGACCAGCCCGGCATAGTTGCCGTCGGGGACGAAGCAGATGTCCTGACTGTCGGGCTTGGTCGCGACGCCCAGACCGATCTCCGCCGCGATCTCGCGCACGCGGGCCTTGGGCATCGCGCCCAGCGGGAAGCGCAGGAAATCGAGCTGGTCGCGTGTGGTGGCGAACAGGAAATAGCTCTGGTCGCGCGCGGGATCGGCGCCCTTGTGCAACTCCGCGCCTTCGGTGCCGAGCACGCGCTGGACATAATGGCCGGTGGCGAGGCAGTCGGCGCCGAGGTCGCGGGCGAGCGCGAACAGGTCGGTGAATTTCGGCCCCATGTTGCACTTCACGCACGGGATCGGGGTGCGGCCCGCGAGATACTCGTCGGCGAAATCGTCGATTACCTGTTCGCGGAAGCTGCTTTCATGGTCGAAGACATAATGCGCGATGCCCAGCCGATCGCACACGGCGCGCGCGTCGCGGATATCGCGGCCGGCGCAGCAGCTGCCCGAACGGCCGGTCGCTTCGCCATGATCGTAGAGCTGGAGCGTCACGCCGATCGTCTCGGCGCCGGTACGCGCGGCGAGCGCGGCCACCACCGAGGAATCGACGCCGCCGGACATGGCGACGACGATTCGCCGCTTCTCCAAGGGGCCGTTCAACTGAAAATCGGGTCCGGTCATCGCGCCGCCACATAGGGATTTGCCGGGCAGGATGCAAAAAACCGCCCGCGTTTACTCCCCCTTCAACCTTAGCCCTTATTCAAAATGGGTGGATTCGACCTCTAGGTGAGTAGCGTTTGTGGACCTGAGCTTCCGATTCGACCGGGACGTCGCGGTGATGACCGCAATCCCCACCGAACTCGCGGTGCTGATGGTTGGCATCGCCGCCCGTCAGGCGGCGAGTCCGACCGCGCAGCTTCAGGCGGTGCTCGACCGGCCCTTGCCGGCCCGCGCGCTGCTCGCCCCGATGCACGGTGCGTTCAGTCGCGCGATGGAGGCCACGCTAACCGACTGGAAAGAGCAATGAAGACGGCGTTTACCGTGCCGCTTAGCCGATGCTCAAGCCGGAGCGACTATGGTCGTTACAGAACAAAGACGGGGACCCCCCGCCCTGATCGAGGTAGGTAATGATTGAAAACCAGAAGATCCGACCAGCCAAGGTGATCGGACCGCTCGGCGAGCCGCTGACGCTCGACTCGCTTCCGCCGCCCGAAACGACCCGTTGGGTGGTCCGCCGCAAGGCGGAGGTGGTCGCAGCCGTCAATGGCGGCCTGCTCACCGTCGATGAAGTGTGCGACCGCTATGGTCTCACCGTCGAGGAATTTGCCGGCTGGCAGCGCGCGATCGACCGGTCGGGCATGCCGGGCCTGCGTGTGACGCGCATCCAGCACTATCGTTCGCTCTACGAGCGGCAGCAGAAATACTGATCCTTCCTTCCGAGCTTCGGTTTCTCCCACCGCCCGCGCCCCCAAAGGCGCGGGC
>CAYOXO010000218.1:0-5625 GCA_964407945.1 uncultured Stakelama sp.
TTGCCCGCCGTCAGCCCGTTTTGTCGGGCTGACGGCGAGGCAGAATGTCACGCCGCGCGGAACATCTAGGGCGGGAGCGCCAATATGGTTTCCGAACCGCCCTCGATCTTGCGACGCAGCGCGCCCGCGTCGGGCATGATCCGCTCGGCATAGAAGCGCGCGGTGACGAGCTTGGCTTCGAGGAACGCCTTGTCCTCGGCCTCGCCCGAAGCGAGCGCGGTGACGGCGGCGTCGGCCATGCGCAGCCACATCAGGCCGATCGCGACGATGCCGGTGAGCTGCATATAGCTATAGGCGCCGGCACCGACCTGATTGGGGTTCTGCATGCCGTTGGCCATGAACCACATGGTCGCGGCCTGAAGCTGGCCATTGGCCTTTTCCAGCGCCTCGGCGAAGCTCGCCAGCTCGGGCTTGGACTTGGCGGCAGCGACTTCCTCGCCGACGACCTTGAAGAAGGTCTGGATCGCGCGGCCGCCATTCTGGGCGAGCTTGCGCCCGACCAGGTCCATCGCCTGCACCCCGTTGGTGCCTTCGTAGATCATCGCGATGCGGGCATCGCGGACGTACTGCTCCATGCCCCATTCGGCGATGTAGCCATGGCCGCCATAGACCTGTTGCGCGTCGGTCGCGATCTTGTAACCGGCATCGGTACCGACGCCCTTGATCACCGGGGTGAGCAGGCCGACGAGATCGTCGGCGAACTGGCGCTCTTCCTCGGTCGCGGCGAGATGGGCGAGATCGACCTGGAGGCCGCCCCACAGGCACAAGGCGCGCAGGCCCTCGGTCATCGCCTTGGCTTCCATCAGCATACGGCGGACATCGGGATGGACGAACAGCGTGTCGGCCTTTTCCTCCGGATCCTGCGCGCCGGTGAGCGCGCGGCCCTGGCGGCGGTCGCCGGCGTACTGGACGGCGTTCTGGTAGGCGACCTCGCCGATGCCGAGGCCCTGAAGCCCGACGCCGAGGCGCGCGGCGTTCATCATGATGAACATCGCGGCGAGGCCCTTCATCTCCTCGCCGACCAGCCAGCCGGTGGCGCCGTCATAGTTCATGACGCAGGTCGAGTTGCCGTGGATGCCCATCTTGTGCTCGATCGAGCCGCACGACACCGCGTTGCGATCGCCGAGGCTGCCGTCGTCGTTGACGATGAACTTGGGCACAACGAACAGCGAGATGCCCTTGCTGCTCTCCGGCGCGCCGGGGGTCTTCGCCAGCACGAGGTGGATGATGTTGCTGGTGAGGTCGTGCTCGCCGGCCGAGATGAAGATCTTGGTGCCGGTGATCGACCAGCTGCCATCGGCGTTCGGTTCGGCGCGGGTCTTGATGAGGCCGAGATCGGTGCCGCACTGCGGCTCGGTCAGGTTCATCGTGCCGCCCCATTCGCCCGAGATCATCTTCGGGACGTACTTGGCCTGCTGCTCGGGGCTGCCCTTGACCAGCAGCGACGCGATCGCGCCATGGGTCAGGCCGGGATACATGGCGAAGGCCATGTTGGAGGAGATCATGAATTCCTGGAACGCGGTCGAGACGACATGCGGCATCCCCTGCCCGCCGAATTCCTCGGGCGCGGAGAGCGTGCCCCAGCCGCTCTCGACGAACTGGGCATAGGCTTCCTTGAAGCCGTCCGGGGTGGTGACGCTGCCGTCGGGGTTGCGCTTGCACCCCTGCTGGTCGCCCGACAGATTGATCGGGAACAGCACCTCGGCGACGAACTTGCCGCCCTCTTCCAGCACCGCATTGACGACATCGGGAGTCGCGGCGGCGAAGCCGGGGAGGTTGGCGTAGCGGTCGATCTTCAGAACCTGATCGAGCACGAAACGGGTGTCGCGCACGGGCGGCGTATATTGCGGCATCTCTCTGTTCCTGTTCTTACTTGGCGGGAGCGGCGCGGCCTTCGAGGACCGCGACGAAATCTTCGAGTTCGACGATATGGGCGTCGATATCGACCTTCTGGCGCTCAAGCAGCTCGATGCGCGCGCGGCACTTGTCGAGCGTCACCTGATGCTGAGTGCGGCGTTCGTCGCCAAGGTCGTAGAGGTCGATCATCTCGCGAATCTCGGCGAGGCTGAAGCCGACGCGCTTGCCGCGCAGGATCCAGGCGAGTCGCGCGCGATCGCGGTGCGAGTAGATGCGGGCAAGGCCGCGCCGCTCGGGCGCGATCAGGCCTTCATCCTCGTAGAAGCGCAATGCTCGCGCCGTCACCTCGAACTCGGCGCACAGGTCCGAGATCGAGAAGCTCTCCTTGTCAGGCCGGGCTTCGGTCGGAGCGAAGCTGGCTACATGCTTCATGGTCGTTGCCATGCCGCATGCTTACGCTGACCTTACGTTAACGTCAATCGTCGCAAAGCCGCTTTCCTTCGGCACTGCGTAGCGCCCGTGCTTCCGCCGCCGATCCGCTCAACCGTTCGGCGTCGAGCGCGGCGAAGGACGCCCGCGGACCGCAGAATTTGGCGCATTCGGGCGGGATGCTGGCGGGGAAGCGGATATGTTCGCCGTCGAAGCGTGCGTCGAAGCTGCAGGTAACGCCGTTCTTGCCCGTGAGCGTCACCGCCAGCGTCTCACCCGATCGCGTGACCGTGCCGGTTCCGGTGCAGGACAGGCCGTCGCCATAGTCGACGAACGCGCCGATGCGGTAACCGTCGCCCTTCTGGACAACGCAGACCCGGTCGGTGTCGCGCGCATAGAGGCCGGTAAGGTCTGTATCCTCTGGATTGCGGACGAGGCCACGCTCGACCGCGGCGGATTCGAGATCCTGAGGCGTGGCAGACTGGTTGCCGCCGTCGCCGCCCGAGCAGGCCGCAAGCAGCAGGAACAGCGCCGCGGCGGCAGGCTTCATGCGTCGCGCACCAGCGCGCCGCCCTCGATCCGCCGGAAGAAGCAGCTGCGCTCGCCGGTGTGACAGGCCGGCCCCGCAGCAGCGACCTTGAGCCACAGCGCATCCTGATCGCAGTCGATCCGCGCCTCGACCACGCGCAGCACGTTGCCCGAGCTTTCGCCCTTCTTCCACAACCGCCCCTTGCTGCGCGACCAGAACCACGCCTCCCCGCTCTCCAGCGTCTTCGCTAGCGCATCGGCGTTCATGTGCGCGAGCATCAGCAGCTCGCCGGTGACGGCATCGGTGGCGACGGCGGTGATCAGGCCGTTGGCGTCGTATTTGGGGTCGAGGGTGAGCGTGGAGTCGCGAGGGTCGGTCATGGCGAGCGTGTTAGCGCGCGCCATCAATCTCGTCATTCCGAACTTGCCTGTTTGCACGCCGCCGCGCTGCCCTGGTCGCGCTCTCGGTTTGCACATATTCGGGCGGCAGTTGGTACTTGCCGCCGCGGTCATAGGCGCGGTCGGCCTTTACAGCTTCCGCCCGGAGGAGCCGCCACCCCCGCCAGAGGACAAAAGCGATCCAGAGCGCGGCGATCGTCCCAAAGGCCGCGACAACGGCGACCCCGTTCCCACGAATGGGATGATCAAGGAAGAGCGCGGGCAGGCCAGCGATCACGATACAGATGAGGATCGAACAGGAGCCCGTTCGGACGCCCCCAGGCCCGCCCAGATCCCAGTCTACAAATCGACAAAGGCGCGCGAAGACCATGTGCAACCCTGAATGATTTGAATGTCGACTTCAATAGATCAGCATCACGGAGCGGCCGCCGGGGGCGCCATGGCATGAGGCTAAACGGCATTGCCCCGGGCTACCGTGGATCCCGGCACAAGGCCGGGATGACGCAGGGAGCTGGATGGCAGAGAGCCGAACGGAAACGGCCGCGACTTTCGCCGCGGCCGTCCCTGATCGCATCGGCTCGTTCAGGCGAGGTCGAAGCGGTCCGCGTTCATCACCTTGGTCCAGGCTGCGACGAAGTCCTTGACGAACTTCTCCTCATGCCCGGCCTCGGCATAGACTTCGGCGACCGCACGCAGCTCCGAGTTCGAACCGAAGACGAGATCGGCACGGGTCGCGCGCCAGGTCTCGCCGCCGCTGGTACGGTCGGTCGCGACATATTCTTCGTCGTCCGATCCATCGACCACCTTCCAGACATTGGTCATGTCGAGCAGGTTGACGAAGAAGTCGTTGGTGAGCTGGCCCGAGCGCTTGGTGAAATGGCCATGGCCGCGCTCGCCGTGATTGGCGCCGAGCACGCGGAGGCCGCCGATCAGCACGGTCATCTCCGGCACCGACAGGCCGAGCAGGGATGCGCGGTCGAGCATCAGTTCCTCGGTCTTCACCGCCAGCTTCTTGGGCAGATAGTTGCGGAAGGCGTCGGCCTGCGGCTCCATCACCGCGAAGCTGTCGGCATCGGTCTGTTCCTCGGTCGCGTCGCCGCGACCGCCGGTGAAGGGAACGTTGGTCGCACCGGCCTTTTCGAGGCCAACCACGCCGCCGAGCACAATCGCATCCGCGAGTGAAAGGTTGCCGCGCAACCCGTCGAGCGTGCCTATCACCTTGGCCAGCATCGCCGGCTCGTTGACCTCCCAGTCCTTCTGGGGCGCGAGGCGAACGCGCGCACCGTTGGCGCCGCCGCGGAAGTCGGACTTGCGGAAGGTGCTGGCCGAGGCCCAGGCGGTCTTGATCAGCTGGCTGACCGTCAGACCGCTCGCTGCGATCGCCGCCTTCACCGCCGCGACATCACCGTCCGAAGGCTTGGTCCCGGCGGGGATCGGATCCTGCCAGATCAGATCTTCGGCGGGGACTTCCGGGCCGAGATAGCGGACCTTGGGTCCCATGTCGCGATGGGTCAGCTTGAACCAGGCGCGGGCAAAGGCGTCCTTGAACGCTTCATGGTCGGTACGGAACCGCTCGCTGATCGCGCGATAGGCGGGATCCCGCTTCAGCGCCATGTCGGCGGTGGTCATCATGGTCGGAACCTTGATGTTCGGATCCCACGCCGCCGGGGCCATGTCCTCTTCTTTCTGGCCGATCGGTTGCCACTGGTTGGCGCCCGCGGGGGACTTCACCAGCTCATAGTCATAGTCGAGCAGCAGGCGGAAGAAGTTCTCGCTCCATTCGCGCGGGGTGTTGGTCCAGGCACCCTCGATGCCGCTGGTGACGGCATGCTCGCCGATGCCGCCGCTTTCATGGCTGCTGACCCAGCCAAAGCCCTGCGCGGCGAGATCGCCGCCCGCCGGCGCGGCGCCGAGCAGCGAGGCGTCGCCATTGCCGTGCGCCTTGCCGAAGGTGTGGCCGCCGGCGGTGAGCGCGACGGTCTCTTCGTCGTTCATCGCCATGCGCGCGAAGGTTTCCTTCATGTCGCGCGCCATGCCGGCATCGTCGTGCGGATTACCCTGCGGCCCTTCCGGATTGACGTAGATCAGGCCCATCTGGATCGCGGCGAGCGGGCCTTCCAGCCCATCCAGCCCCTTGTCGGGAGCGATGCGGGTCTGAACGCCCTCATTCACCCATTTGTCTTCCGAGCCCCAATAGATGTCGCGCTCGGGCTCGAACACGTCGGCACGGCCGCCGCCGAAGCCGAACACCGGGCCGCCCATCGATTCGATCGCGACGTTGCCGGCGAGGATGAACAGGTCGGCCCAGCTGATATGCTTGCCGTACTTCCGCTTGATCGGCCACAGCAGGCGCCGCGCCTTGTCGAGGTTGCCGTTGTCGGGCCAGCTGTTGAGCGGGGCGAAGCGCTGCTG
>CAYOXO010000219.1:0-5548 GCA_964407945.1 uncultured Stakelama sp.
GATGACAACGCGCTCCTCGTTGCAGACTACGCTGGGACTTGTCGGCACAACCAACACCCGGCTCGAGGACCAGGCTCGGCGGGCTCAGGACCTTGAATGGCGGCTGCGCGCACTAGACGCTCGTTTCCAAGATCATCTGCGACGCGAACGGCCGGTTGTTTCCACTAGACCAGGACAGGGCGGAGCGGGCAGGCCTGACGCGTCAGGGAGGCAGTGAATTCAGCGAATCCGCCATCCGACGATTGAACCGCTGCGCCGAGGCGCGGATATCGCCATTAGCGTCTGGGGCAAGCCGCAACAGGACATGGCGCAGCACGCCGCGCGGGTTGGATAGCCAGTGGGCAAAGGTCTGCGCCCGCCAATCAAGCATGTCACCGTGAGCAAGGCCCACTGTCCAGGTCGGCCGGCCCATGAATAGCGGGAGAACACCGCTGAGATTGGCGCAGGCGCCCGCGGCGATGTCGGGGATCGCCGCCAGGTCCTCGCCCCATGCCGGCACGTGCTGCGAAAGCGTGGTCATGAAATGCAGTTCGCCGGTAACGGCGCCGCGGGTCAGGCCGAAGGTCAGATAGGTCGCGAGGCGAGCGAACCTTTCGCGCTTGTCATGGGTGTCCAATGTCTCGTCATGGTCGCTGATCCACATCGCCGGCTGTCGCGGATCGCGCAGGCCGGCCTGCACCATCGCCATCAGCACCGCGAGACGATAGATTTTCTCGATGCTGCCGCCTGAGGCGCCGGGCACGAAGCAATCATCCAGCGCGTCGGCGAGCGCGTGAGGTCCGCCTGCGATAAAGCTGCCGACCCGATTATCGATCATGACCGTCAGCAGGTTGGCCGGCAATGCACCGGCAAGGTCAAGAAAATGGGGATAGGCACGTCGCCGCACCGGCTCGCGCAACTGCTTGAAGGACAGCCGGCGGCCGTCAGGAAGCCAGCGTGCCCGAAACGCCTGCCGCAGCGGCAGCCAGGCTTCGAGCGCCGGCCAGGTCGTCACGAGGAAGGAATAGACTTCATGGGTCGCCTGACGATGCTGGCCCGAATAATCGCTGGCGATGACCTGCAGGTCGCGGTCGACCGGCCAGAAGAGATCGCCAAACTTGGCATCGGTTACCGTGATCGCTTCGCTGAGCGCGTTGGCATAACCTGCGTCCGGCACGTTGAAGGAACGCCAGACGCTCACTGCGAAAGACCGGCGCCCGCGCGCGATCGGACAGCGCGCTCAGTTCGCATCCCGCGGTGGCGGCGGTCCTGGTGGACCAAAATAGGTGAAGAATGAGCGCTGGGTCTTGAGCCGGAGCGTGTCCCGCACCGTGATTTGATGGCCCTTGCGCCGCACGCCGCCTGCCGGTGTAAGCACTTCCAGATCCTCGCTGACCAGCATCGCGCCGTGGATATCGTCCTTGTGCGCGGGCGTCGCGCTATAGGCAGCCGCATAAAAGTCGCCGACCAGCATCGCATCGCCCGAGGCTGCGACCAGGCGGGGGATGTCGTCGATGAGTTTCAGCTTTGCCTTCGCGCGATGCTCGGCCTCGAAGAGATAGAGGCCGCCTTCCTTTTCCGGATCATAGTGCAGCATATCCAGGCCGGGCAGCCCGAAATGCGCTTGCGTGCCATTGTCGTGTAGCACATCGTTATAGACTTGGCGCGCGCGGTAATTATTCGCAAAATGAATGAGCCAGTATCGCCAGCCTTTTGGATTGGTGATCGAAAACGGGCTAACATACGGCGCGCAGCTGCAAAAGGTCTCGAACACGATGCGTTCGGCGGCGCCGAGCCAGGCCTCGTTGCTCGCAATACCGTCGATCGAGCGCAGGTCGGCCGGATCGACAGCGAGATGACGGACCTGCCGCGCCATCAGCTGCGGGTTGGTCCGGCTCAGGAAGGTGAGCAAACTGTCGATGGCGAAGGTACAGAAAATCTCGACCGAGGGCGTCGAGCGCATGATCTGATTGATGGTCGCGACATCGACCTGAACATGGCCGCACTGATCGAGATTCCAGATGACACTTCCGTAGCGGCCCGTGATGCGCGCCTTGATGAGCGGGTAGGCCTTCTCGAACGTCTCACTCATATACAAGATCTCAAGGTCGAGATCGGGCGCTTGCTCGCGGGCCGCGGCGACGAGCGGCGCGCAGCACTCACGCAGCAGCTGCGTGACGCCGGGTATAGCGTCGTTGAAGATCAGCAGGCATTCGATGACGACCTTGCCCAGACCGTGACTGACCCGGCGCAGATTGACCGCCGCCAAGGCTCGCTGAAGCTCCTCGATGAAGATGACCGGCGAGCCCGCCGCGCCACAGGCATAGCGGCCGCCACCCGAGAAGCCGTCGACCACAGCAAGACGGAATTTGGTCTGCTTGGGATTCTGGCACCGCACAGCCAGATAATGGTGAAAATACTCGCGCAGGATCTTGTGCTTGCGGCGGCTATGCTCGTCGAGAACGGCCCCCTCTTCCCATGCATAAGCCTTTTTGACCAACTGCCCCCCCCCCGGGATGATCGTTGCTACAGCACCACTGCCGCAGGCATATCGTTCCACGTCCGCCCACGATATTCGCGGCCATTGGCCTTTTTGGAGCGCTTCTTGTTATCCTTGCCCCAGGTCCCCCATTGCTTGAAGAAGAAGGCGGTGTCGTACAGGTCGCACTGGCCGTAAATCTCGTCGATCCACTCTTCACGGATCGGCCGGGCATTGAGCCCGCTTTCGCCGCCGACGATCGCCCAATGCACCTGTGAGAGGTCAACGTCACCCACCGCCCCGATCAGCGGCTCGAACGAGATGAAGCGGATGGCCGCCGGCACGGTGCGAAGATGATCGATGCGTGCGACGACGCTCGCGTCCTCGACGCTGGTGCCGAGCCAGACATTGGGGAGGACATCGGGGATCGCGCGACCAACCACCTCGGCCATGCGTTCGGGGCGCTTGGTGAGGATCTGATAATGATGATGCGGTGTCTCGCGCATCACCCGCCATACCTCGACAATGAACGCCTCGCTCACAGACTCGTGAAACAGATCGCTCATCGAGTTCACGAAGATTTTGCGCGGCTTGCGCCATCGATAGGGGATCGCGAGCGATGCCGAGTCCTCGCGCACGACCCCGTTCCAGACCGCACGCTTGCCGCTCTTGCGGGTCAGCCCGTCATACTTCGCAACGCCCATCGCCTCGAGCCGCCGCGCCATCTGCATGGCATAGCAGTTGGTGCAACCGGCCGTCAGAGCCGAGCACCCGGCGACCGGATTCCAAGTGGCGTCGGTCCACTCGATCTGGGTCTCGGCCATCCGTCCCTACTCTTCCCTCATGCGGGCGCGCGTTAGGCCGCTCGACCGGCTGCTCCAAGTAATTTCTTCGCGGATTATGCCGCTTTTCCGACGTGGCGTCGATGCGCGGCAGCGCTAGCGCCCGGCGTACCGCTTCCAACAGCCAGAACGATCCGATCTGGCGGGATTCTCTCGACGTCGCGCCCGGCGCTAGTAGAATCGAGCCAGATGGGGGCGCGTCAGCGAGCAGAGCGGGGGCCAATTGATCGGAGAATTGCAGCATTATGCGGGGCGCGAGCAAGCCTATGTCAAACATTTCCTGCTGAGCGATTATCTCGAGACCTTCGCGCACAAGATCGCCAGCGGTTTTGCCGAGATCTGCTATATCGATGGCTTTTCGGGGCCCTGGCAGAATGCCGGGGAGCGTTTCGAGGACACCTCGTTCGGTATCGCGCTCGACGCGCTTACGCGCGCGAAAGCGACCTGGCGGGCGCTTGGCCGCGATGTACGGATGTCGGCGCATCTGATCGAGAAGGATGTCCGAGCCTATCGGAACCTGCAGGCGGTCAAGGCGCAATTCCCCGAGATCGAAATCGCCACACATCATGGCTCGTTCATTGATCTCGCACCCGACCTCCGCGACGCGATCCCCGCGCGCGCCTTCGCATTCGTCTTCATCGACCCCAAAGGCTGGCGGATCGACATGACGCGCCTCGCGCCTCTACTGCGTCGGCCCAACAGCGAGGTGGTGTTCAACTTCATGTTCGACTTCATCAACCGCGCGGCATCGATCCGCGCGCCCGAAGTCGAACGTGGCCTGCACGAACTGATCCCAAACAGCGCCTGGCGCGACCGGCTCGCCACGCCATCGCCACCGGGTCTTGCCGAAGCGGAACACCGCAAGCGCGTCCTTGTCGAGGCTTTTTCCTCGGAACTCGGGCGTCTCGGTGACTACCGGTTTGTGGCCGAAACCACCGTGCTACGTCCAACGCGGGATCGTCCGCTTTATTGCTTGGTCTATGGCACGCGCAGCGCCGTCGGACTCAAGGTGTTTCGCGAGAGCCAGATCAAGGCGCTGCGTCAACAGGACATGATCCGCGGCCGCACGAAACTGACGACGAGTGCCACCACCACCGGGCAGAGTGAGCTATTCGGCTCGCTCAGCGAAATGGCTCCCGATCCAACGGCCGCCTTTTTCGACGCCGAGCTTGAACAAGCCGAGCAGCTCATGAAGGCAATCACGCCAAGCGCGCCGGGCAGCGCGCCCTGGGGCCGTATTTGGCCCCAGGTCATGGAACGTCATGTCGTCAGCCAGGCACAGCTCAACCAGCTGGCGGGCGAATTGCACCGGCAAGGCATACTACGCTGTGCCAGCTGGGGTCATCGCAAGCGTGTGCCGGACGATGGCTACCGCCTGCAGCGGCCGCAAGCCTAACCCGCCCTGACGATCGCCAAGGGCGGTCCGCGCCGGACCACGGTCGGCGACCCGCGCGGGAACGATCGCTCAGATGCACTCGTCGAGACCTTCTGCTTTAGAGCTTGCGTTGTGGAAGGTCCGCTTGCCACTCGGTTTCAGTCATCCGAACGAAGCGTGGGAGCGCAGAGCTGGACCGTCCGCTTACAGCGGCCGCACGTCACATGCGAACGACCGCTGAGAGGGCGCGTAGCCGCCAAAAGGTCACTTCGGTGAAGCGACAGCTAACGTGGGCCTGACGCTCAGCCCATTGACTTTAATGTTTCAATAAAATTGAGTTGGACTCTGGGTGCTTAGGGAGAATGCCAATGAGTATTTCGGGAAAATTGATTCCGATGGCAGCTGCCATTGTCCTCATGGCCGGCCCGTCGAGAGCTCAATCGCTGGATGAGGCGCTTGCTCGAGATTGTGGTACGCGTAACGCTAATTATTGCTGGGAGACATCCGGAGATGGATACGGCACTCCGGAGCAGTGCATTTATGCTACCATAAGCCTTTTCTGCCCGCCCCCGCCCGAAGGGGAAACCCCTACGGAATGGTATGGTGGCCCACGTGACTATGCATTTAATCGCTTGTTCGAGCTTGAGCATTTTTGCTCAGGAAGAATTACTTGCGGACATTGAGCGACGGTTGCGCAAGGAAATAACAAAATAGGGAAGTTCGTGATACGAATAACCGTATAGCACCTATCCTAGATTTGAATGGAGGTTACCTCCGGGACATGCGCGGCGGATAAGTCGCTCATATCCCGGAGCGCGCCGCACGGACCATGCCAAAGCGGTTCCTCCGTCAGATTCCCGCCGGACGAACGAC
>CAYOXO010000220.1:0-5536 GCA_964407945.1 uncultured Stakelama sp.
TCCTCTATATGAGGAAGTAAGATGTGCTTTGTAGTTTCTTCGCCATCTCTCGTGATCTGGTAGGCGATTGTTTGTTCACACGATTTGAAGTATTTCTGCCACTCTTCCCGACGTGATTTTCCGAGCGGAGGAATTATTGACATCGGCCATATGTTAAGTTTTCTAGGGTCTTTCCTGCGTCCGCCGGAATTTTTGTCAGACCAGAAGATTATCATTTGCTCGACATAGTCCCAAAGCTCCTCAAGCGCGTGGAGCTTGTAGGAAATGAAGTCTCCATCTTTAGGAAGATTACGCTCGCTCGATTGAACGTCCGCTCTGAACTTCAGATACTCGCGAAACAGAGTCTGCGCATGGGCTTCGCGTGCGGCTCGCCTGGTATAGCGATATGCGTTCAAGGCGACGACGGCCGCGATCGCTGTAATACCAACCGATATCCAGTCGGTGATCTTGGTCCCGCTGAACACGAAGGTCAGACAGCTGCCAAGCGCGTCGACAATCGTGGCTACAAAGTCCCGAAGCCCGATCAAAGTGGGGCGTGAGGTCAACACTTGCCACACAAGCCCGAGCAAAAAGCAGAGTATCATTGCTTGTAGTCCCCCGTCGCGAGGGTGCCGCATCGCAGGGCGCGCTACAATAGTGAGGCGGTCAGGATATGTTTTATTGGCGCTGCCGTTTCACGACAGCGCGATGGGCGGGTCAGAGAGCCATTCCCGCCGCCCAGCCGCTCGCCCAGGCCCATTGGAAGTTGTAGCCGCCGAGCCAGCCGGTGACGTCGACCGCTTCGCCGATCGCGAAGAGGCCAGGGACGTCGCGTGCCTCCATCGTCTGGGACGAGAGGCCCGCGGTGCTGATGCCGCCGATCGTCACTTCGGCCTTGGCGTAACCCTCCGTGCCATTGGGGTGGAAGCGCCATGCGGAGAGGCGGCGTTCGGCCTCGGCCAGCTTCTTATCGGCCGTGTTGGCGAGTTCGGTATCGAGCGCGATCTGGTCGGCGAGCGTGTCGGCGAGACGATTGGGCAGGACATCGCCGAGCATCTTGCGCAGGGTCGCGCGCGGATGGGCGCGTTTGGCGTCGGTGAGCCAGCCGGTGCCGCGTCCGGGCAGGAAGTCGATCTCGACCGGCTCGCCATGGCGCCAATAGGAGCTGATCTGGAGGATCGCGGGACCGGACAGGCCGCGATGGGTGAACAGGGCGGCCTCACGGAACTTCGCCTTGCCCGCGCGTGCCTCGACCGGGGCTGCGACGCCGGACAGCTCGCGGAACAGCACTTCGTCCCCGCCCAGCGTCAACGGGACGAGCGCGGGACGAGGCTCGACCACCTTGAGCCCGAACTTGCGCGCGAGATCATAGGCGAAGCCGGTGGCGCCCATCTTGGGAATGGAAGGCCCGCCGGTGGCGAGGACGAGGGCGGGGGCGGTGACTTCGCGATCGCCGACGGTCACGCGATACTGGCCATCGGTATGGCTGACATCGCGGACTGCATGGCCGAGCGCGATCTCGACCCCGCCCGCCTCGCATTCGGCGAGTAGCATCGCGACGATCTGTTTCGCGCTGCCGTCGCAGAAGAGCTGGCCGAGCGTCTTTTCATGCCAGGCGATGCCGTAGCGATCGACCAAGGCGATGAAGTCGTGCTGAGTGTAGCGGCGCAGCGCCGACTTGGCGAAATGCGGGTTGGCGGAGAGATAGCGGTCGGGCGCGGTGCCGAGATTGGTGAAATTGCACCGCCCGCCGCCCGAGATCAGAATCTTTTTCCCGACCTGATCGGCGTGATCGATCAGCAGCACGCGGCGGCCGCGCTGACCGGCCGTGAGGGCGCACATCAGGCCTGCGGCGCCCGCGCCGAGGATGATGGCGTCGTAGGTGGCTGGTTGGGTGGTCAGCTTCTTATTCCTTCGTCACCCCGGCCTTGTGCCGGGGTCCACGGCGCCGCGATGGATGAGCAGGAGGCTCGAGGGCGTTGTTTGCCGACCGGTGGACCCCGGCACAAGGCCGGGGTGACGGTTTAGGGTGGGTGTGGGAAGTGGCCTAGCGCAGCTTCGCGATGGACAGGCCGTCGGCCTTGGCGCGGTCCTTGACCGATTCCTCGCTGCGGGTCAGCGCCTTGGCGATCGCTTTCAGCGCCATGCCCTTCTTGGCGAGCGTGTGCAGCTTCTGTACCTCGTCGGTACGCCAGGGCTGACGGTGCCGCTCGAACTTGCCCTCAGCCATCAGGCGTACGGCGGCTGGTGCAGGCCGCGCTGGCTCTGCGTGAAGATTTCGCACCCGTCCTCGGTGATGCCGATCGAATGTTCGAACTGCGCCGAGAGCGAACGGTCGCGCGTCACCGCCGTCCAGCCATCGTCGAGCAGCTTCACGTCCGGGCGACCGATGTTGATCATGGGTTCGATCGTGAAGAACATGCCGGGACGGAGTTCCGGGCCGGTGCCGGGACGGCCGACATGGACGACTTCGGGCGCGTCGTGGAAGACGCGGCCAAGGCCATGGCCGCAGAAATCGCGGACCACGCCATAGCGGTGCTTCTCGGCATATTTCTGGATGGCATGGCCGATATCGCCCATCGTGTTGCCGGGCTTGGCCATCTCGATCCCGATCATCAGGCACTCATAGGTGACATCGACCAGGCGCTTCGCCTTGAGCGGCACGTCGCCGACCAGATACATGCGGCTGGTGTCGCCGTGCCAGCCGTCGAGCAACGGGGTCACGTCGATATTGACGATGTCGCCGTCCTTGAGCGTCTTGGGGCTTGGGATGCCGTGGCAGACGACATGGTTGATGCTGATGCAGCAGCTGTGCGTGTAGCCGCGATAGCCGAGCGTCGCGGGCACCGCGCCGCCGTCGATCGTCATCTTGCGGACGATGTCGTCCAGCTCCTGCGTCGTCACGCCGGGCACGACATGCGGCACCAGCGCATCGAGGATGTCGGCGGCGAGACGGCCGGCGGCGCGCATCCCGGCGAACCCGTCGGGACCATAGAGCTTGATCGACCCGTCGCGGGCGAAATTCGTGTCTTCGGTTACGGCAACATATTCGGTCATCGGCGCGATATAGGCGTTTTGGCGCCTGGTTGCGAGAGGCAGTAACGCTCCCCCATCCGCGCGAAGCCGAGGCCATCGCGCTCGATCGCGCGGCGCTGCTTCGAACCGGCGAAGCGGGCGGGATTGCTATGGTTCAAATGGATGAAGCGGACCTTGGCCGCGAGATCGGGACGGCGTTTGGCGAGGCGTGCGGCGGTGTCGGCGACGCGCGGATGGGGGACGCTCTTCATCCGTGCCGGATCGCCAAGCTCATTGTCGTCGAAGAAGGTGCCGTCGACATAGGCGACGTCCACCTCCGCCAGCACGTCCTCAAGCCGCTTGTCCCATTTCTCCCAGCTGTCGAGGTCGGGCAGGTAGAGCGCGCTGCGCCCGGCGCCCCTGATGACGAAGCCGACGGTTTCGGAGAACTCGTCGCGATGGGGCACCAGATAGGGTGTCACCGAGATGCTGCCGGGTAGCTGGGTCGCGGTGTCGGCAACAAGCGGGCGGAGCTCGATATTGTCGAGTGCGACGAGCTGGCTCCACGGGCCGTTGTCTCTGAGGAAGCCGGCCATGCGCGGCATCGCATAGACGGGCACGCCGCGCGTGTTCGCCGCTTCCCGGCCGAGAAACATCAGGCCCGTATAATGGCCCATATGCGCGTGCGTCAGGAAGATGCCGTCGATGCCGATACCGGGTGTCCGCTTCGGGTGATGCGTGTCGAGCCATTGGAGTTGGTCGGTCAGGTTCGGGGTCGCATCGAACAGATAGCGGCGGTCGCTGTCGTGGTCGATCAGGGCGAGCGAGGCGGCCCAGGCACGAAGCTTCGCATCGCGCCAGGCGGGGTCGGCGTTGCGGCCGATCTGGGGCGTGCCGGCATCCTGCGACGTGCCGAGCACGACTAGTTCGGTCTGGCAGCTGGTCGTGGCGGCAAGGGCGCGCGCGGCGAGCGTTGAAAGCATGACGGTGACGCTAGGCGGGGCGGCTGCATCCGTCTATGCCACCGCCATGAGCGAGCGTATCTGGACTGCGGGACTTGTGGTGATCGGCGACGAGATTCTCTCGGGCCGCACGCAGGACAAGAATGTCGCGCAGATCGCGATCTGGCTCAACATCCAGGGCATCCAGCTGGCCGAAGTACGGGTGGTGCCCGACGTGCAGGACCGCATCGTCGAAGCGGTGAACGCGATCCGCACCGGATACGACTATTGCTTCACCACCGGCGGGATCGGCCCGACGCATGACGACATCACCGTCGATGCGATCGCCGTGGCGCTGGGCGTGCCGGTGGTGGTCCATCCCGAGGCTCGCGCGCTGATGGAGCGCTATTACGAGACGCGCGGCGGGCTGACCGAGGCACGACTGCGCATGGCGCGCGTGCCCGAGGGCGCGGATCTGATCCCCAACCGCATGTCGGGCGCACCGGGGATTCGCGTCGGCAATCTCTTCATCCTGGCCGGGGTGCCGCACATCACTGCGGGGATGCTCGACGCGCTGACCGGCGCGCTCGAGGGCGGCCGACCGGTGGTGAGCGCGACCATCGGCAGCTGGGCGGCGGAGAGCGAGATCGCCGGGCTGTTGGGTGACACCGAACGCGCGTTCGAGGGCGTTGCGATCGGCAGCTATCCCTTTTTCCGTGAGGGCCGGACGGGCGCCAATTTCGTCGTCCGCGCGACCGACCCGGCGCTGGTTGATGCCTGCGCCGCCGAACTGGGCGCGCGGCTTTCGGCGGCGGGCTATGAGGTCGTCAAAGGGGGTATCTAGCCCCCTTTACGTGACGTGCTGTGCTGATATCGTAACACACGGTATCAGTTAGGGGGTTCCCATGAAGATGAAACGATGGGTGGCGGCGCTTGCGCTCGCCGGGGCGGCGCTGCCGCTCGGGCTGGCGGCAACGCCGGCAGCAGCGCGCGAGACGCAGCAGAAGCTGTCGGTCGAGATGCAATATTATACGCTGCCCAATGGCCTCCGCGTGGTGCTGGCCAAGGACACGATCTCGCCCACGGTGACGGTCGGCGTCTATTACGGCATCGGCTTCCGCATCGAGCCCAAGGAGCGCACCGGCTTCGCGCATCTGTTCGAGCATCTGCTGTTCCAGGGATCGAAGAACGCGCCCAAGGGCGTGCATATCAGCACGATCAGCAACGCGGGCGGCATCCTCAACGGATCGACCCGGTTCGACTTCACCAACTATTTCGAAGTGGTGCCGTCGAACGCGCTCGAGCGGATGCTGTGGCTCGAGGCCGATCGCATGGCGAGCCCGGTGATCAACGACGAAGTGCTGAAGAACCAGCAGGGCGTCGTCGGCAATGAGGTGAAGGTCAACGTTCTCAACCAGCCCTACAGCACCTGGCCGTGGATCGACCTGCCGATGCTGGCCAACACCAACTGGTACAACAGCCACAATTTCTACGGCGAATTGAAGGAGATCGAGGCGGCGACGGTGGCGGACGCCACCCAATTCCACGATGCCTTCTACAAGCCGAGCAACGCCGTGCTCGTCGTCGCGGGCGACATCGAC
>CAYOXO010000221.1:0-5448 GCA_964407945.1 uncultured Stakelama sp.
TGGCCGCGGAACCGAAGGGGTGAGGAATGACTGATATCGCACGGTCGATCGACACAAGCGCGGCGGTGACCGCGATCCTGCGCAACATGGCGGATGCCGAGCGCGGCCCGGTGTTCCCGGCACAGGCGCCACGGCTCCGTCTGGGCGCGCCGAGCAGCTTGCGCGCGCGTCGCAGCTATTCGCACCCGCTGGAGCGCACTGCGCCCGCGATCGACTTCCTGCGCTCGAACGGCGTGTCGGTGTCGAAGGCTTCCTCGACCGTCCATCACGGGACGTTCTGGAACGTCTCAGGCCATGGCTACCCGCTCAGCGCCGCGCAGGTGATCGAGCTGGCGATGGCGAAGGGGTTCGGGCGGTGAAACTGTTCCCGCGCTTCGACAGCTACGAGTGGATGGGCTGCGACGACCACGGCGAATACGAGGGTCGCGAGTACGCGATCACGTGGGGCCGCTGGACCGTCCAGTTCGCCCTCGGGCGGCACAATCGGCGGTACGGCTGATGGCGGTCGATCTCTTCGGGGAGCGGCCGCGCCGCTCCCCTCGCGTGATGATGCAGATGGCCGACGCTGGCCAGTTTCCTGACGGCAAGTCGGCGGGCCTCTTCGGATGCACGCGGTGCGGTCAGGAAACCGGTTGGATTTATGCGACGCGCACTGAGCTGCGCCGCGGCATCCCGTGCGGCAAGTGCAATGGAGGCGAAGGCTGATGGCCGTCGATCCTCGCATTCAGCGCATCCTCGACGGGCCGCTTACAACGCCCACTGACCTGCGCTTCGAACCCTTGCGCGGACATGCTTCGCCACCCGGCACAGGACCGGTCGGCGAATTCTGTCGCACATGTAGGCATCGTGCCCCGACTGACTGCACTTATCGGGTCTGGACTTGCGAGCGCGTCTCCCGCGATCGCGCAGATCGCGGTACGCCGATCTCCCTCAACGAAGAGGCGTGCGGCCGCTGGGAGGCCCGCGCCTGATGGGTAAGCGCCGTCCCTCGATTCCCGCTGGCCAGTTCCAGTTCAGCTTCGACGAGCCTGCGCCTGCGCGCGCGCCGTCGTCGCTGGCCGGGCTTGACCGCGAGATCGCGGCGACGGTCGCGCTGATCCTCAAGGAAGACGAGCGCTCGCGGTTCGAGATCGCGGGCAAAGTTTCCGAGCTGCTCGACGATGACGTGAGCAAGTCGATGATGGACGCCTACGCGTCCGAGGCGAAGGAAAACCACTCGATCTCGGCGGCGCGCCTGCTGGCGCTGATCGCCGTGACCGATCGCCACGATCTTTTCGACCGGCTCGTTCGCCACATCGGCGCGGCGTTGCTGGTCGGCGACGAAATCCGAACGGCCGAGATCGGCCACATTCAACGACAAATGGCCCAGCTCAAAGAACGCCTGCGGGCGGTCGAGAACGCTGCGCCGGTGATTGGCGGGAGGCGCAAGACGTGAAGCTGGGCGGGGGGAAAGAGTGGTTCACCGCAGCCGAGCTGGCGGAGCTGGAGCTTCCCGGCCTGCCCGCGTCGAAGCGCAAGATCAATGAGCGCGCGGCCAAGGAATGCTGGGCGCTGCGCACCGCGCAGGATGGCTCGCCCTTGGCCCGGCCCCGCGAGCGCGTGCGGGGCGGTGGCCTCGAATATCATCTGCTGGCGCTGCCCGCTTCGTGCCGCCCGGCGCTGGTCAAGCATGGCATCCGCACCGTCGCGGACGTTCGGCCCGCGGCCGAGCTGCGCAACGCCGACCGGTGGAGCTGGTTCAGCAAACAAACCGAGACAGTGCGCGAGGATGCCAAGGCGCGGCTCGCTGTAATCGACGCGGTGCAGCTCCTTCAGGACGCCGGAATGACCGCGACCGCCGCGATCGCGACGATCGCCGCGCGTGAGGGCGTCTCGATCGCGACCATCAACAACTGGCGCGGACTGGTGAAGGGTGTGCCCGCGGGCGATCGCTTGCCGTGGCTCGCGCCGCACCGCGTCGGCGGCGGCAAAGAGGTCGATATCGACCCTGAGGCATGGCGCCTGCTCAAATCGGACTATCTGCGGAAGTCGAAGCCACCGTTCTCGGCATGCTACGACCGGGTGAAACGCGAGTATTGCGAACCG
The DNA here is from genome assembly GCA_964407945.1 of uncultured Stakelama sp. Classification (GTDB taxonomy): domain Bacteria; phylum Pseudomonadota; class Alphaproteobacteria; order Sphingomonadales; family Sphingomonadaceae; genus Sphingomonas. Next base: position 2,086 of record CAYOXO010000221.1, read on the forward strand.
CGCGGCCTCTCACTGCCTTCTGAACGCACGCTACGGCGCAAGCTGGAGCGCGAAGTGGACGGGCGGGTGATCGTGTTCGAGCGCGAGGGCGCCGAGGCGCTTCGCCAGACGCTCCCGCCGACACCGCGCAGCGTCGCTGACCTGCACGCCCTCCAGGCCGTCAATATCGACGGCCACAAATGGGATGTCTTCGTCCGATGGCCGGATGGTCATGTCGGGCGTCCGATCATGGTCGGCATTCAGGACATCTACAGCCGCAAGTTCCTCGCTTGGTCGGTCGGCCGCACGGAAAGCGCAGTCGAAACCCGGCTCGCCTTCGCCCATCTGTTTGAGCGCTACGGCATCCCCGAGCGCGTGCTGATGGACAATGGCCGCGCGTTCGCGAGCAAATGGATCAGCGGCGGCGCGAAGTCGCGATTCCGCTTCAAGATCAGGCCAGAAGAACCACTCGGCCTGCTCACAGCGCTCGAAATCAAGATTGATTGGGCCAAGCCCTATCGCGGCCAGTCCAAGCCGATCGAGCGCATGTTCCGCGACTTTTGCAGCTCGATCGCGAAGCACCCAGCATTCGAGGGTGCGTACACGGGCAACAAGCCCGATGCGAAGCCCGAGAACTATGGCTCGCGGGCGATCCCGCTCGAACGGTTCATGGAAGTGATCGAGGCCGGATTCGCCGCGCACAATTCCAAGCCGGGCCGCGATACCGAGGCTTGCGGCGGGGTGAAGAGTTTCGACGAGGCGTTCGCCGATAGCGTCGCGATCTCGCCGATCCGGATCGCCAACGATGAGCAGATGCGGATGGCGTTGCTCACCGCCGACGATCGCCCGACTGATCGCCGCACCGGCGCAATTTCGATGTTCGGAAACAGCTACTGGACCGAAGCGCTAAACGCTGTGGCCGGGAGCAAAGTGACCGTACGGTTCAACCCGGACGATCTCCACGCGCCGATCCACGTCTATTCGCGGCAGGGGGAATTCATCTGCTCAGCGCCGGTTTGGGAATCGGCCGGCTTCTTCGATGTCGATTCCGCGAAGCGTCGTGCCCGGTTGGAACGCGAATACACCCGCTCGATCAAGGCCAAGGCCGAAGCCGAGCAGAAACTCGACGCCGACCGCACCGCCGCGCTCTACACGCCTGCCGTCGCGGTCGCGCCGCCAAAGCCGAAGATCGTCCGGCCCACGCGAGTTCGTGGCCACACCGCCACAGCTCTCAAAGTCACGTCGCAGGCGCAGCCGAGCGAAGCCTCAATGGCCGCACAGGAAACCGTCATCAGCCAGCTTGCCGCGGGCGCTCGCCGCCTGCGCTCCGTCAAGTAACCCCCGGAGAAGGACCGAACATGAACGATCCCGCCACAATCGAAGTCGATTTCGACGAAATCGTCGAGTGGCTTCACCAGCACAAGGCGGCCAGGGGGTGGAGCTGGCAGGCGCTGTCGAGAGACAGCGGAATTCCGCACGGCACCCTGTCCACCCTGTCGTCGCCTAGCTTCGCGGGCAATCGCGAGAAAATCTCGGCGCGCATCTATGCCTACCGTCAGAAGGTCGAAAGCCAGACGGCACGGGCAACATTTGCGCTCGCCCGTCCCGATTATGTGGAGACGGAAACGGCGCTGAAACTCCAGTTCCTTGCCGAATGGGCGATGGGCGGCCGCATTACCGCGGCGGCGCTCGGCCCCGGCACCGGCAAGAGCATGACGGCCGAGCACTTCAAGGCGTCGATCGGCGAGACGGTTTACCTCGCCACGATGGAGCCGACCACAGGTTCGGTTACTGCGATGATCGCGGAAGTGATGCGCGCAATGGGTCTGACCAACACCAGCGGTTGGGGGCAGCAGCGCTCGGCGCAGATCCAATCGCACGTGAAGGGGCGCAAGGCGCTGTTGATCGTGGACGAAGCGAACCACCTGAGCTGGGACGCGTTCGAGATGCTGCGTGCGCTGCACGATAAGGCCGATCTGGGGATTTTCCTGCTCGGCAACAAAGAGATGGTGGAGCGCATCCGCGGCGGCGCTCGCAGCCATGCCTATGCCCGCCTCAATAGCCGCATCTCGCAATGGCTCGTGCGTGATCTCCCGCTTCGCGCCGATGTCGAGGCGTTCCTTGATGCGCTCGCCCGGAAGGAACGGGCGCTGGACGAACCGCAAATCCGCGAGCCGCTGATCAGCGTCGCCCTTGCCCCCGGCCATGGCGGGCTGCGTGAGCTGTATCAGACCCTTGAACTGGCCCACACGCTCGCGATCGCGGCCGAGAAGCCGTTGGAGCTGGCCCACGTTCGGATGGCGATCGGCGCCCGTATGACCGGTGTAGGTGCGGCATGAACGCGTTTCGCAACGGCGCCCGCCTGTCGAATGAGGCGCGGCGCGAGCTGGGGTTCGGCCGCGGCCGGGCCGCAGAGGCACCGCTCAGCCCGCGTCGCCGCGCGATGAACGCCAAGGTCCATCTGGCGAAGAAAGACCTTCGTCTAACGGAGGACGACTATCGCGCCATCCTGCTCGACCAGACCAAGAGCACCAGCCTCAAGGCGTGCAGCGACGAAGAGGTCGATAAGCTGCTCAAGCATTTCGAGAGGCTCGGGTTCAAGCCGATGCCGTCGAAGGGCAAGCGCGCGGCCGATCATCCCGGCGCTGGCAAGGCGCGCGCGTTGTGGATTTCGCTTGGCCAGCTCGGCGTGATCGACAACCCATCCGAACAGGCGCTTGAGGCGTTCGCCCGCCGCCAGCTCCATTGCGACAAGCTCCAGTGGGCGGACCAAGGTCTGATCTACAAGCTGATTGAGGCGCTCAAGGCGATCGCCGAGCGGCACGGCTGGCGCCAGTCGCTTGACGGGATCGACGCGGCCGGGGCGGTGCTCGTGCTCAAGCGCCGCCTGATCGACGCGCAGATGACCAAGCTGCGGTCGGTCGATTGGGTTGCCGCCGAATGGGACGCGCCGCGCGCTGCCCGTGAGTTCGGCGGCGTCGAGGTCCGCTCGATCCTCTCCGCATCGCTGACCGATCTCGATCAGGTCGCCCAAGTCCTCGGCGTCGAGATCGCCGCCGCCAAAGCCGCAGGAGCCTTCCAATGTACTACGACGTGAAACCCGCGGCGCGCGGCTACGCGCCCCTCTACCACTCGGGCGCCACCCATTGCCCCGGCTGTCACGGCAAGCATTGGCACATCGGCCGGCTGCTCGCCGAGTGCGCGAGCTGCGGCACCGCGCTGCCCTTCGCTCCGGGCGAGCTGGAGCGTGCGATGTCGCCGCGCCTCGATCGGGAGAATGCAGCATGACCCGTGTCTCCGATCATGCGCTGCTCTGCTATCTGGAGCGCGTTCAGGGCATCGATATCGAGGCCATGCGCGCTGCGATCGAGACGCGTCTCGACC
>CAYOXO010000222.1:0-5441 GCA_964407945.1 uncultured Stakelama sp.
TCCGTCAGCTCGATGCGACGACCGCGCCGTTCGAACAGGCGGATGCCATGTTCTTCTTCGAGTGCCTGGATCTGCGAGGTGATCGTGGTCTGGCTCATGTTGAGCGCGCGCGCCGCGGCGGTGAAGCCATTGTAGCGGGCGACGGCGACGAAGGCGCGAAGCTGGGTCAAGGTCATGCAGGCTCATCCATCGAAATTCTCGTTCGATATATCGGTAATACACGTCTATTTCGACATAAATGAGCCATGCTAGCTTCCTAGAAACATCGACGAAGCAGGACGCTGGAGCCCGCCACTTCCCACGCCCAAGCGGCAGGGAAATGACGTTCCTACCGGGCTGAATTTGTCGAGATTACAGGAGGGGACAAATGGCAATTCGTCATTCGATTCGTTGCGGCACCGCGATTCTCGCCGTCCTGGCGGCGACCGCTGGCGCGCATGCGCAGACCGCCGATCAGCCGGAGCAGAATGAGGAGACCAAGGAAGTCGTCGTCACCGGCTCCAACCTGCGCCAGGCGCAGGAAGGCGCGCTGCCGGTCACGGTCATCGACCAGTCCGAAATCGACCTGCGCGGCGGTTCCACCGGTGCCGACCTTTACGAAACCCTGCCGTCCGCCGCGCCGCCCGAGATCAATGAGGGCACGATCGCGTCACAGGGCGCGCGCGGCGACGTTTCCTCCCCCGATCTCCGCGGCATCGGCGCGGGCAGCACCCTGCTGCTCATCAATGGCCGCCGCCTGGCGCCGCACCCGATCACCGGTACCGATCAGGGCGTGCCCTCGCTGTCGGCCAACGCCAATGTCGTTCCCACCTCATTGATCTCGCGGGTCGAGGTGCTGCGCGACGGCGCCTCGGCGATCTATGGTTCCGATGCTGCAGCAGGCGTGATCAACAACATCATCGACCCCGGCAAGGATCGCGGGCGGATCTCGATCGAAAGCGCGATCACCGACGATGGCGGTGCGGACGAATTCCGCATCACCGCCGCCAAGACCTTTCAGTTCGGCCACACCTCGATCGGCGTCTCCGCCGACTATTTCGATCGCAACAAGCTGCTGTTCGGCGACCGCAAATGGGGATCGCAGTCCGATCTGCGACGCACGCGCGACCTGCCCGCGCCATGGAATGGCGAAGCGATCGTCGATCCCGCGACCGGCGCCAACTTCTCGCGCGACAACGATCTCGATAACGGCAGCACGATCACCCATTACGGCCAGTACCGCCGCGGCTTCATCCAGTCGGATTTCCTAACCTTCAACGGCGGCCGACCCGACGGCAATCGCGGCATCTCCACCTCGACCGCGCCGACCGGCGGCGTCGCGACGGTGGCAACCGACGGCACCTTCTTCCTCTATCCCGGCGCCGACGGGGCGGTGAACTTCAAGCAGACCGCGCCATCGCGGACGCTTGGCGGGGCCGAGGACGAATATTACGACAATCGTCTGCCGCACCGCACGCTGGTGCCCGCGCTAAAACGCCTCAACCTGGCGGGGTTCATCGAGCATGAGTTCAGCGACAGGCTGACCGTCTTCGGCGACGTGATCTATTCGGGCTCGCGCGCGAACAGCCAGCGCGAAGAAGCGAACATGCAGAACGTCAACGAGCCGGGTCTCTATGTCCCCGCCTCGAACCCCTACAACCCGTTCGGTGTGCGCTTCTATCATCCGACGGGCGCGCCCAATGCCGACGGCACCCCGCGTATCGCGGGCACGCCGGCGGATGTCACCATTGTCTCGGGCCTGATCCCGCCCGGCACGCGCCAGCGCTATATCCAGGTCAATTCGAGCTTCTATCGCGCGCTTGCCGGTGCGCGCGGCAATTTCGGTCGCAACTGGTCATGGGAAAGCGGCGTGCTGATCTCGGGCGCCTACAGCCATGAGACCGAGTCCAACATCTATCGTGAATCGCTGCTGCGCATGGCGCTCAACCGCACCGACGCGACCGCCTACAACCCGTTCCCCGTCACCTTCAAGGTGGTCAATAATCGCGTCGTCGCGGACCAGCCCTATCTCAACCCCGCATCGGTCACCGATCCGATGTACGATACCGACAACCGGTACGGTAAGACCCAGCTGATCGTCTGGGATGCCAAGATCGCGGGCGAATTGTGGAAGCTCCCCTTCGGCGGCGGCAATATCCAGGTCGCGGCGGGCGCCGAGGCACGCTGGGAACGCTACGATGCGTGGAAGGCACCCTATGCCGGCCTCAACCCGCCGGGCTCGGGCAGCCAGTTCCCGTATCTGCGCGAGAATGACAACGACTTCATCGCGATGAGTCCGAACTCGGACATCCACGCCAAGCAGAATATCCAGGCCGGCTATGCGGAGATCGCGCTGCCGCTGGTCACGCGCGACAATTCCTTCTTCCTGTTCAAGGTGCTCGAACTCAGCGCCGCGATCCGGCACGAGCGCTTCTCGATCCACGGGTCGAGCACCACGCCCAAGTTCAGCGTGCTCTGGGGGCCGGCGCCATGGCTCAAGCTGCGAGCGTCGTACAATGAATCCTTCCGCGCGCCGAACCTTGCCCAGACCAACACCACCCCGCTGCTGCGCGTGAACTATACGCAGGATCCCTACCGCTTCGACGTCACCGGTTCGGCCGCCGACGACAACGCCCCTCGGCGCACTTTCCGCCAGGGCAATGACCGGCTCAATCCGGAGCGGGCGAAGAACTTCGGCGCAGGGCTGGTGCTCGACGTGCCGGGGGTGCGCGGCCTCTCACTGACCGTCGACTATTGGAACCTCTATCAGCGCGACGCGATCACCGCGCTCGGCAATGCCGAAGTGCTGGCGACCGACGAGTTGCTCCTCGATCTCGCCACCCAGGCCGCGCTCGCCTCGGGCACGCCGATCGGTCAGATCAACTTAGGCTCGGGCACCGCGAGCTATGCCGGCAACAGCCGCGTCACGCGCCGCGCGCCGACCGCCGCCGATATCGCCGCCTTCACCGCCTACAATGCCGCCCAGCCGACCAACGCCACCAAGCGCGCCACGGTCGGTGAGATCACCAGCCTGATCAACGACTATATCAATCTCGGCTCGCGCAAGCTGGCGGGCATCGACTTCGCGCTCAACTGGCGCCTGCCCGATTTCGGTCTCGGCCAGTTCACGCTCAAGGCGGAAGCGACCAACTATCTGAAGCGCGATGAGGAGCTTGCCGACGACGGCATCGTCACCGACGAGCTTGGCAAGAACCGCCGCCCGAAATGGAAGGGCAATCTGTCGCTCGGCTGGCGCAGCGGCCGCTGGTCGGTCAACTGGTTCACCAGCTATTTCGGTGCCTATGCCGACAGCTCGGCCTCGACCACCCAGGCGATCTATGAGGCGCTGGGCAAGCCCAAGACCATCACCGTGTTCAACGACAATGGCATCAACCGCTATTACCTGCGGGTGAAGCCGGCGGTGCTGCACAATCTGCGCGTCACCACGGCGCTGGGGCCCGACAGCAAAACGCGCTTCACCTTCGGCATCAACAATGTCTTCAACGCCTGGCCGCCGGTCGCGGACGAGGATGAGGGCTATTTCGTCGGCACCGTCAATCCGCGCGGCCGTCAGTTCAAGGTCAAGCTCGAGCATCGCTTCTGAGTGCAATGCCACCCCTTGATGCGGTCCGGAGTGAATGGAGTCGGTTATGAAGTCATGGCGTATGGTTCAGGTCTCGATCATGGTGGTCGCGGTTCTTTCGGCCGGGTCCGTCGCCGCTCGGCCCGAGACACCGCAAAAGGCTGCCGAGGTACAGGCACGCCATCCGGTGTTGCTAATCTCGATCGACGGTATGCGGCCTGATGCGGTTCTGGAGGCCGACAAGCACCGGCTCGCCATCCCCGTGCTGCGCGGCTTCCTCAAGGAGGGGAGCTATGCGCAGCAGGTGATCAACGTGAACCCCACCGTCACCAACCCCAATCATACGACCCTGGTAACGGGCGTGCTGCCGCTCGAACATGGCGTCTACAATAACCGCCCCTTCGCGGCGACGGCCAAGCTGCCCAAGGGCTATAGCGCCTATGCGGAGATCAAGGCGCCGACGCTGTGGGGCGCGGCCAAGAAGGCGAAGCTGCGGACGGCCAGCATCTTCTGGCCCGTGACCAAGAAGGCGCACGATATCGACTTCAATCTGGTCGAAGGCAATGACGAGGACGATGTGAAGATCGCCGACGATGCGATCGCGCTGATCGAACAGAAACGTCCCGATCTGCTCACGGTCCATTTCGTCGCGGGCGATCATGCCCAGCACGAACATGGGCCGTTCAGTGCCGAGGGGAATGCCGCGCTCGAACGGATCGATACCCAGATCGGCCGCGTCGTCGCCGCGCATCGCAAGGCGTTTCCCGGCTCCGTCGTCGCGATCGTGTCCGATCACGGCTTCGACGCGGTGACGCACCAGGTGAACCTCAACGCCGGGTTGGTCGATGCCGGTTTCATCAAGCTCAGCGGCGAAGGCGAAGATCGCGTGGTGACGTCGTGGAAGGCCTTTGCCTGGTATGTCGGCAGTTCGGCGATGATCGTGTTCGAGAATCCGAAGGACCAGCAGGTTCGCGCCGAAACCCTCACCTATCTTCGGAAGCTCGCCGCCGATCCGGCGAACGGGATCGAGAAAATCCACGCGCGGGAGGATTATGCGAACCGCGGTCTGCCGCCCGGCGTCGCCTATATCGTCGGATTCAAGCCCGGTTATCGCATGGGCAATTCGATGTCCGGCGTGTTGGTGAAGAAATCCAAGGGCGGTTCGCACGGCGCCTTTTCGACGCGGGATCTGCGCCCCGACATGCATTCGTCCTTCTTCGTCACCGGACCCGGAATCGCGGCCGGCAGGAATCTCGGCACGATCGACATGCGCCAGATCGCGCCGACGCTGGCGCGGGAGCTCAAGGTTTCGCTCCCCGCCGCAAAGGCGCCGCCATTGTCGATACGCTGACAGCTACGAGCAATTTGGGGGGCGCCGCCGTGTCAGCGGTGCTGCACGGTGGCGGTAAATGCGGGGAGGGATGTGTGTCCGAAGTCTATCCGGTCGCGGCGGAGTGGAAGGAAACCGCGTCCATCGATGCAGCGGCCCGCACCGCAATCTATGCGGCGTCGCTATCGCAAGCCGATGCCTTCTGGCTGGATCAGTCGCGTCGTCTGGAGTGGGTGAAGCGTCCGGAGCTGGCGGGTGACTGGTCGTTCGACGAGGCGGATTTCCGGATCGAGTGGTTCGCGGACGGGAAGTTGAACGTCGCGGCCAACTGCCTCGACCGACATCTGGCGACGCGTGGCGACGATCTCGCGATCATCTGGGAGCCGGACGATCCCAGGGAGGAACCGCGCCGCTTCACCTATCGCGAGCTGCACGCCGAGGTCTGCCGCTTCGCCAATGTGCTCAAGGGCCAGGGCGTCGCCAAGGGCGACCGTGTCACCATCTACATGCCGATGATCCCCGAGGCGGCGTTCGCGATCCTCGCCTGTG
>CAYOXO010000223.1:0-5430 GCA_964407945.1 uncultured Stakelama sp.
AATGCGCCCGAACAGTCGGCGATGCTGGCGACGGTCGCGACCGGCATCTTCATCCTGCCCTATTTCCTGTTCTCCGCGCTCGCGGGCGAACTGGCCGACGCCTGGGACAAGGCGTGGCTGATGCGCGCGGTGAAGGCGGCTGAGGTCGTCTTCATGGGCCTGGGGCTGGCCGGCCTATGGTTCCAGTCGATCCCGCTGCTGCTGCTGGCGCTGTTCTGCATGGGCCTGCATTCGACCATCTTCGGCCCGGTTAAATATTCGATCATGCCGCAGCATCTGCGCGAGCATGAGGTGATGGGCGGCACCGGCCTGATCGAGGCCGGGACCTTCCTGGCCATTCTTGGCGGGCAGCTGCTGGCCGGTGTCGTGCCGCCCTGGGAGGCGGGACTGATCGCGACCGGCCTGGCGGTGCTGGGCTTTGCGGTGAGCCTGCTGGTTCCCGCCGCCCCGCCGATCGGCAAGGTCGCGATCACGCGCAACCCGTTCGTCAGCACCTGGCAGGTCCTGAAGGCCGGACACGAGGGCAAGGGCGTCTGGCTGTCGATCCTGGGGATCAGCTGGTTCTTCGCGATCGGCGCCGTGCTGGTTTCGGAGTTCCTGCCGCTCGTCTCGGGCAATCTCGGCGGGCGCGAGGAAGTCGTCACCCTGTTCCTGATCGTCTTTTCGGTCGCGATCGCGCTCGGCTCGATGCTGGTCAACAAGCTGCTGCGCGGCGAGGTTTCGGCGCGCTATGTGCCGATCTCCGCGCTCGCCATGGCCGTGTTCATGCTCGACCTGTGGTGGGCGACGCGCAGCTTCGTGGTGGTGACGCCGCACGCCGATATCGCGCAGTTCGTCGCAACACCGGGCAGCTGGCGCATCCTGTTCGACCTGACTGGCATGGCGGTCGCCGGGGGCATGTTCATCGTGCCGCTCTATGCGATCCTGCAGACCAAGAGCCCGCCCGAGGTGCGCTCACGCGTCATCGCCGCCAACAACATCGTCAACGCGGCGGTGATGGTCGGCGTGGTCGGGGTCGCGCTCGCCCTGCTGGCGACCGGCGTCTCGATCCCGGGCATCATCGGCACGATGGGCTTCGCGACGCTGGCGGTTGCGCTGATCTCCTGCCTGTTGCTGCCCGACACGGTGCTCAAGCATTCGATCCGCGCGATCCTGAAGCTGCTCTATCGCATCGACGTGCATGGCGCGGAGAACATGCCCAAGCCGGGTGAGCGCGCGGTGGTGGTGGTCAATCACGTCTCCTGGCTCGACGGACTGCTGCTCGCGGTGTTCCTACCCGGCAAGCCGGTCTTTGCCGTCAACACCGCGATCACCAAGCGCTGGTGGATCCAGCCTGCACTCAAGCTGTTCCGCGCCTTCCCCGTCGATCCGACCAATCCGATGTCGGCCAAGGCGATGGTGCGCGCGGTGAAGGAGGGCAACACGCTGGTGATCTTCCCCGAGGGAAGGATCACCGTCACCGGCGCGCTGATGAAGATCTTCGACGGCCCCGGCATGGTCGCCGACAAGGCCGATGCGCCGATCATCCCGGTGCGGATCGACGGCGCGCAATTCTCGCGCTTCTCGCGTCTGCGCGGCAAGATCCGCCTGCGCAGCTTCCCCAAGATCGAGCTGACGATCCTGTCCCCGCGGCGCTTCGCCATCGAGGGTGAGATGACCGCGCGTGCCCGCCGTGCGATCGCCGGCCGCCGTCTCTACGAAGAGATGAGCACGATGATCTTCGCGACGTCGGACATCGACCGCACGCTGTTCCAGGCGCTGATCGACGCCAAGGACGTGCATGGCGGCGATACGCTGGTGGTCGAGGACATCAAGCGCGAGCCGCTGGGCCTCAAGCGGCTGATCACGGGCAGCATGGCGCTGGGCCGTGCGTTCGAGCGGCGCAGCGCCCAGGGCGAGGCGGTCGGGCTGCTGCTGCCCAACGTCAACGGGACGGTCGCGAGCTTCTTCGCATTGCAGGCGATCGGCCGGGTGCCGGCGATGCTCAACTATACCGCCGGCCTCGCCAATCTGAAGGCGGCATGCATGGCTGCCGAAGTGCGCACGATCGTGACCGCGCGCGCCTTCATCGAGCAGGCCAAGCTGGAAGCGGTGGTCGAGGGGCTGGAGGCGGACGGCCGCACGATCCTATACCTCGAGGATATCGCGGGCGAGATCGGTACCGGCGCCAAGCTGCGCGCGCTGGTCGCGACACGCTTCGCCGGCCGGCTGCATCGTCGCCGCGGTGTCCTGCCCACCGATCCTGCGGTGATCCTGTTCACCAGCGGGTCGGAGGGGCTGCCCAAGGGCGTGGTGCTCACGCATCGCAACCTGCTCGCCAACTGCGCGCAGCTGTCGGCGCGGATCGACTTCAACTCGTCGGATCTGGTGTTCAACGCACTGCCGGTGTTCCACAGCTTCGGGCTGACGGGAGGCACGCTGCTGCCGATCCTCAACGGCATCCGCACGCTGCTCTATCCCAATCCGCTTCACTACCGGATCGTCCCGGCGCTCGCCTATGACGCCAATGCGACGATCCTGTTCGGGACGGACACCTTCCTCTCGGGCTACGCCCGGCTGGCACACAGCTACGACTTCTACTCGTTGCGCTACATCTTCGCCGGCGCCGAACGCGTCCGCGACGAAACGCGCAGGGTATGGAGCGAGAAGTTCGGGCTGCGCATCCTGGAAGGCTATGGCGCGACCGAGGCGGCGCCGGTGATCGCCGTCAATACGCCGATGCATTATCGCGCCGGCAGCGTGGGCAGATTGCTACCGGGGATCGAGGGCCGGATCGATCCGGTGCCGGGCATCGATGAGGGTGGCAAGCTTTCGATCCGCGGCCCCAACATCATGGCGGGCTATATGAAGGCCGATCAGCCGGGCGTGATCCAGCCGCCGGAGGATGGATGGCATGACAGCGGCGACATCGTCACGATCGACGAGGCGGGGTTCGTCACCATTCGCGGTCGTGCCAAGCGCTTCGCCAAGATCGGCGGCGAGATGGTCTCGCTCCCGGCGGTCGAGGGCTATGCCGGCGCGGTCTGGCCCGACGCCGATCACGCCGTCGTCAGCCGCGCCGACCCGCGCAAAGGCGAGCAGCTGGTGCTGTTCACCACCCACAAGGGCGCGCAGGTCAGCGAGTTGCAGGGCTGGGCGCGAGCGAATGGCATCGCCGAACTCGCGATCCCGCGCGACATCCGCGTTCTCGATGCGCTGCCTGTCCTGGGTACCGGCAAGCTCGATTATGTGACGATGGCAAATCTGGCCACCATTTGAGGAATTTGTAACGCGGCGCGGGCATGATGTATCGGGATGATGCGCCGCGCCTTCGGAGGGACACCATGACTTTGCATCGCGCCCCCGTTCGGAAACGCTGACGCGGATGTGGCTAAAGGCGATCTTCCAGACTCATCTGGATCTCTCGGTAAACCTGTCCGCGACGCATCAGGCCCATGTCTATGAACGGCCGGGATCGTGGATGCCGCCCGAGGAACAGGCGGCACTGTCGAAGGCGCTGAGCGATGTCGCGGAGCGGTCGCTGGCGGCGGGTTCGCTGGACTATGGCGTGTTTCGCGCTGATTCAGGCGCGCTCGAGCGCTCGGTGATCATGCTGATCCGCGAGCGGGCGACGGGGCGTGCGATCGCGTTCAACGCGCTGGCGCTGCTCGATGTGAATCACCGCGGATCGCGCGAGCTGGTCACCCATCTCGGCCTGGTGCTGATCGACCCTGAGGCGCGGGGCAAGGGCTTTTCCTGGGCGCTCTACGGGATGACCACCCTGTTGCTGTTTGCGCGCAATCAGTTGCGCCCCTTCTGGATTTCCAGCGTCACCCAGGTGCCCGCCGTCGTCGGCCTGGTTTGCGAGGGGTTCAGCAATGTCTTCCCGTCGCCCGACGCCGGCACGGTGCGCCGTTTCGACCATCTTTCGCTGGCGCGCCAGATCATGCGGGATCATCGCGCGGCCTTTGGCGTGAGCGACGATGCCAGGTTCGATGAAGCGCGGTTCGTCATCGAGGACGCGTATCGGGGCGGATCCGATCATCTGAAGAAGCGGTTCGACGAAGCGCCGCCGCATCGCGAGCCGGCCTATAATGACTTCTGCGCAAGCCAGCTCGACTATGGCCGGGGCGACGACCTGCTCCAGATCGGCGAGATGAACCTCGCCGCCGCGCGCCGATACCTGCTGCAGGATGTTCCGCGCCATTCGCTGCCCGCACTGATCGGGACGCTGGTGTTCCTGCTCGCCCAGCGCGCGGTGCTTCCCGTGCTTTATTGGTTGAGCCCGAGCCGGGCCTGGGGACGACTGCGGCCGTGGCGGGAGACGCGTGATGTTTGACTATGCCACGATGACCACCCGCAACATCGGCTTCGTCACCGAGGCCGAGCAGGAGCGGCTGCGCGAGACGCCGGTCTTCGTCTGTGGCGTGGGTGGCATGGGCGGGGCATGCCTGATGGCGCTGGTCCGTGCCGGCTTCACCCGGCTGGTGATCTGCGACCGGGACGATTTCGAGGTTTCGAACCTCAACCGCCAGCTCTTCGCGACACTGGACAGCGTCGGACGGCACAAGGCCGAGGCCAGCCGCGATCAATGCCTGCGCATCAATCCGCAGGCCGATATCGAAGTGCTCGGCCGGGACTGGCCCGACCATCTCGACCGCATCCTCGCGACGGCGAAGATCGTGGTCAACGGCACCGATGACCTGGTCGCCGGCCTCATGCTGTATCGCGGGGCGCGCGCCAGCGGGGCGACGGTGATCGATGCCTATGCCTCGCCGCTGCCCTCGGTCTATGTCACCCGTCCCGGCGATCCGATGCCGGAGGAGCGGCTGTGCTATCCGACGCGCGGCAAGCCGATCGAAGCGGTGACCGATGGCGACCGCGCCGAAGCCTTTCTGTGCGAGGCGGAGCATGTGATGCTCAACAGTTCCTCGCGCCATCATATCGATCTCGCGCTGGCGGGCGAGGTCGCGGCGGGGCGGCGCAGCCGGATGTCGTTTGCGCCGATGGTGATCAGCACCGGGATGCTGATGGCCTATGAAGTGACTCAGCTGGCGACCGGCCGGACCAGCCGGACCGATTGCCGGGGCTGGTTCCTCAACGTGTACCGCAACCGCGTCGAGCGGCCGATGCCCGCGCCGATCGCGCTGGTGATGCGGCCGATCGTGCGCCGCGCGCTGAAGCGGATGATCGCGGGATGACGACGGCCGCGATCATCGACAGCCTGGTCAACGCCATGGGGCTGGCCGGTGTGCTCGCGTTGATCGTCGCGCTGCGCCGCCGCGACGCGCCGGGTGCCATGCGCTGGCGCTGGACCCTGGCATTGGGGCTGGTGGCGGTGATGTATGCCAGCCGCGGCCTCGAATGGCTTGGCGCGGGGCGGGGTTTCATCCAGGTCGCGATGGTCGCGGCGGCGAGCATCCCGCTTGCCGTGCTGCTGGTGGTCGAAGG
>CAYOXO010000224.1:0-5379 GCA_964407945.1 uncultured Stakelama sp.
TATTTTATGGGTGGCCGGGTGGGGGAGCGGGCCGGTGCCGCACGGTTCGGCCTTACCGAACCGCAATCAAACTAGAGCAGGATTCCTTCGCCGCCGCTGCGCAGCGCGAGCACACGGCCGATCGTGTCGAACAGCGCATCCATCGCCACCGGTTTGAACAGCACCTCGTCCGCGCCGGCGGTCAGGCAGCGCTCGCGCAGATCGACGGCGGTGTCGGCGGTAACGACGATGATCGGGAGTTCCGCCTTGGCATCGCCGCGCGCGCGGATGCGTTCGATCGCCTCGATCCCGTCCATGCCCGGCATGCGCAGATCGACCAGAACAACGTCGAAATCTTCCGCACCAATTTTCCGCAGCCCCTCTTCGGCATGCTCGGCCTCGGCCATCGACGCGCCAGCCACGTCGAGCATGTCGCGGACGACACGGCGGTTCATCGGATCATCTTCGATAAACAGGATATTCATATGCGGGCGGTGCCCATCTCGTTGGCGTCGCGAGGTGAGGATATCATATGTGTGCTATCGTCTTAAGCCGCTTGTGACACAAGCCGAGTTGCGTCGGATGCCGTACAATTTTCTTCCCTTCCCGCGACCAGTGCCTCGATCAGCGCCGCCCCCGCGACGGGCTTGGCAACAATCGTCGCCGCCCCAGCCTCTTTGAGCGAGGCCAGCATCGCCTCATCGGGTTTGAGCCACAGCACCGCGGTGCGCGCGCGCTTGTCCTTTGCCGCAGCAGCCAGTGCGGAAAGGACCGCGACGGCATCGTCGCCGGCCGCCTTGAGCGTCGCCTCCTCGGCGAGCAACAGGACGGGGCCGTCGCCGGTCAACATGCCGAGCGCCTCGTCCGGCGTCGCCGCGAACTGGACTGCAGCAAAATGCGGTTCGAGCAGGGCCCGCAACATGCCGCGCGCGATCGGATTGCGGTCGAGGACGACCACCGGTTCGCCCGGCCCATCCGCCGCCCCGGAACCGTCGGGCGCCGCAGCCTCGATCAACGGCAGATCGACAGTGAAGGTCGCGCCCTCCCCCTCGACGCTGATGACCGAGACGTCACCGTCCAGCGCGCGCGCAAGGTTGCGGACGATCGCCAGGCCGAGCCCGGTGCCGCCGAACTTCCGCGTCGTGCCGGCATCGACCTGGCGGAACGATTCGAAGATTTCCTCGTGCTTTTCGGCCGGAATGCCGATGCCGCTATCGGACACGGCAATGCGAAGCCGTCCTTCCGCAGCCCCTGCCTTGACCGCGACCGTCCCCTTTTCGGTGAATTTGAGCGCGTTCGAAAGCAGGTTGAACAGCAGCTGGCGCAAACGCCCCGCATCGGTTTCGACCCAGAGCGGTGCCTCACCCACCTCGAGCCTGAACTCGAGCCCCTTGCCGCGGGCCTGTTCCTCCCACATGCGCGTGACGTCCTTCAACAGCGCATGCAGGTCGGTCGCGACGAGTTCGACCGAGAGGTTGCCGGTCTCCATCTTTGCGACGTCGAGAATGTCATCGACCAGCGCGCGCATCGTCATGCCCGCACCATGAACGATGCCGAGCCGGTCGCGGGTCTGGGCCGGCATCGCCGGATCGCGCAGCATGATCTGGGTCATGCCGAGAATGCCGTTGAGCGGCGTGCGAATCTCGTGACTGGTCGTCGCGAGGAATTCGGTCTTGGCCTTGAGCGCCTTTTCGAGCGCGACGTTGGTTTCGCCGAGTTCGATGTTCGCAGCGCGCACCTGGTTGCGGCTGCGGCGGATCGTGAACAGGCCGATGCTGAGCAAGGTGATGATGATCAGCGTCGCGCCGCCGACGCCGAACAACAGGGTGCGCTGGAATTCCGCTTCGCGCCGGGCCTCGTCCGCCTTGAGGTTCGCGATGCGCAGTTCCTGATTGGTATAGTCGAACCGCGCCGCCATCAGCGCGGTACTGGTCGAAGTTGCGAGCTGTGCGGCTTCATCGCCCAGCTTGCGCACGCGTTCGAGATGGGTGAGCGCCATCCGACTGTCGCCGCGTGCGCTGTAGATATTATAGGCGATCAGATGCGCATCGCGCATCGCGATCGGGGTGGTGGCAAGATCGACGCCCGCGAAGCTCCGGTCGATCAGGTCCTTCGCTCGGTCGAGATTGTGCCGGTCGAACGCAAGCTGCGCGGATACCGCCAGCAGCAGGGGTTCCGAATTGGGCGATGCGCCCTGCGCGATCAGCCGCTGCGCCTCGGCGATGACCGTTTCGGCCTCGTCGATCTTCTTGTCATGATTTAGTGCGCGCGCCAGGTTGATCAGGATCGGTGGCAGCAGCGTGGCGCTGTTCAACGACCGCGCCGTCGCCAGCGCGCGCCGGTACTGCGCAACCGCCTCGGCCGGCTTCTCCAGCCGCAACAGCACGTTCCCGCGATTGTTGTAGAGGAACAGCGAAAGACGGGGATCGCCCTCATAAACCTCCGCGGCCTGCCGGAAATATTTGTCGGCGCTCGCGAAGTCATTGGCCTGGGTGTAAAGTGTCGCGATCGTCTGGAGCGTGATCGACTGGCTGCGCTTCTCACCCACCGCGCCGAAAATGTTGAATGCTTCCTGCAGCGAAGCCAGCGCCTCGGCCGGGCGCAGCTGGTCCTGCTGGACGCCAGCACGCGCAAGCAGCAGATCGCCCCGCAACTTGCTCGGCTCAGGGTACGGGCTGATCAGTCGCAATGCGCGGGCGATCCGGGGAGCTGCCCCAGCAGCATTGCGTGTGCGGATCGACGCCTCGCTCTGCAACCACAACGCCGTCGCCGTGGCGATCGCCCTTGCGCGCGGATCGGTGATCGCGGCGGCGCTGCGTTCGGCCTCGCCCGCCAGCTTGAGCGCCTCGCCGGGTTCGGCGATCATTGCCGCCTTGGCGCGGTCAATCAGCGTGTCGGCAGCGCGTTGCTGCGCAAACGCCGGGGTCGATAGCCCCAGCGTCAAGGCCGCTGCGATGGCGAGGAGCCGGCGCATCAGCCGCTCTTGCGCCAGAAGCCCTCCGGCCGCGCGAAGGTCGGCCGGATCGCCGAGGCGGCCTTGTGCCCTTCCTCGTCGAGGAAGCGGATAAAGGCGTCGAGCGCCACCGGGCGACTGATCAGGAAGCCTTGCACCATGTCGCAGCCCATGACGCTGAGCAGGGCCAGCGCCGCGGGCGTTTCCACGCCCTCAGCCGTCACTTCCATCTCGAGCGCGTGCGCGAGGTCGATGGTCGAGCGGACGATCAGCGGGTCGCGGTTGCTGCTGGTGAGCTGCATCACGAACATCTTGTCGATCTTGAGCTCGGTTGCCGGGAGCTGCTTCAGATAGGCGAGCGACGACAGGCCCGCGCCATAATCGTCAATCGCAAGCGGGATGCCGATCTCCGAGAAGGACTGGAGGTGGCGGATCGCGCTGTCCGGATCGCGGATCACCGCGGTCTCGGTGATTTCGAACCCGATCTTGGCGCCGGTCTCGCGGATGATGCGGCACGCTTCGTTCACGAACGCCGCATCGGCCAGCAACACGCCGGAGATATTGATGAACACCGGCATGTCGTGCCCATGCGCCGCCAATACCCGTTGATCAGCGATCACCTGACGCAACGTCCAGAGCGTCAGACCGGCGATTTCACCGCCCTCCTCCGCCGCCGAGATGAAATCGCCGGGCAGGATCAGGCCGCGGATCGGGTGGCGCCACCGCACCAGCGCCTCCGCACCGGTCACGGCTTCCTTCCGGACATGGACCTTGGGCTGATACTGCAGGAACAACTGTCCCGACGCGATCGCACGCGGCAGCTCGCGGATCAGCGCCAGCCGGTCGAACGCGACTTCGGTCTGCGAAAGGTCGAGCATGACGACCCGCGATTCGAGCCGCGCCTGCGACAGCGCGGATTCCGCGGCTTCGGTGAGCCGGACTTCGTCATCATCGAGCGCGGGCGCGGCGGCGATGCCCCAGCGAAGCTGAATCACGTGACGCTCGCCATCGAGATCGACGGTCCGGGTGAATTCTCGGGCCAGCCGTTCGATCACCGCCGTCGCCGATTCGGCCGAGTCGGCTTCGAAGGAGAGTTCAAGCAGCGAGCGGCCCGCAGCAGCGAGCCGGACATTCGGTTCGAGCCGTCCGATATGATCGGCAAGGTCGCGCACCAGCGTATCGGCGCGCGGCCGTCCGAGGTGCCGGCGGAGCGACTGGAAATTGGCGATCTCACAGAGGGAAAGTGCCCGCCAAAGCCCGTTCGCCGAGCCCTTGCCCGTCTCGATTCGCGAGACGGGAGAATGGCTATGCGAGAGTGCCACCGGCAAGGGCGCATCGCGCCTTGCCGGAAGTCCGGACGACAAGCCTTCCCCCGCCTCAGGCGGCGAGATCGTGGCACCAACGGGTTCAGCACGCTCGGACATCAGATCCGCGAATAACCTGCACTCTTGAAGGAACTCTTAAGGACGAAACAGCCGGCGCGGGGGCCGGTTTGTCCTCCGCTGTCATGAATCCTTGATTCAGAGTAAATTTTCCATTAATCATACGAGCGTGCGCGTATGTGCACGATGGGAGAAAATGAATGTTCGATTTCCTGTTTCGGGAAGGCTACGGCGAAGATCTTCGTCCCTGGTAACCCCGGATAGCCCGGGTGGGCGGCGCCACGGATGGTCCGTGGCACTCGACCCGTCCGGGCTTTCTTCCCTGGCTTCGCGACGCGCGCGTCCCTCGGGATTGCGCGCTTTTTCGTGCCGGATGCCGATCGATCGTCTTCGCACCGGACCAGCGCCACTTGCCGTCCCCCCATGTTGCGCTAAGAGCGCGCAGACGTTCAGCGAAAGGGCTTTGGCGTGCGTATTGCGATGATCGGCACCGGTTATGTGGGCCTCGTTTCGGGGGCCTGTTTCTCCGATTTCGGGCACGACGTGGTGTGCGTGGACAAGGACGCGCGCAAGATCGAGCTGCTCCACCAGAATGTGATGCCGATCTTCGAGCCGGGCCTGGCCGAACTGGTCGCGTCCAACGTGCAGGCGGGGCGCCTGTCCTTCACCACCGACCTTGCCGAGGGCGTAAAGGGCGCGGACGCGGTGTTCATCGCGGTCGGCACCCCCAGCCGCCGGGGCGACGGCCATGCCGACCTGTCCTATGTCTTCGCCGCCGCCGAAGAGATCGTCGCCGCACTCGAAGGGCCAGCGGTGATCGTCACCAAGTCGACCGTCCCCGTGGGCACGGGCGATGAGGTTGAGCGCATCGTCGAGCGGATTGCACCGGACAAGGGCATCAAGGTCGTCTCCAACCCCGAATTCCTGCGCGAAGGCGCAGCGATCGAGGATTTCAAACATCCGGACCGCGTCGTCGTGGGCAGCGAGGACGAAGGTGCGAGCGAGGTGATGCGCGGCTCGGCCTGCGTGCCGGCCAGATCCGTCGCCGCGGCTCGCCAGGTACGC
>CAYOXO010000225.1:0-5305 GCA_964407945.1 uncultured Stakelama sp.
GGGGCCACGCTCGGTGGTGAGCAGGCCCGCGGGCTTGTGGAAGCGGAACAGACGTGCGGGCGCAGCGGCGCCGACCGGCTCGCCATCGACGGTGACGCCGTGAAGCGAGGACAGCACGGTCGCGGGAGTCGTGAGGATTTCGCCATCGATCGCGACGCGACCCTCGGCAATCATGCGTTCGACCTCGCGGCGTGACGCGATTCCGGCACGGGCGAGCAGCTTTGCGATACGTTCGCCCTGACGGGGCGAGTCCTGGGGAGGTGGTGGGGACATTCGCCGCGCGATACAGCGGGTTGGCGTCCGGCGCAAAATTCTTGTGCGGCGGGAGCCCCGGACGGGCTAGTGCGTTCTGGCCGCGTAACATTGTGGGTGGGTTATGTTGTTCGGAAAGAAGGCCCGGAAGATCACACGGCTCCTGATCGTCGAGGACGAGCCGCTGGTCGCATTCGATACCGAGCATTTCCTGACCGAGGAGGGCTTTTCCGTCGTCGCCACCACCGATTCGGTGGTCGAGGCGATCGGGCATATCGGTTCGCGGAACCCGATCGATCTGGTGCTGGTCGACTTGGGTCTGCGCGACGGCGACGGAGCGGATGTGGCCCGAGCCGCGCAGGCGAAGGGCGTGCCGGTGCTGATCGTCACCGGACGGCGGCTGGACGAGGTTGGGACGATCGGCCTTGGCTGCCTGTCCAAGCCTTATCCGCAGCGCGACCTGCTGCGCGCGATCAAGATCGTCGAGACGCTGCTGGAGGGCAAGACGCCGCGCCGCGTGCCGGCCAGCCTGAAGCTGTTCCAGTCCGTCGCCTGAAGGGCTTTGCATCGCCGTTTTTGCCGCTAGGGTCGCCCGATTGCCGATAAAGGGGCGGGGATGCAGCGTACGGAAGATAAGAGCGGTTTCGGGTATGTGATCGCTCAGTTGGGGCTGGTGGGTGCGCTGGCGTCGCTGATGCTGCCATGGATGTCCGCAACCCTGCCGGGTGCCCAGGCGGTGATCGGCCGCGGGATCGATATCGCATGGGGCGTGACCGGGACCGGCATCAAGCTCGCGCCGTCGATGACCTTCAACATCGCGTTGCTGGTGGCGCTCATCACGCTGGGCGCGAGCCTGATCTGGCGCCGCCGCGGCGGCGCGTCGATGCTGGTCGCCGGAAGCGTCGTGACGCTGGCACTGATCCTGATCGCCGCGCTCTACACCATCTACGCGCCGCCCAAGGCATTGCGCGAAGCGGGGGCTGTCTTCGCCCCTTCGTTCGGCCTCTTCGTCGGCGCCGGCGCGCTGATTGTGGCATTCTTTGCTGCACGCAGCGCGGCACCGGCAAGCTGGCGCGATGAGCTGCCGGAAGCGGTCCGTCCCTATTTCGAGACGGCGCCGCTCGCGGCGCTGGCGCTCGGTATCTCGTCGGGCTTCCCCTATGCGATGATCGGCGCGACGCTGACCTCACGCCTTGCCCAGCAGGGCATCGACAAGTCGACCATCACCGCCTTCACGCTGGCGATCCTGGTCTACAACCTCAAATGGCTGTGGGCGTGGATCGTCGACGGCGTGCGGATTCCGCTTCTCGGGAAACTGGGGCAGCGCGTGTCGTGGCTGATTGTTTCGGCGATTCTGGTCGCTGCTGCCGTGGTCAATCTGGCGCTGACCCCGCCCGATCCCAACAACATTGCGCCGATCATCACCGCAGCGATCCTCGTCGGTGTGGCCGGTGCGACCTATGACATCGTCATCGACGGCTTCCGCATCGAGATTCTCGAGCCGCGCCAGCTCGGCGTGGGATCGGGCATGTCGCAATATGGTTGGCGGATCGGTTCAGCGAGCGCGGGTGCACTGGCGCTGGTGATCGCGGCACGGATGGGGTGGGAAGCGGCTTACATCGCCTGCGCGCTGTTCGTGCTGCCGGCGGTGATCGCCGGCATCGTCGTGGGCGAACCGGCGCGGCACCGCGAGGCGGCACAGCGCAAGGGGATCGGGCAGGTCGCCAAGTCGATCTGGGGGCCGTTCGAGCAGTTCTTCACGCGCGAGGGCGCGCTGATCGTGCTGCTGTTCATCCTCGTCCACAAGCTGGGCGATACGCTGAGTCAGCTCACCGTACGGCTGCTGTTCGACGATCTCGGCTTCAGCAATGACGAGATCGCCTTTTACGACGTCGGCCTCGGCTTCTTCGCGCTGATGATCGGCATCTTTGTCGGCGGCATTCTCTATGTCCGCATGGGGATGAAGCGGTCGGTGCTGCTGAGCCTGGTGCTGATGGCGATCTCGAATCTGAGCTTTGCCGGGCTTGCCGCGATCGGTCATTCGAACCTGGTGATGGCGGCCGCCATGTGCTTCGAGAATTTCGCGAGCGGCATCGGCGGCGTCGTGCTGGTCGCCTATTTCTCGGCGCTGACGGACCTGCGCTATACGGCGGCGCAATATGCGCTGATCTCGGCCGCGGCGAGCATCGTCGGGCGCTTCATCACCGGTACCAGCGCCGGATCGCTGATCGAGGCGATGGGCTATGTGAACTTCTACCTGCTGACCGGCGTGGTCGCGGTGCCCGGGATCATCCTGTTCTGGTGGATGATGCACACCGGGCTGGTCGATCGCTCGATCGGCAACGCCGGGACCGAGGGCGAAGGCGATGCGCGCGCCGACGAGGAGCCCGAAGCGCCGGTGATCCGCAGCGGCGCATGATCGTCTGGCTCGCCATCCTTGCGGTGCAGGTGACCTGCGTCGTCCATCTGGTGAAGACCGGGCGCAATCCGCTGTGGCTGACCGCGCTGATCTTTCTGCCGATGGTAGGGGCAATCGCCTATTTCATCGTCGAGATACTGCCTGGACTGCAAGGGAACCGCCACGTACGGACGGCGCGTGCCAAGGCCGTGGCGGCGATCGATCCGGAGCGCGAATTGCGGGCGGCCCGCGACGCGCTGGATCTGACCGACACGGTTGCGAACCGGATCCGGCTTGGTGACGCGGCAAGCGATCTGGGACGGTGGAGCGAGGCTGAGGCCGCGTATCGCGAGGCGCTGGCCAAGGTGCCCGGCGATGCACAGGTAACGGCGAAACTGGCCCGCTCGATCTTCGAACAGGGACATGCGGGTGAGGCACTGGGGCTTCTCGACGGACTCGAGCCGCCCTCAGCGCAGGGCGAGCGGGACAGGCAGGGATTGCTGCGCGCACGGATGCTGGAGCATCTGGGTCGCAACGAAGAAGCACTGGCGATCTATGCCGATGTGGTGACGCGACTGCCGGGCGAAGAGGCGCGGTGTCGCTATGCCGCGCTGCTGCTGGCCGAAGGCTGGGAGAACAAGGCGCGCAAACAGCTCGAGGAGATCGAGGGGCGGGCGAAGCGGCTCGACCGGCAGCAGCGCGCGGCTGAGGGCGACATGTATCGCTGGGCCGCAGACACCCTGGCGCGACTGCGGGCGAAGGGCGCCTAGGCCTCCAGCGGCAGGCCCAGATCGGCGAAGGCGTTGGCCAGCGCATGCGCGGTCGCGAGAACGCCGTCCACCTGACGAACACCGAGCAGGTCGGCCAGCAGGACCTGGGCACGGCCCGGATCGTACGGCGCACGCGCGATGATCTCGATCGTCGCGCTTTCCGCTGCAGTCATGCGCGCGCAGCACCAAGGCGCGATCTGGATCGGACCGGCCGAGGCGGTCGACATCTCTGCCATCAACGAGCGCAGCAGGACGAGCGGACGGCGAAAATCGCGGCCAAAGGCGGTGACGAAGGCGTGCGCCGCGGCGGCGTCGCTGAGGCCGCCGGCACCCATCTGGCGAATGCCGAACAGCAGCAGGCGCGCGCCGGGATCGTCGGGTTGAAGACGGGGAAGGGCGAGGCCGAGGGTGGCGATTGCGGTCATGCCGAGGACTCCGGATTCGATTCGTCCGGCTATCCTGACATTCTGTTATTGATAGTCAATCGCAATAAAGGTCAGTCGGGGAGCTCGCCGTTTTCCCGGAGCACTTCACCGGCGAGGTAGAGCGAGCCGAGGATGAGGATGAGCGGCGGCGCGCTATCCGGCGCAAGGCCAGCGGCGATCTGCCGAAGCGCCGAGACGGGGGTCTCTGCAACAGCGTTTGTAGCGATACCGAGCTCGCGTGCGGCTTTGGCGAGCTCCGCGGGATCGTGATGCGCGTGCCCGGGAACGGGGATCGCCGTCAGCGACCGGGCAAGCGGCGCAAAGGGTGCGAGGAGGCCGGCCGCGTCCTTGTTGGCGAGCATACCGAGAACGAGATGGACGTCGCGGCCGTGCGCGACCTCGGCCAGTGCGGCGCTGACCGATTGCGCGGCAGCTTCGTTGTGACCGCCGTCGAGCCAGAGTTGGCTGCCGGGCGGGAGCAGGTCGAGCAACGGGCCGGGCGAGAGGCGCTGCATCCGTGCGGGCCAGCGCGCGGCGGTTGCCGCGGCGGCGAGGGCGGTGACGGGGACCGCGAGGCACCGCTGGTGTCGCAGCGTGGCGATGGCGAGCGCGAGGTTGGACGGCTGGTGCGGGCCGGCGAGCGCGGGGAGCGGGGTTTTGACCTCACCCTTGGCGTCGCGATAGTGCAGGCGATCGTCGGCGACCTCGAAATCCCAGGCCGCACCGCGCGCGAAGACCGGGGCGCAGGCGGCGTCGGCGACCTGCACGATGCGTTCGGTGACGGAGGTTCCATAGGCCATGGTGACGAGGGGGACGCCGAGCTTGGCAATGCCAGCCTTTTCGCCAGCGATGACTTCAGCAGTGTCGCCGAGGAACGCCTGATGATCGATGCCAAGCTGAGCGATGGCGCAGGCGGCGGGTGCGGGGATGACGTTGGTGGCATCGAGCCGGCCGCCGAGGCCGACCTCGACGATGCAGGCATCCGCCGGGGTGCGACTGAAGGCGAGGAATGCGGCGGCGGTCGTCACCTCGAAGAAGCTGGCACCGATATCGCCGCCCGCATCGAGGACTTCCTCGAGCAATGCGGCGAGCGCGTCGTCATCGATCAGCGTTCCGCCAAGGCGGATACGCTCGTTGAAGCGGACGAGATGCGGGCTGGAATAGACGTGAGCGTTCAACCCCGCAGCTTCGATTGCAGAGCGCAGAAAGGCGCAGGTCGATCCCTTGCCGTTGGTGCCCGCGACATGGAGCACCGGTGGGAGCCTGAGATGCGGATCGCCGACGCGCGCGAGCAGGCGGGTGATCCGGTCGAGGCCGAGAATGTCGGCGCCGGGGCCGAGTGCCCAGAGGCGGTCGAGCTGGTGCTGGACGGCGGGGTGCGAGGAGTTGGCGTGGTCGGGCATGGCAGCTTTCTAGCCCCTCCCCTTCAGGGGAGGGGTTGGGGTGGGGGCGTCGTCGCG
>CAYOXO010000226.1:0-5229 GCA_964407945.1 uncultured Stakelama sp.
GGCGCCGCACCCTGTCCGGCTGCGCAGCAGTCCGGCAGTGTGCGTCATCGCCCCGTGCCTCGCCCCGTGCCTCCAGGGTCAGCGGCACACTGGCCTAAGCCACCCTCGGCGGGCCAAGACCCGCCGGGGCTCTATGGTGACGGCAAGGCCGCGCCGTAAAGCGGGAGCGCGCGAGGCCACCGCCAGAGGCGTTCACTTCAATCCGCCTCGACAGATGCTTCCCGTCCCTGCAGCAAGGGCAAGAACGATGACCCGCTTGCTCTATCTCGATCAGAATGCCTGGGTGGCGCTGGCGCGCGGCGCTTGGGACAAGGCCAGCTTCCCGAAGGAGCATGCTGCCCTGTCGCAAGTGGTCGAGGGAGTTCGCTCACGGGCGATCATGGTACCGCTGTCGTTCGCCAACATCTACGAAACCTCCAAGATCAACGATCCGGCAAGGCGGGCCAATATGGCGCGCACCCAGGCGGCGATCAGCCAGGGCAAGGTGTTTCGCGGCCGGCGGCGCATCCTCGGCGAGACGCTGACAGCGTATCTCGCACGCCACCACGGCATCGCGCGGGCCGAGCCGGAAGCGCACTGGTTCCTGTCCGATCTCTGGTTCGAGTCCGCGGCCGACTATTCTCCGCAAACCTATGGCTTCGAGATCTCACAGCGAGTACTCGATTTCTTTCGCCAGGATCCTGTTCGCGCGCTGTTCGACTATCTGATGGCCGGCGAGGAGGATATCCGCGTTGAGGCGGTCCGGCGTTACAGCGCAAGTTCGGCCGAGCTCATCGGCGGCATCGAATCGCGGCGCGCGATCGCCGCCGGAGAGACGCTGGCCCTCAGGAAGCGCGCCTATGGCGCAAGGCTGATCATCGATGAGCTCGACTTCATCCTCGCGACCGGCAGACAATTGGGGCTGGATTGGCACAGCGTTCGTGACATCGGTTCATCGCTGGTCCGGAGCATCGTCACCGATATTCCAATCCTCAACGTCGAGCGCGAACTGGCCGTCCGCCTCGAGGACCAAGCGCGCGGGATCAACGAGAATGATCTTCGCGACATGGCGGCGTTCACAACGGTAGTGCCCTTCGCCGATCTGGTCGTCGCCGAGAAACAGTTCGTCAATCTGGCGCGGCAGGCCAGCCTCGACAAACACCAAGGGACGATACTCATGACCTCGATATTCGATCTTTGAGCGGCGTTGCGAGCGCGGAGAGATCGTCCAGGCCCGCCCTCCCTGGGATCAATTTGCCAGGATGGCCTCCTGCCAGCGCCTGATGGTGTCGCCGGGCAGGAGTTCCTCCACCGGGGCGAGGTCAAAGGTAAGCCCATCCGGTTCCTTCCGGAAGTCGTGCGCCTGAATACCGGCCCAGAAGAGCGCCAATGCCTTGTCCGCCGTGAAGAGGGCCGGTCGCTCCTCCGGGAACAGCGCATAGAGATTGATTAGGAGTTCGAGCGATCGCAGGTCAGCGAGCGCGTTATAGGCATCGCCCGCACCGTAGCCCGGACGGAACTTGAGAACCTTCTTGGCCGGGCTGCCGGAGTTTGGCACGGCCGCGGCGCTCAGCGCGGCCAGGACGACCAAGGTGGTACGCGGCACGCCATTGCGATCCGCCGCCTCCAGGATCTCACGCCACCGTGTGTCAAGCATACGCTGGCTGGTCGGCGGATCCAGCGACGGCGCAATATCGAGTAAGAAGGCCTGCTTTCGCTCAAGGCCCGGGCGGGTATCCTCGATCAGACCAAGCGCGCCCTTTAGACTATCGTCGCCAATAACCAGTGTCGCTTTCGGCAGTGCTCTAGCGATGAGCCGGACCGCTTCCTCGAGTTGCGCCTCCACGGTTGCTGCTGACGGTATGCCGCGCCCGTTCCCCTCCATCGCAAACAGCAATGGATTTATGCGCACCTCGAGATCGGCGAGCATGTCGAGGAAGTCGCGATCGGTCGTGACGACGGCGCCCCCACTATATCGGGCCTTGATCTGGGCGACGACGTTGCGGTCAGGCAGCACCGTCACGCCGCGCCGGGTGATCGCCAGCCCCGAGGGAAGCCAGCCGCCGCGCTGAAGACTGACCGTGGTCGACGAGAATATACTCTCGAGCGTTGCGTTGCCCCTGGCGATGCCGTCGAGATCGATGCCGGGGATGTCCGCTTCCACCATTCTGGCATTGTGCCAGTCCAGCGGCACGGTCACCGGCAGGTGAAGCCGCGCATCGGCAAGTTGGCCGTAGCCCAGTGGCTTGAACTCGATACCGACAAAGGTGATCGACCGCGGCGGCTCGCCATCTCGTCCCTCGATCTCAGCAAACTTCATTACCCAGTCGCCGGTCTGCGCCAGGCGCTGCAATCTTTCCTCGCTGGTCTCATCGGTCATCGTATATCCCCCGCCGGATCACGCTCGCAGGCTAATATCCGCACGTCACGGCGCGTCTCGTCCACTAGAATAACCAGGAGTAGGGAAAAGGCTGGACCCGGCGGCAACGGACGCACCGATAGGAATCTGCGAGTACAAGCCGGGCCGCATTGTGCGGCGTCAGCGAGAAGGGATGCTCACACACCGCGCAGCGATACTCACGCACATTGTCCATCTGGGCAAGGGCATAGCCCACATTCTCACCGCCCTCGACGAAGTAGAGGCCGAGTATCGAGCGTACCTCGAACGCCCGGTGCGCCCCGGCGTCCATGGTCCGCATCCGGTCGAAAAGGCCGACAATGACATGCGACAAATACAGCATCAGCTGCGGGAGCACCTCATAGAGCAGCTCGTACAGGTCGTCGTCCTTATGGTTCTTGAAGATGAAGTTGAAGTTCTCCGGCTCGGTCCGCAATTCGACATGTTTCGCGGTGACGAGATGGACCGCGTGCTGGAACAGTCCGTACAGGCCGTACGGGTTGTCCCGCTTGAACAGGGCTTCGTGCACGAATGACGCGGTCAGCACGTTCGCGATCGGAAGCGTCGCGAGCGTCTTTTCCAGGATTGCGAGGCGCTGGCTCGCCATCGCTCGTGATATGACCGCATCGCCGTCCTCCGCCGTAAATGCCGCATAGAAGGCGTCCTCGTCACCAAGCATCCAGGAGAGGTACATCAGATTGTCGGTAAGCGGTTTGCGCAGGAGATTGTGGGCCACGACGACCTTACGCTTCTCCATGCAGCGTAGCGCTTCGTAGAGGTGGTGCAGGCAGTCCGACACCATCGCCATGGTGACGGTGTTGAGGATCACCCGCCGCGCCTCGTCGGGATAGCCGGTAGCGCGCATCGCCTCGATCGGGCTCGTCCTGGCGATCTTCGTGAAGTTCCGGTTCTCGACCTTGCTGCGGAATTTGACGGTGACGATGTGCGCCCGGGCCGCCTCATACTCCGCGAGCAACCGCACGCATTCGTCATGGAGGAAGAAGCAATATTCATGCGCGAGCCGCAGATCCCGTGGGATCCAGCGCAAACGGTTGCGCGGTATTTTGTGGATGCTGGAAGCCATGGTGCTCAGCCGGCTGCGCTCGACGGCTCCACGGGCACCCGGATCGGCGCGGCATAGGCATAGGGAAGGTCCCAGCGTTCGAGCATGCGCGCGAAGGCGACGCAGCGTCGGGTATTCGCCTGCTCCATCGCGTCGTCGGCGAGCAGCACCATCCGGTCGAGCACATCCTCTTCGAGCGCCCTGGGAAAAACATGGAACACCGCGACTGCGTTCCCGCAGGCGCCCCTTGCGACCAGTGCACCCGGGCGGTCCGGATCGGGACCTATTTCGCTAACCTGCTCGGCCAGTTCCTCAAGCGCCTCCCCGACACATTCCTCCGAGCCCGGCGGAATCGCGTCGAGCAGCGCCAAGCCCATCGTCGTCCAGCTCGGTGTGGCGCGTGAGCGCAGGCGGTCAAGGACCGCCGCGACATAGGGCTCCACCGCCGGGCGCGGCTTCAGGCCGTCCCGCCCGATGCTACGCCCCACATAATAGCGATCGATCGCCTGGGACATCCCGCTGAATATGCCCTTGTGTGTCCCGGCCTCGATCTCGGGCAGTTCCAGTCCGCACACCAGATAGGTGCCAAGATAGTCCAGCTCATCGCCGAAGATCGGCACCTTGCCCTGGAACCGCTCCCGCTTCGCGAGATAGTGGAGGAAGTATAGCGGGTCGTCGAGGATATGCGCGCACGTGCAGAGATCGGCGATCCCCATGGTCGGAGGAAGCTCGACATCGTCCGGAACCAGCCCGCTCCGTTTTAGCTCGGCCTGGGCAGACGCCAGCGCCGAGAAATCGTCCAGGGTGGCCGAGACGCGGATGATCGTGTCGATCTTGGCGGGCGGGAGGCCGAGGCCCAGTCCTTCCGCGACCGCGAGCGCTTCTGGCTCCCCGTCCCTGGCCGCCAGGAGAATGTTCCGCAAGCGCGCCGACTGCACCGCCGGATCGACGATCAGCTTCTGCACATGTTTCCGCACGGAATCGGGCGCGCCGCGCAAGCCGCTGGGCGTCAGGGCGCCGGACTTGGCTTCGGCGATCAGCACCACCCGGTCGATCACGGCGATCAGATCCGTCTCGTAACGGATACCATCCCAAACCCATTCCACATTGGGCAGCAGCGTCGCCGAAGGAATAACCTCCTCGATGACCCGCTTCATCTCCTCTTCGAGATACAGCGTCCGGCGCTTCTCCAGCGCCTTGGTGAGTCCGGCCTCGGCGGCGAGGGTGCGCAAGATCGCCGGCAGAAAGCTGACAAGCGATTGTGGCGCGAAGAAGAGGAAGTCGTCATCGACCCGGACGGCAGGCTTCAGCCACACCGGGTTCGAAAGGAAGAGATGCTCCTTCTCGTGTTCGCGCAACGCGCCGGGACACAGGCCGAGCGCCGCGAACACCTTGGCGACCAGCGCCACCGGCTTGCCGAGCCGCTCCGCGATCACGCCCGGGTCGACACGCATCTCCATGACCAGCCAGCGATCGGCATAGCTCAGCAGCATCGTGCTCAGGTGACGAAGCGGCATCCGCTTCGGGAGCGACGCGAGGAAGGCGTCCGGATCGCTCCGGACGCCCTCATAGCGCGCGAAGAAATCATGGACGATCGCCTTGCGGGTACGCCCGCGGAAGATGTCCTTCAGGAGCACGAACCGGCCACCGAGCCGCTCCTGATGGAGGGCGACGAGCGCTTCGGCGATATCGACGAGGTCGCTGGCGCTGTATCCATGATGCGCTGCGAAAGCGGCGTCCAACGGCGCGTGCAATGCCCGGACAATCCGCACCATGTCGTCGTAATAGC
>CAYOXO010000227.1:0-5204 GCA_964407945.1 uncultured Stakelama sp.
CGAGGCCGAGGACAAGGCGTTCCTCGAAGCCAAGCTCGTCACCGCGCGCTTCTACGCCGAGCGGATCATGCCTGACGCCGGCGCGCTGCGGCGGAAGATCGAGGGCGGTTCGGAGACCATCATGGCGCTCCCGCCCGAGATGTTCCGCGCGGCGTGACCTTCTGCCTCGCCGTCAGCCCGCCACAACGGGCTGACGGCGGGCAAGCAGCGCATCGAGACTGATCGCCCCACCACCGCGCGCGACCAGCGGCAGCAGGATCGCAGCCCAGCTCAGATGCGTCGGCCAGGCATCGGGGTAGACGAAGATCTGGATGGTCAGTGTCATGGCGAGCAGCGCCAGCGCCGACACCCGCGTGCCCAGCCCCAGCACCAGCAGTATCGGGAACAGATGTTCGGCCCCGGTCGCGGCCATGGCGGCGATATGCGGCGGGATCAGCGGTAGCGCATACTCATTCTCGAACAGGAAATAGGTGGAGTCGGTGATGTGCAGCAGCCCCTCCACCTTGGTCCGGCCCGACAGGAAGAAGATCGCGGCAACGCCCAGCCGCGCGACCAGCAGCAACAGGGCGTCGGGCAACAGCGCCGATACGAGCCGCGCGAAGCGGCGATAGAGCGAAATCATCATCGTCTCCGGCTGGCGCGGCCGGGGCAAAAGGCCCCGGCCAGCGCGCGGGTCATGCCTTGGGGGTCAGCGAACCCTTGCCCTTGGGGGTCTGGATCGAGGTGCAGGTGCCGGCCTTGACCAGCTTCCAGGCATTGCCCTGGTAATCGACCTTCGACGTGCCGGCGCAGCTGGTGCCGGCGCCCGCCGCGCAGTCATTCTTGCCCGCCAGCGAAACGCCATAGCATTTCTCCATCTTGGGCTTGGTTTGGGCCGAAGCCGTGCTGGTGAAGGCAACGCCGCCCAGGGTGGCGAGGGCAAGGCCGGCGGCCAGCGTGGCATGAGTGGAACGCATGATATGTCCTTTCGATCGGGGCCTCCGGTGCGCGGCCCGGTACAGGGAAGGCCGGGCCGCGCGGTGCCCCGGGAGGAGGCGGGATGCCGGGGTCACGCGATCCAGTTCGCGGGCCTCCCGATCGCGGTTACAGATGGGCTGAAAGATTTCGTCGCAATCCGGTGTAACCTTCCCCCCGGCTACGCCGAACTCCGGTCGAGGAGCATGCATGCGGGCGAATGAAGACGCGTTGCGCGAGCTGATGGTTGCGGGGCTGGGCGGTGACGCCGCGGCGCACGCGGCGCTGCTTCGCGTGCTCGTTCCGCTGTTGCGCGGCTTCTACCGGCGTCGCGCCAGCGGCTCGGATGACGATATCGAGGATCTGGTGCAGGAAACGCTGATTGCGGTGCATGTGCGCCGCGCAACCTATGACCCCGGCCGCGCCTTCACCGCGTGGCTGTTCGCGATCGCGCGCTACAAGATGATCGACCATTTCCGCCGCGGCCGCCGTCTCCGCCCGATCGAGGGGCTTGAGGAAGTGCTGGTCGCCGAGGATTTCGAAAGCGTCGCAGCCGCCCGGATCGATGTCGACGACCTGCTCGAAACGCTGCCCGCCAAACAGGCCGGGCTGATTCGTGCGACCCGGATCGACGGGTTGAGCATCGCAGAGGCGGCGACGGCCGGCGGATTCGGCGAATCCGACGTCAAGGTCTCGGTGCATCGCGGGTTGAAGGCGCTCGCCGCGCGGATACAGGGGAGGGCATGATGGATACCGGCGATCTCATCCGCCGTCTCTCGGACGATGTGGCCCCGGTCCGCCGCAACGCGGTCGGGCGGCGCCTGGCGATCGGCCTGCTGCTCGGCGCTTTGGTGTCGGCGGTCTGCGCGCTGCTGTTGCTCGGGATTCGCCCCGATCTGATGCTGGCGATGCGCGGGATCAGCTTCTGGATGAAATGGGGCTACACCATTTCGCTGACGCTGATCGCGTTCGTCCTGGCAGTCCAGCTCGCCCGTCCGGACAGCAACATGCTGCGCTGGCGCTGGCTGCTGGTCATCCCGGTGGTGCCGCTTGCCGTGATGGGCGCGGTCGAGCTCAGCCGGGTCCCGACGAGCCATTGGCTCCATATGCTGCTCGGGCATAGCTGGGCGAGCTGCCCATGGCATGTGCTGCTGCTCGCCATCCCGATCTTTGTCGGCCTGCT
This sequence comes from uncultured Stakelama sp., assembly GCA_964407945.1. GTDB lineage: Bacteria > Pseudomonadota > Alphaproteobacteria > Sphingomonadales > Sphingomonadaceae > Sphingomonas. Next base: position 2,138 of record CAYOXO010000227.1, read on the forward strand.
CTGGTCGTTCCGCCGCCTCGCGCCGACCCGCCTGCGTGCGGCGGGGGCGGCGGCCGGGCTGGCGGCGGGGGCGTTCTCGGCGACCATCTATTGCCTCCATTGCCCCGAAGTGTCGGCGGTGTTCGTGCTCACCTGGTATTCGCTCGGCATCGTCTTGGCCTCGGCGCTGGGTGCGCTGGTCGGGCCGCGCCTGCTGCGCTGGTAAATTCCGTACTGGCTGTAACCGCCGGGGCGGCAGCGTCGAATTCGGGAAGCCAATCCGGCTGTATCCAATTCTGGAGATTTCCCGATGATCACCGTTCGTACCGGCGCCAGCATCGCCGCATCCGCCGCCGTCGTCGCGCTCGCCGCCATGCCTTCGGTCGCGGTCGCCAAGGAACAGGCGGGCGCCGCCAAGACCGTCCATTGCTACGGCATCAACACCTGCAAGGGCTCGTCGGACTGCAAGACCGCAGCCAATGAATGCCGCGGCCAGAACACCTGCAAGGGCCAGGGCTTCAAGTCGCTCACGGTCAAGGCGTGCAAGGCCGCGGGCGGCAGCCTGACCGAGGCCAAGTAATGGCGCGCCGGCCCGGTGCCTTCGCCGGGCCGGCGGTTCCGAAAGGACGATGATGCCCATCTCCCGCCACGCCTTCGGCCTCGGCCTGCGCAAGCCGCATTACGCAGAATTCCTCGAACACCGCGTCGCGGTGGATTTCGTCGAGGTGATTTCGGAGAATTTCATGGTCGATGGCGGTCGCCCGCGCGAAATCCTGCGCGACGTTCGCGCACGCTATCCGGTCGCCCTGCACGGCGTGTCGATGTCGATCGGCTCGGCCGACGGACTTGACCCGGCCTATCTCGCCCGGCTGCGCGCGCTGGTGGATGAGATCGACCCGTTGTTCGTCTCCGATCATCTGAGCTGGTCGCGGATCGAGGGGTTCAATTCGCACGATTTGCTCCCGCTGCCGTACACGGTCGAGGCGCTCGATCTGGTCTGCGCCAATATCGGCCGCGCGCAGGATGCGCTGGGGCGGACGATGCTGATCGAGAATCCCTCATCCTATCTCGACATCGCGCCTGCTGAGATGACCGAATGGGAATTTCTGGCGGCGATGTGCGTGCGCACCGGCTGTGACTTGCTGCTCGACGTCAATAATGTCTTCGTCAGCGCCACCAATCACGGCTTCGATCCGCTCGCCTATCTCGATGGCGTGCCCCATGACCGGGTCCGCCAGATCCACCTCGCCGGTCATAGCCAGGGCAGCGAGTTGCTGATCGACACGCACGACCAGCCGGTCCCGGCATCGGTCTGGGATCTCTACGCCCATGTCCTGCCGCATCTCGGTCCGGTCGCGACGATGATCGAGCGGGACGACGCGATCCCGCCGTTGCACCAACTGCTGGCCGAATTGGCCGTCGCTCGCCGGATCGCGGCCGGCGATACGCAGGCGGCGGCATGAGCCTGCTCGATCTTCAGCGCGACATGCGCGGCTGGCTGACGCGCGAGGACGACGCGATCACCGCGCGCCTCGGCGCCGATGCCGGCCCGGGCCTGCGCGCCTATCTCAACAACTACCGCGCCCAGCTCGTCGCCTGCCTTGAGGAGAGCTTTGCCCGCACCCGTGACTGGATCGGCGGCGAGGCGTTCGAGCAGGCGGTGATCTCTCACATCGCCCGCGTCCCACCCAGCAGCTGGACGCTCGACGCCTATCCCCGCGATTTCCCGGCAACGCTGGCGACCCTCTACCCCGACGATCCTGAGGTCGCCGAGCTGGCCTGGCTCGACATGGCGCTGGGTGAGGCGTTTGTCGGACCCGACAGCCCGATGCTGGACGAGGATCTCGCCGGGATCGACTGGGACCGCGCGGTGCTGCGCTTTACCCCCACGCTCGATCTCGCCGATCTGACCACCAACGCCACCGCGATCTGGTCGGCGCTCGCCGATGGCGACACCTCGCCGGGTGTCGAGATGCTGCCCGAAGCCGGTGCCATGATCGTCTGGCGCCACGCCGGCCTGTCTCGCTTCCGTGCGATCGGGCAAGTGGAGCGACAGGCGTTGCTGTCGGCGCGTCAGGGGCTGCCCTTTGCGGCGCTCTGCGCGGCGATGGTCGAAGCCTATGGCGATGACGACGGCATCGTTCAGGCCGGCCAGATGCTCGGCCAGTGGCTCGGCGACGGGTTGATCGTCGATATCGAAACCCGCTGATCGCCTCTTGAGCCTGATCGCACCTCAGGCATAACCGTCGGCGATGCTACTCCCTGAAATTCCGCTCCAGCCGCTCGAACGCGGTCAGCTCAATGTGATGCGCCTGACCGGCGCCATCGGTTTCGGTGGCGCGACGGTCGTCGCCGCGATACCGAGTTGGGCACTGTCGCACAGCTGGGAATGGCTGCCCGTCTGGGCTGCGCCGCTCGCGGTGGCGCTGGTCGGCGCCTGGTCGCTCGCGTTCACCCAGCGGCGCTGGGCCCGCTGGGGCTGGGCGTGGACGGGCAGGGAGTTGCACGTCGCTTCGGGCTGGCTGGTCCAGAGCCACACCATCGTGCCCGCCGCGCGCGTTCAGCATATCGATGTGACGCAGGGGCCGATCCAGCGGCTGTTCGGCGTTTCGACCCTGGTGCTGCACACCGCGGGCACGGCGGGGAGCGAGGTCGACCTGCCGGGCATCTCGCGCGAGACTGCGGAGGAGATCCGCGACGCGATCCGCACGCATCTGTCGAGCGACCCCTGGTGAACGAGGATATGACCGAAGCGGTGAGCGAGCCGGTCGATCACGGACCGAAGCGCGTCCATCCCGGCACGATCGCGATCGATTTCCTGCGCCGCGCGCCGCAGACGGTGATCGGTCTTCCCGCGATTGCCGGCTATACTTCGGGGCGCAGCATCGGCTGGATTCTGCTCGCGGCGGGCGTAATCGGCGCGGTGATGCTGGTGGTTACCTGGGTCGGCTGGCGGCGCTTCACCTATACGATCGGCGAGCATGAGCTGGTGATCGAGCGCGGGCTGCTCAACCGCAGCCGCCGCTCGATCCCGCTCGCGCGCATCCAGGACGTGTCGATCGAGCGCAAGCCGCTCGCGCGCCTGTTC
>CAYOXO010000228.1:0-5187 GCA_964407945.1 uncultured Stakelama sp.
ATCCGCAAGTTTGCGCTCGATTGCCTGAAGATCGACCGCAGTTTCATCGACGGCATGGGCAAGGAGCGCGAAAGCGCCGCGATCGTCCATTCGATCATTCATCTCGGCCGTGCACTGGGACTGGAGGTTGTGGCCGAGGGAGTCGAGACCGGCGCACATCTGGGCGCACTCCAGTTGGCCGGATGCAGCCATTATCAGGGCTATTATCTCGCGCGTCCGCTCGAGGCCGATCTCGCGATCGAACTCGCGCATGAGCGGTTCATGGTATCCGACGAGACCGAGACCGGGCGCGCCAGGATCGCGGTGCCGGGTAACGGCACCCACGGCTGATGCCGCGCTGGCGCACCGCATATGCGCGGCTGCGGCGGCGCGTCCCCGTTTCGCTCGGCGCCAAGCTGGTTGCGTTCCTGACCGCTGTGGCGCTGCTTGGCGCGGGTGGAGTGACGTTGCTGCTCGCGCTGGTCATCACCCCCGGCTTCGATCAGCTCGAACAGGCGGCGGTGAACGGGCATGTCGAGCGCACCCGTGCCGCGCTCACCGAATATGCGTCCAAGGTCGAGGCGTCGGTGCGCGACTATGGCGACTGGAGCGAGAGCTACGACTATATGGGAACGCCGAACAAGGCGTTCGAGGAGGATAGTTTCGCGACCTCTGCGATGATCAACCTCGGCGTCAACGGCATGGCCTATGTAACGCCTCAGGGGAAAGTGGTGATCGCCCGCTGGCTCGACCTCGAGAACGGCCGTGACGCGCCCGCGATGCGCGCGCGCCTGCTCGAGGCGGTCGGGCAGATCGACTTCGCCAAGGCACTCGCCCGCGACAATTCCTCAAGCTTCTATGTCCGGTTGGGCGATCAGATCGCCGCGATCGGCATCGCGCATGTGCGCCGCACCGACGGCAGCGGACAGCCGCGCGGCAATGTTGTGATGGCACGCCTCATCACCTCCAACCAATTGTCGCAGTTGTTGCAGGTCAAGGCGCAGCTTGAGGTGCCACCTGCGGCGGCCGAGTCAACCGTGACGCGGCTTGCGGAGAGTATGGCGGTCGCGGTGCCCATCCGCGGCCCGGGTGGCGTGCCGGTGGCGAGTGCAACCTATCACGTGCCCCGCGACCTGTCGGCATTGGGCCGCAACATGCTGTTGCTCGCGGTCGGCGGCACGGTGCTGTTACTGCTCGTGGTGATGGCGGCGCTCAGCCTGATGATCGCGCGGCTGGTGTTGCAGCCGCTTCACCGTGTCGAACGGCACATGGGCGTGGTACGTCGCTCGGGCAATCTGGTGCCATTGACCGAAAAGCCGCGCCGCGACGAGATCGGTAGCCTCGTCGCCAACTTCAACGCGATGCTGAGTCAGCTCAAGGATCTGCGCGAACAGGTCGAGGCGCAATCCTTCAAGCTCGGTCAGTCGGAAAGCGCGGTTGCCGTGATGCACAATGTCCGCAACGCGCTCAACCCGGTCACCACGGTGCTGAGCGAGGGACTGGTACAGGTGAATATCGCCGATCGCGCGCTGCTCGACCGCGCGCTTGGCGAGCTGGCCGACAGCGAGATTCCGGCGGCACGGCGGCAAAAACTCGTCGCCTTTCTCGCGGCTGCGTTCGAGAATGAAACCCGTGCGCGCGCGGAACGCAGCGAGCAGATGGCGATCGGCCGCGACGCGATGCACAATGTGCTCGAAATCATTGGCCGGCAGCAGGAACAGGCACATGAACGCCCGCCGGTCGATACATGCGATGTCACCGACATCGTCGCGCGCAACGCAACGATCGCGCGCTATTCCGGGGGCAGTTCGATCGCCTTCCACTTCCCGTCGCGGCCGCAATGGGCGATGGCGAACCGCGTGCTGCTCAGCCAGGTGATCGGCAACCTCTTCGCCAATGCAGCGGAAGCGATCGCCGCAACCGGACGCGACAGCGGGAGCATTTCGGTCACGATCCGCCAGCAGAACGACAAGGTCGAGATTGTCATCCGTGACGATGGCGAGGGCTTCGATCCGGAAACCGCTGCCAAGCTCTTCCAGCGCGGCTTCTCGACCCGCGACAGCAAGATGGGCGGGCTCGGCCTGCACTGGTGCGCAAATTCGATGGTCGCGATGGGCGGAAGCCTGGCGCTGCGCAGTGACGGCAAGGGCACCGGTGCGCGCGCGGTGCTGACGCTGCAGGCGTCGGATGCGGTGAAGGCAGAGATCGCGGCCTGACGCCGCGAGTACCTATTGCTCGGCGAGCGCCGGCCTCTGCTTCAACCGGCCGGCCTCCAGGATCGGCAGTCCGCCTTCGGTCGGGACATAGATGATCTGCCCCTGCGACTGCTCCAGATTCTGGATGTAGAGATAGCGCAGATAGCCTTCGGGGCCGCCCAGACTGTCGGCGACGATCCGGTTCGCCTCGGCCAGACCGCGTGCCCGCGCCACCTCTGCATTGGCCTCGAGCGAGGCGGAATCCATCTTGGCTTGCGCTTCCAGCACCTTGATCTTGCGGTTCTGTGTCGCCTGGGCGAGTTCGGCTTCGCCCGCGGTTTCGGCGTTCCAGACGCGCACCGAATTATAGGCGGCGCACGAACCCAGCCCGCCGCCCACCACGACGATCAGCAGGATTGCGAGCGCGCCTGCCAGCTTGACGATATTCCCACTCGTGCTGCCCATGACTATCCCCGTTCCAGATTGAAGTTCAGCGGCCCCAGCCGACCCGCTTCGGCGGTGCCAGTTCGTCCTTTCGCCGCAGATACGGCGCGACGAGGTTGCGGGCGCGGAAGAATTCCTGCGCGGCAGGGGCGAGCGTGTCGAAATTGCCGATCACGCGGCGGCATCCCTCCGAACGACATTGGCAGATCATGTGCCAGTTCGACTGGGCAAGGGTGGTCGAATAGTCCCAGCTGATCTCGTCGCCGAATGCGATGTCGCGGATCGCGACCAGGATCACGCCATCCTCGGTGAAACGCAGACCGGCATTGGGGTTGCAGCTGTGGTTGACCAGATCGTCGAGCTGACCCGAGGGCCCCATATAATGGTCGGGCGTGACCTGGACGAAGCGGTCTTCGCTGCCGCGCATCAGACTCGGTACCTGCGTGACGTGAAAGCGGCGCCCGGTGAAGCGCATCAGCTCCGCGCCCTCGGCGAAGCGGCATTGCGCAAACACCGCCTTGCCCAGATGATTGTCTCCAACCGCGAACAGGTTGCGGTTGGGGCGATAGCGGTCGAGGATCAGGAAACCCCCGCGGGTCCGGCCCAGCGAACGCAGCGGGTTGAGCGTCGTCAGGCCGATCATGAACCAGATGCTCGCATGGCAGGCCAGTTCGACAAGGATATAGGCGAACTCGTCCACCCCGGTGCCGCCGGCGCGCGCCGCGACCAGCAATGTGGCCAGGTCACCCAGCGTCCACAGTCCCCATGCCGGTGATCGTTCGCGGCTGCGATCCTTCCATACGCTCGCCCAGGTCGGCCAGAAGCTGATCGGGACGGCGGCGACCACCAGCATATGCGCCCAAAAGGTTTCGCGGAACGCCACCCACAGGATCAGCGCGATCAGGCACGCCGCCATGCACAGCGATTCGACGGTGTTGGGTTGTGCCCAGTTCGAGCGGCGCCACAGCGCCAGCGTAACGACGACGCAGCAGGCGGCGGAAAGCAGGAATACCCAGCTTTGCGGCGAACCGGGATTCACCGCGTGATAGGTTGCGGCTTCGACTCCCGCCGATGCGCTCCAGATCAGCCACGAGGCGCGGTTGGGCTGGACGATCTCCCGCCGCAGGCCGAGCAGATAGGCTGCATAGGCCGCAAAGCTGAATCCCATCGCGGTCACGAACCAGAAATCGGTCGTCATTCAGCCCCCTTGCCAAGGCGCTGTTTACCTCATCCGGTAACCTTCGTCAAAGCGCGACTCGTGCTGACTCCGCGAGTCGCGGCGAATCCTACGTTCATCAAAGTTCGTGTCTGGCGACCTGTTCGAGAACGGATTCTGCCAGTTCGCGGCGGCAGATCAGCACATCCGGAATGCTCGATTCGCGCTGGTTGTAGATCAGCGGCGAGCCGTCGATGCGTGAGGCATGCAGCCCGGCGGCGAGCGCAACGGCGACCGGCGCGCAATTGTCCCATTGATGCTGCCCGCCCGAATGAAGGTAGATTTCGGCCTCGCCGAGCACCACCGCCATTGCCTTGGCGCCGGCCGATCCCATGCCGATCGTCTCGGCCCGCAACGCGCCCGAGACTGCGCTACACAGGGCACTCGGCCGGGTGCGGCTGACCAGCATGCGCGGCGGCGTGGCAGCGGGCGCGAGGGGAGGGGGCGTGTCACTCGACAGCGTGATGCCACGGCGCGGCAGCGCAACCGCGCCGACTGCGGCGGCGCCGTCGATCGCGAGCGCTACATGAACCGCCCAATCTGCTCGCCCTTCGGCGAACTCGCGCGTTCCGTCGAGCGGGTCGATGATCCACACCCGGCGTGAGGCGAGACGTGCCAAATCGTCCGCCGACTCCTCCGACAGGATCGGATCGTCGGGGCGCGCAGCATGCAACATGTCGAGGATCAGCCGGTTGGCTTCGCGATCGCCGCGCGCGCCGTCAGCATCCTCCGCCTGAATCTGCAGCAACAGCGCGCCTGCCGCTTCGGCCAGGGCACGAGCAAGCTCCGCGTCGCTCATGCGCGCGCCTCGCATGTCGTCGCGGAATTGAGTTTAGCGGCGGCGGCGAAGCTCGCGGCGCTTGGCTTCGGAACTGCCGGCCATACGCAATTTGCGCCAATGCGACCGCTGGCGGTGAAGCAGCCCTCCGGCTGCTGCGCCAGCGAAGAATATGGCGAGGATACCAAAAGCGATCCACTCGCGGACTTCGAAATCCCCCAAGACTTCACTCCAAAAACAACCGCGGCAGATGCACGCGTCACAACACTGGAGACCAAATACCGAGGATATGTTCGATGATCAATTCTGCAGCTTCCTCGGGGCTGGTCCGTGTGGTGTCGATACGGATCTCCGGGTTAACAGGAGCTTCATACGGGCTTGAAATGCCAGTGAAATCTGAAATTTCGCCAGCTCGTGCTTTTTTGTAGAGACCCTTCACATCGCGGCGCTCGGCTTCCTCGAGCGGCGTGTCGATGTGGATTTCGAAAAACTCGCCTTCGGGGACCATGCTGCGCACCATCTCGCGCTCGGCGCGGAACGGCGAGATGAACGCGGTCAGCACGATCAGCCCGGCA
>CAYOXO010000229.1:0-5180 GCA_964407945.1 uncultured Stakelama sp.
GGTCTTGTCTCATAACCACTCGAACGTGCGATCCGCTGTAGCGAAGCGCCTCCTCACCCCGGAACGGCAGAAATTGGGTGGGGAGTGGACATTCTTCCTAACGCTCAAGCCAGGTAGCGCGGGCTCACAACAACCGCGATTCTATTTGGAAGGACATGCAGAGGTTTCAAAGGTCGCATATTCTCCGTTGGCAAAGCTTACTCTTTGCGCGAAGCGCCACCCACGGCGGGTCATGGTAGCGAAGAGTTCGTTCTCACATGTAGTCTGATCGTGGCCACGTTGATAGTTTTCTCTCCATCCCGGCCTTAAGCCTGAGGGCATACCAGACACCGACTTATTGTATGTAATTGTACGCTGAGAGCAGACGACTACCACACCTACTACACGAGTCATCATGTCTATCGTGATCGGAGCTTCATTGTTGACCTGCTCCGCATCTTTTCTCGATAGTTCACAAAACTGCTTGTCGGTCACATTGGCAAAACGTGAAGAGCCGGACTTCTCATCGACACGAAGTTCGGGAATCGCAGTTGGGCGTGCGAACGCCACGATGCCTGCTACTGCCAGGCCCGCGCCGGAAGCTAACAACAGCCCAGCCACCATCGCACGGCGCATTCCTGCTTTCCTGATTGTTTCGCCCCTACCTGCTTTCCTAGCTGGAGAGCGAAGAGTTCCGCAATGGGGTCGTAAGCATATGTCCTTCATGAAGTGCCCGGCTAACGACAGCAATGTCCGGATTTCGGATTTCGGATCGCGGCTCGAGCGCGGCAACGGCCGGAATTGGGTGGAAAGCAGCCGTGCCATTGCTAAGATCGGCGTGTGGACGCTTCATTCATCCTGATCATCGCTGTGAGCGCGATCCTAATCTCAGTGATGATGGTATATGCGGAAGTCACGCGTCGTCGGGGATCAATCTTCCGGGTAACGTTCGGCGCTTCCTACCTACTCGGCATTGTGCTGATTCAGCCGTGGCAAGTTGGCTCCGCACAAGAGGCAGGAATGTCGGTCATGATGCTAGTTTCATGGCGATTTGGGTAGCAATCGGCTGCGCCGTCGGCGCGGCACTTACCGCCACGGTCATTACAATATTCAGTTGGATTAAGAAGGCGGCAGTCAACCAGGCTTAGGTCCGCAATGGGGTCGGCAGCAGGCCGTCCGCTCACGGCCGCTCCCACGCTGAACAACCCGGACTGCGCGGAACACGGCTTCCCATTATGCCCGGCAGCCTCCACAACCACCCCATGACATTGCGCACCCTTTACCCCGAGATCACCCCCTATGCGTCGGGCATGCTCGACGTCGGGGATGGCCACTCCATCTATTACGAGCGCGCCGGCACGCCGGGCGCCAAGCCCGCCGTGTTCCTGCATGGCGGCCCGGGCGGCGGCATCGCGCCGACGCATCGCCGGCTGTTCGATCCCGCGCGCTACGACGTGCTGCTGTTCGACCAGCGCGGCTGCGGGCGCTCGACGCCGCACGCCAGTCTCGACGCCAATACCACCTGGCACCTCGTCGCGGATATCGAGCGGCTGCGCGAGTTGGCCGGGGTCGATCAATGGCTGGTGTTCGGCGGCTCCTGGGGTTCGACCCTCGCGCTCGCTTATGCCCAGACGCATGCCGAGCGGGTGAGCGAGCTGGTGCTGCGCGGAATCTATACCTGCACCAGGCCGGAGCTCGACTGGTTCTATCAGTTCGGCGTGTCGGAGATGTTCCCCGACAAGTACGCGCGCTTCGCGTCGCTGATCCCCGAAGCGGAGCGCGGCGACCTGCTCACCGCCTATCACCGCCGCCTCACCACCGGACCGCGCGAGGAGCGGATCGCCGCGGCGCGCGCGTGGAGCGTGTTCGAGGGGGAGACGATCACCCTCCTGCCCGATCCGGCGCTCTCCGCGCATCATGACGAGGACGAATTCGCACTCGCCTTCGCGCGCATCGAGACGCATTATTTCGTCAACGGCTGCTGGCTCGAGCCGGACCAGCTGCTGCGCGACGCGCACAAGCTCCACGGCATTCCGGGAACGATCGTGCATGGCCGCTACGACATGCCCTGCCCCGCGCGCTACGCCTGGCAGCTGCACCAGGCGTGGCCGGAAGCCGACTTCCATCTGATCGAGGGCGCAGGTCATGCCTATTCGGAGCCAGGCATCCTCGACCAGTTGATCCGCGCGACCGACCGTTACGCCGGCTGATCCCACGCCCCAGGGCAATGGCGAATGTGTCATTGCCTCCCCGGCGGCGGCTGTGTGGAGCTTGTGGACATTTCCCCTGGCAAATGCGGACATCGCATTGGGGCTGAAAGCCAACATCGGCACATACTTATTGCTCTTGCCGATTTTTCCCGGCGCCGCGAATCGCCCCGATTCCACCGATCCGGCACATCACCCGCCTTCTCGCGAAACGCGCAAACGCCCGGAAAACCGCGGGAAATGCCGCACCGCTTTCCTACATGAACCAAATAGGCTATATATTCATCAATATTAGAACCCAAAAGGGAAATTGAAATCGATGACACACGGCCGGGAAGACACGAATTCGCCGCCAGGCGTTCCGCGAGGCGCTGCGGCGGCTCTCCCTGCCGCCCGACCCATCGCAGTTGTCGCCCGTCCATCGACCACGTAACTCCACATAGGGGCAGGATCGGGGGCGGTATGCACATCATCGAAGCGCAGCGGGACATGCGTCGGGCCGAAGCCGGCGGCGGCCCGGGGGTTTTCGTCTCGGGTCTGGTCTGGCTAGTCGCCGCATTGGTCGAAAGCAGCCGCGGGGTTCATGCCGGCTTCGTCACGCTCTTCATCGGCGGCATGCTGATCTTTCCCGTCGCGACGATCATCGTCCGCTACCTCTTCCGCCGGAAGCCGGTGACGCCGGACAACCAGATCGGCCGGGCCGTGCTGGAAAGTACCATCACGATGCTGGGCGGCCTGCTGCCGGCCTATCTCTTCCTCTATTTCGAGCCGGCCTATGTGTTCCCGCTCGCGGCGATCGCGGTCGGCACGCATTATTTCGCGTTCCGGACGGCCTATGGCGATATCCGCTTCTGGATCCTCGGCGCGGTGATCGCCGGGCTTGGGGTCATCGGCATCTTCGCTCCCGCGACGCTGCCGATCGGGATGATCTTCCTCGTCGCCCTTGCCGAGTTCGTCTGCGCGGCGATCCTGACCTGGCGCGACAGCCGGAACGGCTGACGCGGTCGCTCAGTCCCCGGCGCCCTCCCCGGCCGTGTCGGGCCGTCCCTTGAAGCCCTGCGCCACCACGAACCACTCGACCGATCCCTTGCGGCTCGACGGCGGCTTGGCGTGTTTCACGCTGGAAAAGGCGCGCTTCATCTCGGCGACGAACTTGCCGTCGCCGCCGCTCGCGAACACCTTGCTGACAAAGGTACCCCCGGGCGCGAGGTTGTTGATCGCGAAGTCGAACGCCAGTTCGACCAGCCCCATGGTGCGCAGCGCATCGGTCTGCGGATGGCCGACGGTGTTCGCCGCCATGTCCGACATGACGAGATCGGGTGCGCCACCCAGCGCCTCCATCAGCCGCTCGGGCGCGGCATCGTCCATGAAGTCCATCTGAAAGATCGTCACCCCGTCGATCGGATCGACGGGGAGCAGGTCGATGCCGACCACCGCCGCCTTGGGGCATTTGCGGCGCACCACCTGGCTCCACCCGCCCGGTGCGATGCCCAGGTCGACGACGCGCTTGGTGCCCTTGAGGAAATCGAACTTCTCGTCGAGTTCGATCAGCTTGTAGGCGGCGCGGCTGCGATAGCCCTCGGCCTTGGCCTTCTTGACATAGGGGTCGTTGAGCTGGCGTTCGAGCCAGCGCACCGACTGGCTGGTCCGCCCGCGCCCGGTCCGGACGCGGGTGTGCCCGCGGGTGCCGCCCCTGCTCATTGCGCCCGCGCGCCCATCAGGCGGCGCAATATGCCCTCGCGGATGCCGCGGTCGGCGATGCCGAGCCGCTGGGCGGGCCAGATGTCCATGATCGTCTCCAGGATCGCGCATCCCGCGACGACCAGATCGGCCCGCTCCGCGCCGATGCAGGGAATAGCCGAGCGCCCGGTCATGTCCAGTCCGGCGACGCGCTGGCTCACCGCGCGCATCGATGCCGCCGGCACGATCAGCCCGTCGATGGCCGAGCGGTCGTATGAAGGCAGGCCCAGATGCACGCTGGCCAGCGTCGTCACGGTACCGCTGGTGCCGAGAAGGCGCGGCGTCCCGGTGATTTCGGGCAAGCGCTGGATGAAGGGCGCAAACGCCTCCGCCACGCTCTCACGCATCCGCGCATAGCCCTTGGCCCGTGCATCGGGATCGCGATCGTCGGCGATGCCGCGCGCCTCGGTCAGCGAGACCACGCCCCAGGCAGCGCTGTGCCAATCGAGGATGCGCGGCTGTGTGTCGGTCGAATCGACCAGCACCAGTTCGGTCGATCCGCCGCCGATGTCGAACACCAGCGCCGGTCCGTCGCCCGGTTCGAGCAGCGCATGACAGCCCAGCACCGCCAGCCGCGCCTCTTCCTCGGCGGTGATGATGTCGAGCACGATCCCGGTCTCGCGATAGACGCGCTGGATGAATTCGGGGCCGTTGGACGCCTGGCGGCACGCCTCGGTCGCAACCGATCGCGACAGCGCGACGTGGCGGCGCTTGAGCTTGTCGGCACAGATTTTGAGCGCGGCAATGGTGCGCTCGATCGCGGCGTCGGACAGCCGCCCGCTCGACGCCAGTCCCTCGCCCAGCCGGACGATTCGCGAAAAGGCATCGACCACGGTGAACCCCGATCCCTGCGGCCGGGCGATCAGCAATCTGCAATTGTTGGTGCCCAGATCGAGCGCGGCATAGTGCCTTGCGTCTGGCCAACGTGCCCGCCCCTGCTGGGGCGGAGACGGTCTTGGGGCCGGGCGGGCCGGTTTCGGGGCCGGCGGGCGCGGCATCCTGGCGGAGCCTTCCCCCATCGAATCACTCACTTATGTTCTTCCGTCACGGCCGAAGCGGGCCGCCGGTGCTTGGAAGTGAGGCTAGCGCAAGGCGGGGACATCGGCAAGGCGAGCGGCCGGCGGTGCAAAACCGGCCTTAACCCCCTTGACCGGCCCGGCTTCTCCTCCTAATTGCCCCCGCCTGACTTCGGTCAATGATGCCCGATCCTCTAATGGTAAGAGAGCGGACTCTGACTCCGTCAATCAAGGTTCG
>CAYOXO010000230.1:0-5007 GCA_964407945.1 uncultured Stakelama sp.
CCGGCAGGTCCGATCTCAGGCCGGTGATCAGGCTTGCCGAGATCACGCTGCCCGTGGACAAGGTGAACGGCGATGGAGGCGGCCTCACAGCATGCGGGTTGATGTCGGCCGCCTTACCCGGGGTGCGGATAAAATCGGCTTTGCGCTCCTGGCCATTGGGATCGCGCTCGGCATCGACTGCGACCTTGGCGGCCTGATCACCAGACGCCATCGATCCCGGCGCCGGACCCGCTGGCATCGGCCCGGCCTGCGCTTGCTGGCCGGCGGTCTGAATCAGCAATCCGGATTCACGCGCCGCCTTGAGTTCCGCGGCGCGGCGTTGGCGGGCGTCGTCGGCGGTTTGCGGTACTTCCGATACCGGCGGAACTGGTGGCATAGGATGCCAGATCGGAGAGCGAGACGTGCCCCGATATCAAAGAGATCCTGCGCGAAGAGCTGTTCTCGAAGAGATTATGGCAGCAACCGCGCGAGCCAAAGAATTGCAATGCGATGGTCAATGGGTGACCTATCTCGTTCGCGATCCGCGTTTTCCTGACAAGCGAGGTAATCAGGGTACGCCAATTTACGTTGGGCAAACCAACGACTTCCCTAAGCGCGTGTTGAGTCGCTTCATGAAGTGCGAAAAGATAGCGGCTGGAAAGAGCGGTGATTGCGTGGAGCGCCGCGTGGCAGATCTGCTGCATCTCGGTGTCGTCGCGGACTATCAGTTGCTCGAATATCAACCGACACGACTGGCATCGCTCGTTTCAGAAACCAACTGGGCCCGAAAATGCTGGAACGCCGGGTACCACATCGCCAATCGTGCTGAGTTACAGAAGGCGGGAGGCCCTCCGGTCGGGCGCTCCGATATTCCAGAGAGTTGGCTCGCCAAATTCAGCCTGCACGAAGCATTGGCTGACGGCATTCTGCTGAGCGTGTCGTGCAAGAGGTGCGGCAAAAGTCTCGACATCCCGCTTGCTGCAATTCCCGAGCTCGAGAAATCCTCAACCACCCTGGGCCAGATCGGTAAGCTACTGGCGTCCGAAACCTGCACTCTTTGCGGTGTCGCTGGAGAACGGTGGGTCCGCTTGTGGGCAAACCCCTGAGCATTCTCAGCGACTGCTATGAGGGCGTGAAGCGGACAGAATGTGCCCAACCAACTTCCGTTCACTTTCCAGCCTCCGCAGCAGTTGATCCGCGGCTTCGAATGCCACTGGCAACTCAGTCGATCACCGGCCCCTGCCGGCCCCGCCCGAACGACCAGCTGACACCGTCACCACGCATAATCCCCGACACCGGCTTGCCGATCTGCCGCTCCAGCACCGGCCGCCAGGGAATCAGCGTAAATTCGCGCGACTTCTCGATGAGCGCGAACCGCCCACTGACCAGATCGATCCGGCGTCGCACCACGCCCTCGATCCGCGTACCGGGTGACGGCTCGGCGAAGGGCAGCCCCAACTCCTCTGACAGCTGCCCAGCAATCCGCAGAAGCTCGCGCCGCTGCAGGGTCGCGAGTAGGTCGGGGCGATAGGCCGTCGCGGTGCCTGCTTGCTCGGCCAGGCCCTGAGCGATCAACCATTGCCGGCGGCGACCCTGCGCGTCGCGAACCTCAGCGCCGAATCCCGCTTCGCGCAGCGCCAAGGGTTCTGCCGCGACCAGGCTTCGATCGAGCCAGGTTGCAGCGTCCGCCGCAACCAGTCGGGACACCGGCTGTGAGGACAGGATTTCGACCGCCACAGGCCGGTCCCGCAGCAGCCTCGCCTCATGCGCCGCAGCGCGCTCGAGATGATCCTCGGCGATGATCCATTGTCCGGAGGGTTCACGGGTCACATTTCCGCTCAGCCGCCGCATCGCCTCGAGGCGGCGGATATGCGTTTCGGCGAACGCCTGGGTCGCGCTCGGATCGTGGCGGAGATGCGCGTCGATATCGTAACGCCCTGCATTAGCCGCAGCGACCGCAGCAACGGTTCGGTCGACCGCACGCGCAGCCGCGCGCTGCGGGTCGATCCGAACCACCGCGCCCTCGGGCACGATATCGAGGCCTGCGCCCTTCCCGATCGCCACGTAATGGCTGCGCCCGTCGATCCCGTCGACGATCAGATAATGATGATCGGCATGCTCGTCGGCGAGGCCGCGGCCAACGAGGCGACCCAGCAGTGGACGCGCGTCTGGCGCTGACGGATCATAGATCGCCTGGTCGGCCCCAGCTCGGTCCAACCCGCGGCGCGAGAATTCGCGCTGCATCGTGCGGACGATATCGCCGTACTCACCCAGACGCCGAAGTGTATCGTCCAGCCCGGGCGCGAGGCGCCAGCTTGCACCACCGATCTGTTCAGCCAGGCCGAGCCGCTTGAGTTTGGCGAGCCGCCCGGCGCGAAGCGCCTGGCCGAACGCATCGCCCTGTGCGGCAGACACAATCCCGGCCCGCACATCGCGCAGCAACGATCGGTCGAGCGAGGTCAGCCTTTCCTGCTCGACCTCGACGCGCAGGCTGGCCTCGATGTCACGCGCCGAACGCGGTCCGAGATCGAGGTCGACGAGCTCGCAGGCGCGCTCGCGCATCCCAGCCGTCAGATAGTCCCGCGCGATGATGAGATCTGCCCCGAACTGGTCCTTGCCGCGCACGACGATATGCGTGTGGGGATGGCCGGTGTTGAAATGGTCGATAGCAACCCAGTCGAGCCTGGTCCCGAGTTCTTCCTCGGCCCGCGCCATCAGCCGTCGGGTCAGGGGCTTGAGATCCTCATACTCTGCGCCGTCCTCGGCCGAAACGATGAAGCGGAACTGGTGGCGATCGCCAGCCCAGCGCTCGCGGAAAGCCTTGCCGTTGCCCCTGTCGTCGTCAGGACCGTAGAGCTGCCCCGGCAAACCGTCGCGCGTCGTGCCGTCGCGCTGGAGATAGCGCAGGTGCGCCACCGCGGCGCCGCCGCCCTTGCCGGCGAGCTTGACGATGCTCGCCTTGATGATGACGCGACGGGCACCATAGGCGCTGCGACTGCCGCGACCGGCAAGCACGCGACCAACCCCGGCGCCACGGCCGATCCTGGCGCCCGAGAAGCCGGCTCGCTTCGTACCGAAAGGCGCCGAGCCGCCCCGCGCAAGATTGGCGGCCGCGAGCACGCGGCCAAGATACTTCCGCACCTGCTTGCCGCCGGTGCTCCGCATGCGGCCGAGCCGCGGTTCGAACTCGTTTTCGTCGGCCATGAGAGGCATTCCACCATGTGTATCGGGCGAGCATGGCGCGCCTCTGCGCGCATGAAAACCGGTGCCGTCGAACGCCGCGGAAATCCGTCGATTCCGACCAAAACGGCACTGGTGCGCGTCGGGCAGTGCCATGAAAATCCACGAAAAACGATGTGCAGACAATCACTTGTGACACCACCGGTGCCGCAGCTTTATCTTGCCTTACGCCGCCCTTCAGTTCGGGCCGTCCATCGGTCTCCTGGTCGCTCGCGATCTACCCTCGCCGAGGACGAAAGAAGCCGGGATGCGATGCCTGTCCGACACCGCATCCCGGCCGCATCTTCCCTTCGATCAATGCAGTGTCTCGAACGCCTTTCGCGCTGCCCGCGCGCCTGAGAAGCTGCGCCGCGCGATCATCCCATGCGGGTTTCCATCGCCATCGATGATGCAGATCGCAGCGAACCAGTGGCCATCCAGAGCCCCGATCACGGCAACCCGATCGAACTCGAGCCCCTCCTCCTCGAGCGCTTCATAGGCACCCAGCCAGCGCTCTTCGACCCGTGCATCCCAGATGAAATCGCACTCTTCCGCCGCGATAAACCGTGCCGCCAGCGCTTCCGCGGCGCCGCGCCCGAATTCCAGTTCGAGCCCCGCCACGAGCGTCGCCATCACGCGATCCGAACCCTGCGAAATCGGTTGAAACATGGTCATGAGAACCTCCTGTCGCTTGACGTCTTCCGCTTCGAAGACAGCCTCTCGACGGCGGTTGCCGGCGTGCCTGTCAGGGCTGCCGGAGCGTAGCGCAGGCACCGCGCAGCGGCGGCGGAGGAACCGATTTTGTTGCGCTGCTACGAACAAACGCGCGTGCGCAGCACGCTCCATCTCGCGGCAAAATTGGAGGGGCCGCCGGCCTTGCACAGGCGCGCCGGCAACCGCCATGCTCGGACGATCCGAGACGAGCCCCCTTATCCACAAGCTTGGCGCTCGATCGTCTTGCCCGCCCCGCCGACCGGATTATGATGCGAAGTCGGTTCCTCTCACCAGACCTGTCGCCGGGTCCAAGCAGAGCAGAGCGACAAAAGTTCGACAGCCGACCCTCGGGCCGTCTTGTAATCGGCGATAAGCGGCCTTCTCACGAGGACGGTTCGTCATGCCTTTATTCATCCTGACCCAAGCCAATGTCGATGCGGCCAAGACGGCCTTGCGCAGTTCCTTGCCTGAAATCCGCTCGGGCCATCTCACCGAAGCGCTCGCGTTCAGCCTCGGCTTCGGCACCAACGCCGCATTACGCGCGGCCATCGCCGCCGAGACCGACAAGCCGCCCGCGCTCGCCGACGCCGACGCCGGGCTGTTCGCCGGGCGGCTTGAGACACTCGGCTATCCCAACATCGCGGCCGGCGCTTTCGCGGCCGCGATGCGCGAGGATGTCCTCGACGAGACACCCTATACCTGGTTCAGAAAAGGCGATCGCGCTGCGAACGATCGTCACTATTATGCCTGTCAGGCACACAACCGGCCGATGATGATGGTCAAGATGGCGCGGCACTATGCCGAGCTCGCATGGGACTGCATCACGATCCATCCCGATAGCGACGATCATGTCAGCCGGCCGAACAGCACCGAGTTGGTCCGGATCATGTTTCGCCTGTTTCAGGAACGCGCCCGCGGCGCGCCCGGCAAGCCCCTATTCTATGCCAGCGCGTTCACCGGCTCGGTCAAGAAGCTGCTGCCGGACACCGCCCGCCAGCTCGCCGAGGACTATTTCAAGCTGCTCTATCTGCCGCTGCGCGACCTCCCGCCACCCCGGCGTCGCGCCGCCTGATCCCGTTCGACAGGCGAGAGCCT
>CAYOXO010000231.1:0-4871 GCA_964407945.1 uncultured Stakelama sp.
CGGGCGCCTTGCGCACGATCGCCTGCCCAAAACCGGCGAGCGCGTCGCGCGTCGGCGGGACGAACCCGCCATAGCCGCCGCCATGCGCGATCTGCCCGGGCAGATCGCCGGCCTGTGAAAGGACCTTGTCGACGAAGATGCGGACATTGGCCGCAGTGTAGGGGGCTGCCCCGCGCAGATGGACGACGATCGGCATGCGCGCTTTGCGGGCGGCCGCGAAGAAGGTTGCGAGCTTGCCGACCTGTTCGGCATTGCCGGGATCGAAGCCGCTGTTGCCCAGGTGCAGCTTGATGCCTGCCGCGCCGCGCTGACGCGACCAGTATTCGAGTTCCTCGATCGCATTGGGCTTGAAGGGATTGATTCCGACAAAGGCGACAAGGCGGCCCTTCGAGGCGAGCGCGGCGGCGACATTGAAGCGGTTCTCGGCCCGCATCCGCCGCGCCATTTCAGCGGGCGCGAGCGGCACCGCGGCGAAGCCGAACATATAGCCCATCGACAGCAGGACGCCCTGTTTCACTCCGGCGCGGTCGAGTTCGCGCACCGCGTCGGCGCCGCTGCGCACCGCGAACAGATCGTCGGAAATCCCGTCGAAGGCCTTGGGCGCCGCCGCCTGCATCTCGCGCAGCCAGTCGGAGATCAGCTGGCTCTGGATGTGCATATGGTGATCCGCCAGCGGTACCGGATCGACGCGCGGCGTCTCCTGCGCACGGGCAGGTCCGGTTGCGAGTAGCGCTGCCGTCAAGACAGCCAACAGGGCGCGCGCGCAGGCGCGAAGGCAGGCGCGCCGGTTTTGGGCGCTGTCGATACGCATGAGTTTCATTCCCTTTCAGAAGCGCGTGCTGGCGCTGATCCCGATCGTCCGCGGCTGCAGGATCGAGACCTGCGCTGGACCGCCGAGCGCGGACAGCAGGGTGACCGCGGACAATTGGCCGCGAACGTCGAACAGGTTGCGCACGAAGAAGCGGGTTTCGACCGGCCCCAGCGTCGCGTCGGCCCGCAAGTCGATCGTGGTGTAATCGGGCAGCTTGTATTGCGGGAAGGATGCGCTGCCGTCGAAGCTTGCGCGCCGGTCCGACACGAAGCGCAACGTGGCACCGATCCCCGGCGCGGCACGGCCGCCGTCGATGCGATAGTCGAGATTGAGTGCGGCAGTGAAGCGCGGGACGTTGGGCAGCCGCTCGCCCCTGGCGCCGCCGAGATCAGCGGCTGCCTCCGCAAGCCGGGCGTTCTGCCACGCAAACGCGCCGGTGACGGTGAGTGCCGGGGATGGCCGTGCAGTCAGCGACAGTTCGGCGCCGTCGATCTTCGCACTGCCGGCATTGGCGATGATCGTGCTGCCCGCGCGCGCCGTGATGATCTGGATGTTGCTCCAGTCGATATGATAGACCGACGCGTCGATGCCGAAGCTGCGATCGGCGGTTTCGGCCTTGAGCCCGGCCTCATAGCTGTCGAGCGTGTCCGATCCGAAGGTCGCGGGACCGGTCGGCCTGCCCGTCGCCGGATCGTTGACCACGAAATTGGGGCCGCCGGGACGATAGCCGGTGGCGTATCGCAGATAGGCGGTCGTGCGGCTGCCCAGTTTGTAGCGGGCATTGGCGAGCCAGGTGAAGACATCGTTCTTCGACGTACGCAGCGGCACGGTCGTACCGAGCAGGCCGGTTCCCTGCTGCTGGTAATGCTGGCGGTTGACGGCGTAGCGCAACCCTCCGGACACGTCGAAACGGTCAGTGACATGCCAGGTCACGTCGCCAAAGGCGGCATATTCCTCATAGCGGCTCGGGATCGACAGGGTCGCCAGATCGATCGCCGAGGGCTGGCCCGCGACGTCGCGCGAGACCAGGTGCTGGCGGTTGCTGCTCCGTTCATGGGTGTAGAACCCGCCGATCGCCCATTCGATGGTCCGCTTGCCGGTCGATCCCAGTCGAATCTCCTGCGTGAACTTGTCGAGGCCGCGCTCCTGGTCGATTCCGACCGCGCTGAACGGCAGGCCGATCGATCCGAACAGGGGGACGTAGAATGCGGAAAGGTCGCTCCGATAGCGTACGCGCGCGGTCTGATAGCTCGAAATCGAAGTCAGCGACGCGCCGCCGAAATCATAGGCGATGGTGGCGGCGATCAGCCGGAACTGCTGATCGAACGGCTCGGCATAGCGCCGCCGCTGCTCAATTGCGCCGTCGATCGGGCGCCCGCTCAGCGTGAAGTCCGCCATGGTGGTGCCATCGCGAGCGACGTTCTGAAGATAGCCGCTGAGGCGGATCGAGAGCGCCTCGGTCGGCGCAAGCAACAGGTCGAGCCGCCCCCCATAGATGCGCGCGCGATTGACGTCGGCCTGCCCCAGCGTGCGGTTGTCGATATAGCCGCCGTCGCGGGCATAGAAGCCGGAAGCGCGGATCGCGGCTTTGTCCGTTGCGATCGGAATATTGAGCGCGGCGGCGGCATGATAGCCGATGCCCCCGCCGCGCGTGTCGCTCAGGCTTGCCTGTGCCATCCCCTCGAAATGGGCGAGGGACGGGCGTTTGCTGACATATTTGATCAGCCCGCCCATCGTGCTGGCGCCATAGAGCGTACCCTGCGGTCCGCGCAGCACCTCGACTCGCTCGACATCGAACAACCCGACATCGAGTGCGAGCGACGCCGCGTTGGCGAAGGCGCTGCTCGAACCATAGGGCACGTCATCGACATAGATGCCGACGGTCGGGCCGACATCGTTGCCCGTGGTAACACCACGCAGCGAGATCTGGGTCTGACCCGCGCCCTGCGACGTGAACGACAATGCCGGAACCGTGTTCGCGAAATCGCGGAACTGGGTTGCGTTGAGCCTGGCGAGGTCTTCGGCCGACAGGGCCGTCACCGATTGCGGAGTATCCAGCAGGCGCTCTTCGCGCTTCTGCGCGGTGACGACGACATCGGGCTCTTCAACCGGCGGTGCGATGTCCGGTGGGGTTTGCGCCATCGCCATGCACGGCAGCACCAGGCCGATCGCGCTGCATGAATGCCCCAGCCACCTGACTGCCATCCCGTTTCTCCCCTCCATCAGACCTTGACTGGCCTTTATAAAAAACAATCATTCGTTTTTCATTGAAGGCGACGCCTGTCAAGCTTGATGGAGGGCGCGCGCTTAAATAGAGAATGATCGATCTTTTTGAGAGCGAGTCATGCCCAAGCGCGATCCGGAACATATGAACGCCCAGCGCGAGCGCATCATCCAGGCGACCCTGGCGTGCATCGCGCGCAAGGGGGTCGAGCGCAGTTCGATCGCGGATATCTGGAAGGAGGCGGGGTTGAGCGCCGGCGCGCTCTATGTCCACTTTAAGAACAAGGGCGACCTGATCACCCAGTGCCTGCGCTACAGCCGGGCGCCGTTGGACGCGCCGCCAGCAAGCTGGGACGAATTGAAGGAACGGCTGCTGGGGTTCGATGCCAGCTTCGGATCGGATGCCGCCACGATCGCCCGCACGCGCGTGCATCTTCACGCCGAAGCCATGAATCCCGGCGATCTGCACGATATCCTCCAGCCCATATTGGAAGAGCAGTTCGCGATCCTGGCTGGATGGATCGACGCAATCTCCCGCAGCGGCTCGGTCGCACTCAGGATGAATGCGCGTCAGACCGCGGCTGCGATCTCCGCGCAGATCGACGGGATGCTCTGGATCGCGCTGGCAAGCGATCGCCCGCTCGACGAAGTGCTCCCCGAAATCTCGCAGACGCTGGACTGTTTTGTGAGGCGATAGCTGCTAAGGAAAGCGCCAACCTATAGAAGGGCAGCCTTCCGAGATTTGCCGCTTCAACGACAGGTTGGCATCTCAGGTATCGCGATGGCTAGATCGAGCACGCGAAGTGACGCGAAGTCGAAGCTGATTGGTTCCGCAGATCTGCTCTCGCATGTTTCAGTACCGATTGCCAGCCTTCAGCTTTGCGCCCGCATAGCGGTCGTTCGTTCCGCCCAACAACGATCCCGAAAGCCGCCATCCGTTCAGGAACTGCCCGCGTGTCCACTATTGGGTGGTTAGCGGACGTTGTTGAGCACTGCGATGCGCCTCGCTTCACTAAGCCGATTTTCGATATCCAATGGGCTGTCTTTTTCCGCGATGGCCCGTGCGATACCCTGCTCGCCTCTTTCTAGTGCGAACGTAACGGCATCCATTTGCGTCATATGTGGCCCGTCATAGGTAACCTTTGTATTCAACCCATGAGCGAGCAATAGTGCCGCGCTTTCGGAGCTCCGTCCTACAATCGCGGCAAACAGTGGGTTTCGAACCGGCTCGGTAGTGTCGATTGACGCACCTGATGCGAGTAGACGCTGAACAATGTGCGGATGGTTGCCTAAGCAAGCGTCGCACAGAGGCGCCCGCCCTTCTCGCGAATCTCCTACGTTTACATCGATACCAAGAGAGAGAAGGTACCTGACAGCATCCTCATCTCCTTCGTGCGCTGCAAAGTGCAGCCAAGTTCCCCCCGCGAAGGGCGTGAAAGCGGTGACTTGTTCAGGCTCTGCGTTTAGCAACTCTCGGAGCGCGGGCAGATCCTTCGCCCGTATTGCCACCGAGATTGCTGGGTTGAAGCGGACCTCTTTCATAGATCGCCACCTTAGAGTGTGTCTCGGCGAGATATGCGGCCGCGCACGCCGCGTTAGCAATATCTCTTCGTGTTGCTAACGTCCGCAATGGGTCGTCAGCAGACGTTCGATCTCCATCTCGTCGCGCTGACGGCAATGCGCCCTAATAGCAGCCGTTCGGGTGCCCAGCAGGCAGTCCCAAAACTTGCCGTTCGTTCAGACGACCAGGGAGCGTCCGCTACTGGGTGGAGATCTGACGCCGGCATTCTCAAGCCTACCGCTACCTGCGACGATGGGCAGATGGCGTTCGTCCCTC
>CAYOXO010000232.1:0-4866 GCA_964407945.1 uncultured Stakelama sp.
TAGGATGCTGGCGCTGGGTGGCCGGGTGGGGGAGCGGGCTGGTGCCGCACCCACGAACCGAGCCTAGCGGGGATTGCGGCAAGGGCAAGCGGGTCTCGACGCGCGCGATTTACTGTTGCATGTCAAGGCCATGAACCCGTTAGAGGTCGCCGCTTCGCTGTTGCTGCTCATCAACATCGCGCTCGTCGCGCGGCGGAGCATCTGGAACTATCCCTTCGCGCTCGCGGCGGTCTCGCTCTACGGTGTGCTGTTCTTCCAGAACAAGCTCTACAGCGACATGCTGCTTCAGCTCTTCTACGTCGCGCTCAACCTTTATGGTTGGATGAACTGGACCCGCTCGAAGGCGGATGCGGGCGAGGTGGTGGTGCTGACGCTCGACTGGCCGGCACGCATTGCGTGGCTGGCGGGCTGCGCGGCGCTGACCGGGGGATGGGGCTGGCTGATGCATCGGATGACCGACGCGGCGCTGCCCTGGTGGGATGCGGGTGTCGCGATGACGAGTGTCGCTGCGCAGATCCTGCTCGCGCGCCGCTATCTGGAGAATTGGGTTCTATGGATCCTCGTCGATATCGTCGCGATCCCGTTGTTCGCCGTCCGTGGGCTGTGGCTGACATCAGGGGTCTATGTGATCCTGCTCGGTCTCTCGATCTGGGGACTCATCGACTGGTATCGTGCGCAGGCCAGGCGTAGGGCCGGGAATGAAGAAGGGGTTTCATGACGCTACGCACCATCTGCCTCCACGGTCCCGAAAGCACAGGAAAATCGACACTTGCGCCACGGCTCGCAGCCCATCTTGGGGGCGAGGTCGCGGAGGAATATGGTCGCGAATATGCCGAGACGCGCGGGATCGACTTCACGATGCGCGACCTGGTCGAGATCGCACGGACGCACGATGCCGGCGTGCGGACCATGCTGGCGGCGGGGCTGACGCCGCTGATCCTCGACACCGATCCTCTGATGACCGCAGTATGGGCCGACATGCTGTTCGGCACGCGCGATCCGTGGTTCGACAAATGGGAGGGGACGGCGGACCTCTATCTGCTGTTCGATATCGACCTGCCCTGGGTCGCGGACGGGACGCGGATGTTTGGCGAGCCGGAGGAGCGGCAGCGCTTTTTCGACCTGTCGAAAGCCGAACTGGAGCGGCGTGGGGTGCGCTGGGCGCTGGTGAGCGGCGATGGCGAGGCGCGGTGGCAGAGCGTTCTGCGCGCGGTCGAGGCGGCGGGCTAGGGTACCCGCGTCACCGCGAGGCCATCGCCATTCTTGCCGACATCGATTCGGCGCAGCACCTTGCCGGTCCCTGCGTCGATCTCGGCGATCTGGTTGCGCATGGTTTCGGCAGCATAGAGGCGCTTGCCGTCCGACGACCAGATCAGCGTGACCTGAGTTGCCGCGGAGTCGCCGGAGACGGGAAAGCTGCGGAGCACCGCGTGCGACGCGGCATCGACAAGGGTCACGGTGCCCTTGTCCACGTTGCTGGTGGCGACGGTCTTGCCATCGGGGCTGGCGATGACGCGGATCGCGTTGCCGTCGATCGCGAGTTCGCCGAGTTTCTCGAAGGTTGCGGCGTCGAACACGCTGAGGCGGGGCGCGGTGAGGTCGCCGACGAAGACCTTGCCGCTCGCGACCGCGATCCCTTCGGGTTTGCCGCCGATTGTAAGATCGCGCAGCTTGGTGTTGGCCTCGAGATCGAGCACGCTGACCGTGCCCGACCCGATATTGGCGACGAAGGCGCGTTCCTCGCCCTGTAGCGCGACCATGTGCGAACCCTGTTGGCCGGTGGCGATGGAGGTGATCTTGCCGTCGGGTTCGACGATCGCAACCGAGCCGCTGACTTCGGTGGTAGCGATCAGCCGCTCGCTCTTGGGCATCCAGAGCAGGCCGTGCGGGCGCTTGTTGGGCGAAAGTTCGATCGACGCGACCTTGCCCAGCGGGTCGAGGTCGATGATGTCGATGGTGCTGCCGCCATAATTGACCACGGCGGCCTGCGTGCCGTCGCCCATCACCGCGATCTCGTGCGGCTGGTTGCCGGTCGGCAGCTTGGCGAGCTGTTTGCCGTCGGCCAGGTCATAGATGCCGAAACTGTCCTCACCCTTGTTGCCGACCAGCAGCAGGTCGCGTGCGGTGGCGGGCAGGGCGGCGGTGGCGAGCAAGGTTGCGGTGAGAATCAGGCGGCGCATCGGTCTCTCCGGATAAGCGGCGGGAGACTGTGCGATCCGGCCAGCCCGGACAAGCAAAAAGGCCCGCTCCACGGCGTGGAACGGGCCCTTTGCGAAACGCGACCGAAGCCGCTTATTGCGAGGGCGCAAGCCCGGTGTTGAGCACCCAGCCGACATTGTCATTTTCGTCGGCGACTTCCCACCACAGACCGTTCTTGTTGCCGGTCGGATAGACGATCGCGCCGGCCGGGAGGTTGCGGATGATCTTGCCGCCCGCAGCTGCCGAGGCGCGCATCGCGACCGGGCGCTGTGCGGTGAAGGTCTTGGCCGGGGTCGCCTGCGCGGTGCCGGTGTCGCCGGGGCGGACCAGACCGAGCTCGGTCACCAGCTTGGTATAGGCCTGGATGAACGACAGGGTGACGATACGGCCGATATCGGTGTTGTCATAGCCGCCGCCGACGGCACCCACGCCGCCGCCGAGGAAACCGGCGCCCGCGCCGCCGCCAAAGGCGAGGCTGTTCTTGGCTGCATAGCCTTCGCTCGTCGCGATGGTTTCCGTCGTACGGACGTTGGTGACCGAGAGGACGGTGTTGGCTTCCATCTTCTTGCTGCTGATGCCGGCGGCGAGCCCGCCCAGACGGCCGCCGATCAGACCGCCGATCAGGCCGCCGGCGCCGCTGCCGCTGACATTGCTGTTGGCGCCCTGAATCTCGGCGACCATGACATAGTCGGCGGCCTTGATCTGGCCCTGGCCGACATTGGCGCCGCGCTGGTGACCGAGATTGCCGCCGATGGCGCGTTCACGCTCGGCCGCCTGCAGGCCCGAGCCGCGATCGACGAGGTTGAAGCAGCCCGAGCGCTGGATCAGAACCTTCATCAGCTTCTGTGGCGGGGCCAGCGAATATTGCGTCCACGGACGGGGATCGTCGCCATCGACGACCGAGATGGTGCCGAGCTTGCGCGTGCAGCGCGGCACATCCTGCATCGTCTGTTCCTGCAGCTTCTGGCCGCCGCTCTGCTTGGCGAGCCGCTGCGCCTGTGCGGGCGGGGCAAGGCAAAGCGCGAGCGCGGTGGTGGCGACGAGACTCCGAACGATTCGCATCAACTGGTCCTCCTTTGCGGGGCATTCGCACCCGCGGCATTGCAGATTGCTCGGTCGGGGCGGACCCCAGCCGGGCAATGGAACATCTGTTTACACTGGAGGCTGACGCCTCCCCCTGTGCCGCTGCCATTATCAAAGCCGCGGGGGGGACGTCATGCGAAAAATTGTTTCAGGGGTCGACCCGCTCGCGCAGCGATGTTCCGGCACGCACCGTCCAGACATCGCCGAAGTCTTCATGCTGCAGATCCGCGGGGCGTTCGCCGCCGAGCTGCTGGACGATGTCGGGAACGGTGTTGCTGTGCCCGACGATGAGGATCGGCGCCCTGGCGGCCTTTGCCCTCGCGACGATTGCGGGCGTGTCGCGCGGATCATAGACCTCCGGCACGATCCCGCGTTCGGTGGCGAGCGGCGCCGCAGTCTGGCGGGTGCGCTTGAAGTCGCTGACATAGATCGCCTTGAGCTTCTTGCCCTTGAACCATCTGGCGAGCGCCTGCGCACGCGCCTTGCCTTGTGCAAGCAGGTCGGGATCGCGCTCGCCGGCGGGGGTGTCATAATGCCGTGTGACGTAGATCGGCGGGTCCTGGGCCAGTGCAGGACTGGCGACGAGACAGGCGAGAATGAGGAGCAGGTTGCGCATTGTTGCAGGCTGACGGCTACCAAGCCTCTTCGCAAGTCCCGCTACCCCTGCTAGGCGCGCGGAATCATGGCAACCGACCTTTCCCGTATCCGCAACTTTTCGATCATCGCGCACATCGACCATGGCAAGTCGACGCTGGCCGATCGCCTCATCCAGCGTACCGGCGGTCTCGCCGAGCGCGAGATGTCCGCTCAGGTGCTCGACAATATGGATATCGAGAAGGAGCGCGGCATCACCATCAAGGCGCAGACCGTGCGCCTCGACTGGAAGGGGCCGGACGGCAACGACTATGTCCTCAACCTGATGGACACGCCGGGCCACGTCGACTTCGCCTATGAAGTGAGTCGGTCACTCGCCGCATGCGAGGGCGCGCTGCTGGTCGTGGACGCAGCGCAGGGCGTCGAGGCGCAGACGCTGGCCAACGTCTATCAGTCTATCGAGCACGACCATGAGATCGTGCCCGTCATCAACAAGATCGACCTGCCGTCGGCCGAACCCGAGAAGGTGCGGAACGAGATCGAGGAAGTGATCGGCATCGACGCGTCGAACGCGGTGCTGGCATCGGCCAAGTCGGGCATCGGGATCGAGGAGATCCTGAACGCCGTGGTCGAGCGGATTCCGGCGCCAAAGGGCGACGCCAACGCCCCGCTCAAGGCGATGCTGGTGGATAGCTGGTACGACCCGTATCTGGGTGTCGTGATCCTGATCCGCGTGATCGACGGCACGATCAAGAAGGGCCAGCAGGTCAAGTTCATGGCGGCGGGGACGACTCATCTGGTCGACCGCGTCGGTGCGTTCCGGCCGAAGATCGAGAATCTGCCTGACCTGGGGCCGGGCGAGATCGGCTTCATCACCGCGCAGATCAAGGAAGTGGCGCAGGCCCGTGTCGGCGATACGCTGACCGACGCGAAGAAGCCCGCCGCCGAGCCGCTGCCGGGCTTCAAGGAAGTCCAGCCGGTGGTGTTCTG
>CAYOXO010000233.1:0-4854 GCA_964407945.1 uncultured Stakelama sp.
GGACATGAAATAGGCGGGCGGCCCCATACTGACCTTTGTGCATCCGCAGCTCAACGTGATCTCGACCGGATAGCCGGACATCTCCGCGAATGTGTGATCGCGCCAGTTGTCCTCAGCATCGTTCATCCGGCTGGCGCCCATGGCTCGCGCGCGCCCAGCTCGCGCTCGTCGATCCCGAAGTGCTGGGCGAGCGTCAGGCGATCGTCCTCGTCGAGCTTCACTGGCGTGCCGCGCGTCACGAACTGGTGGAGATAGGCGGTATTGCGACCGAGGCGGCGCGAGAGCGCCGCAAGGCTATCACCACGATCGTCCGCGAGCTGGAGCAGTTTCATTCGCACCTGCGCGTGCCGGGCAGTCGTCAACATAGTTCCTCCGTTCGTAACCACGAGTCGGGCGGAACAATTATGGAACAAATCTGCCTTCGCCTAGGGCGAACCGCTGCGGCACTAGGGCATAGCTACCCATGATGCGCTAGTTCGATCAGCGCTGAGCGCGCAAAACCCTTTGCCTCTGATGGGGACGCCTAAGCCGTTGTCCGCGTCGAACTCGATCCGATAGTTGCGGCGCTCGGCGTGGTAGAGATCGGGCGCAGCTACCCGCTTGTACGTCGTCGGCGCGATCAAGGTTTCCCTGATAGCATTATCGCACAGTTCCAGATCGTGCCTCAAAGGTGCACCCGACGCATGATATCCGGCGCCCACAAGGCCGCCGAGCAGAAGTAGAACAAGGGCTGTAGCGGCATAGCCCCAACCGATGCTTCCAAGCTTGCGCATTCCTGCTCCTAGACCCGCTTCACCACTGCCACGACGCGCCCGAAAATATGGACCTCTCCGTCGGCCGCCAACTCGGGATGCACAGATGGATTGTCAGAAAGGATTTTCACTGTTCCGTCGGGCATGGGGCGAAGCCGCTTAACCATCCCAAGCTGCCCGAAGGCGATCGCCCAGTATAGATCGCCAAAGCCGGGGGTAACCTGCTGGCGGTCAATCAGAACAATGTCGCCGTGCCCGATGTTCGGTTCCATCGAATTGCCCTGACAGGGCGCCCAATAGAGCTGCTCAGGCGGACTGTCCGATATTTGCCGAAGCCACGCGCGCGAAAACGTCCGCATCGCTGGCACGACCGACTCATCCATAAAGGTTCCGCCCAGCCCGAAGCGTAGGTCGATCTGCGCGACTTCTACTTCATCATCTTTTTGAGGCTGGCGCCTCGACACGATATGCGTAGGCGCAGCCGCTTCCCTGATCCCAAGGGCAACATAGCCCAGGTTGATCCCATGTACGGCCGCTTTCTCCAAATAATCGAGCGTGATCGGCGAACTGCCGGTTTCGTAGGCGAGCTGAGTATTTTTGCTCACACCCACGAGCTGCGCGAAGGCCCGCTGAGACTGGCCCAGCCGCTGCCTTTCCTCCTGTAGCCGTTCAGGCGGCGTCATCAGGCGAGTCCAAAAAAATGGGTTGATGGGTCAATAACTCTGGGGCATGGTCCAAAATCTAGGGACAACAAGTTGGATCGATGCCCCATGCTTCTGGACCAAACGCACCCGGAGGACGTCAAAGCCGCAATCCGAAAGCAGTTCGGAACGGTGGCGCGCTTTATTGAGGCCCACGGCCTCCCCGAAACCGGCGTCAGTGACCTGTTCCGTGGGCGCACGAGCCGTCGCGTGCGCGACGCGGTTGAGGAGGTTCTCAAGAAACAGGCCAAGTCCATAAACTTGGACGATAGCGAAGCCGTTTCCAACGCGCACGGTCTAAATGCGGGGGCGCGCTAGACATGGCGTCCGCTGCTGTTCGCGACGTCCTCGCCGTCGAGTTGGGCGAGCTGGCCGAAGTCGATTCGATCCTATCTGTAGAGCGCGCATTGGTCGATCTCGGGCCACGCCTCCGGCCGGTCGATCCAGTATGGGCGGAAGCCCTTGGCCAGCTAATGAGCCGGGAGGGCCAGCGCGATCCCGTCGATATCAGCCGCAATCCCGATAGCGACCGGTGGGAAGTGCACGGCGCGGGTGGGCACCGCTGGACGGCCGCGGGCCTCGCCGAAATCGAGCATCTGAAGGTTCGCGTCCATGCGTGGAATCCCGATGCCGCACGGCTGCGCGAAATCGCTGACCTCATTCACCGTAGCAACCCGCTGCCCTTCGATCGCGCACAAGCCGTCGCTGAGGCGGTGGCTTGTTACAAGAGGATGCGCGGCATCGACCCCTCCAAGGATGGACGGTCGGCGAGCGTCCAAGTTCGGTGGCAGAACAGACTCCGCGAGGAAGCCGCCGATACAAACGCAACCTTTGCGCTTGTATATGGCTGGTCGGCCGAAGTTGCCGAGCAGCTTGGCCTGAGCCGCCGCGCTATCGAGTACGATTTGCTACTCGCGCGGCGCCTGCAGACCTCGACAGTTCAGCGCCTGCGCGAGCAGCGCCATCCGATCCTCTCGAACGCCTCTCAGCTTCGCGCGCTCGCGAAGCTGGACGAAGCTGAGCAGGATCGCATCGTCGATCAGCTCACCGCCGCCCTACCGGCCAAGTCGGTGAGTGATGCCCAAGCGCGGATGCGCGGGGCGAATCGGGTCGCCAGCGACCCCGCTGCCAAGAACCTTTCGGCGTTCCTCGGCGCATTCAGCCGCATGTCGCTGACCGAGAAGAAGGGCGCGCTGCACGAGCTGCGCGACCTGTTGCCCGCGGGATATCAGCTCGTCCAGGCGAAGCCGGAAGCGGCTCCAGAGTCTCCCGTGCCTGCGGTCGCGATCCGCGCGTCGGTCAAGCCGGACCACATGGTCTGTCTGGAGTGCGGCGAGAAACTGATCAATCTACAAGTCCATCTGAACGCGAAGCACCAGATGCGCTTCGCGGACTACCTCACACGATGGAAGCTGCCCTGCGACTATCCCGCGGTAGCGCCCTATTCGGACCCATCGGCGGCGCTGATCACCGAGTGCGACGGCGATCTGCAACTTATCCTTGCGGTCGTCAGCAGTTGGCACGGCAAGCCCTCCAAGGCGATCGAAGGAGCGGTGACCGAGGCCGGCGGCGTCATCCGGTTCGCCAACGGCACCTACGAAATGAAGCTCGCCCGCGTGAAGGCGACCTGCACGGCCGGTGGCCTGAACCTGATCAGCGCGTGGCAGCGCAAAGCTGAGGCCCGGCTCGAACAAGCCGAAGTGCTCGGCCTGCGGGGGGCGAAATGAACCGCCCGATCCTTCCGCCTCTCCAAGGGAGAAATCAGATGATGCAGCCCGTCAAGGCTACGCGTTCTAGGATGACCGCCGCAGATTGGCTGATCGAGGGCGCGCTCGTCTCACTCAACGTGATCGGCTGGGGCGCGTTCTGCCTGCTGGTGATGCCGTGAACGCGCTGGCGAAGATCGAGCGCGCATGGGCGCTCCGCGAAATGCTCGGGCTGGCAGACGCGCTCGTCGCGATCCGCCGCAATCCTGAGGACATCCTCGAATCGACGGCGATCGCCGGTGCCCGCGTCGAGCGCGATGGTTGGCTGATCAAGGTCGAGTTCGACGGCGTCGCTGAGCGCACAGTGACCGACGCTGCAGAGGCGGTTTCATTCTGGCGGCGGCGGGCACGGCGTGAAATCGCGCGCCGGGGAGCGAACGCATGACCCCCGCCGAAGCCACGCTGCTCGCCCACTATCGGGATCGCATCACGCGTGCGGGGTTCGCCCCGACGCAAGCCGAGGCGGCGCGCTACTTCGGCGTGAGCGTCTCGTGCATCAATTACCGCATCAAGAAGCTGGAGCGCGGCGGCCATATCGTGCGCCACCATTGGCAGCGCGGCGGGATCGAGCTGGCAGGTGTGGTCAGTCTGGTCGGTGTTCCGACTAGCGATCTGCGCGCCGAACTGGCGCGCCGGGGCGAGACCCTCGACGCACTGGACGGCGGCGAGCGCGTGCGCCTCGGCGGAACGAGGCGATTCGGCGCAGGCACGGGTTCGTGCGCGGCGCCGGGCTGTCAGCTTGAGGTGAGCCGCGGGCATCTGATGTGTCTGAGCCACTGGCGGGCACTGCCCGAAACGCTCCGGCATGCGATCCTTTCGACGCACCGGCGCGCACGCCAGCGTGGATGCGAGGTGGCGACCCGCCGGTTCGGCCAGCTCGTGGCGGAAGCCCGCGATTATCTGGAGCGCAACTGATGGGCGCCGGGGTCGAAGGGCATGGTCTGACCGAACGCGAACAGGCGATCATGGATCGTCATGAGGCGGGCGTTTCAGTCGCCATGATCTGCGCGGAGCTGGGCCTCAAGCGCAGCTACGTCGAGAAGCGCATCCGCGAGTACACGCCCAGCATCGCTTCGCAGGTCGCGTTCGAACGAATGGCTCGCCGAGGCTGTGAGGCGATGGAAGCGGCGATCGCGCGCACCGGGACGAGGTACGCGTGATGGCCCGCGTTGATCGCGCCCAGGAGCTTCGTGAAGCGCGCGAGCTGTTCCTGTTCGCCATGCGCGAGGGTGTCGATATGGCGACCGCCCGCCAGCGCATCAAAGCTGAACAGTGGAAGGCCGCGGAAGCGCGTCTCGCGGCGAAGCGGTGCGGCACCCAAGCTGCCTCGATCGGGTCCGTCGAGGACGAGGCCGAGCGCCCGCTGCCCTTCTATTTGCAGGGGCAGTACGCATGATCCGGTATCGCGAAAATCGCGGGCGGATGCCGAAGCGCGTCGCCCCGCCGAGCCTGCGCCCTGCGCCTGCCTTCCTGACGCCGCCCGCCGCCGACGCTGCGATCGCGCTGATGGACCGGCTTGGCCTGCAACTGCGCGCAGCCGGCGAGCAACTCGCGATCTCTGACAACAGCACAGCGGCGGATGGCCGCGGAACCGAAGGGGTGAGGAATGACTGATATCGCACGGTCGATCGACAC
>CAYOXO010000234.1:0-4852 GCA_964407945.1 uncultured Stakelama sp.
GACCGCTGCGCTTCGCGCGCGCGGATGGCAAGTCGAGGAAGGGGCCGGCGTGCTCCGCATCCGCCGGGGCGCCCCGGCGCCGGCACCCGCGACACCCCCCGCGGCTGTCGGGAACAGCACCGACGGATGAGCCAGTTTTCCCTGCCGCTCGACCGGCCCGCCGGCGCGCGTGAGGACAAGTTCCTGATCGGTGAAGGCAATTCCAAGGCGGTCCATATCCTGGAGCATTGGGCGACCTGGCCAGTGATGGCGGCGATCATCACCGGACCGCGCAAGTCCGGCCGCAGCCTGCTCGCGCGGACGATGGCGGTGCGCAGCGGCGGAACGATGATCGACGAGGCCGACCGGCAGCCCGAAACGACGCTCTTCCATGCCTGGAACGAAGCGCAGGCGGCACATCGGCCGCTGTTCCTGGTGGCGGATGACGCACCGCCGGTGTGGCAGGTGAAACTGCCCGACCTGCGATCGCGCCTGAACGCCAGCGCGGTGGCGCGGATCGAGCAGCCCGGCGACGTTCTGGCGGCGGAGATCCTGCAACAATTGCTCGACCGTCACGAGATTGTCGCAAATCCCGATGTAGTGGCCTGGGTGATGCGGCGGATCGAGCGGGACTACCTGACGATCCTGCGCACTGCGGAGGCGCTGGAAGAGGATGCCAGCCGCCGCCGCAACCGGCGCTTGTCGATCCCGGCGGCGAAGGCCACATTGACCGCGTCCGGACTTCTCAGGGAGCCGGGCGCGCAACCCTGAACGAGGAAGCATGTCCAGCCGCGCGCAACTGAAGCCCGACGACGACGCCCGGATCGACCAGGGCGCGCGCTACTTCAACCGCGAGCTGAGCTGGCTGGCGTTCAACCGGCGCGTGATGGAGGAGGCGACCAACACCGCCCACCCGTTGCTCGAACGGCTGCGCTTCCTGTCGATCTCGGGCTCGAACCTCGACGAGTTCTTCATGGTCCGCGTCGCCGGCCTCAAGGGCCAGCAGATGCAGGAAGTGGAGGCGCATTCGCAGGATGGCCTTACCCCGGCGCAGCAGCTCGCTGCGATCGTCGATCAGGCGGGCGATCTGGTCGATAGCCAGCAGGCGGTGTGGAACGGCATCCGCCGTGACCTGAGCGGGCGCGGGATCGAGATGCTCGATGCCGACGCGATCGTCGGCGAGGTCGCCGACTGGATCGAGAACCATTTCCGGCAGCAGATCTTCCCGATCCTTACCCCGCAGGCGCTCGACCCCGCGCACCCGTTCCCGTTCATCCCCAACAAGGGGCTGAGCGTGATCTTCGACCTCGTCCGCCAAAGCGATGGCGAGCCGATCCGCGAGTTGGTGCTGCTCCCTCCGGCGAGCCCGCGCTTTGTCCGTATGCCGGGCGAGCAAGCTTCATATGTTCCGGTAGAAACGCTACTCAAGCGCTTCTCTTCGATCCTTTTTCCGGGATATGACGTCAAGAAGTCAGCGACGTTCCGGGTGCTGCGTGACAGCGATATCGAGCTGGAGGAAGAAGCCGAGGACCTGGTCCTCTACTTCCGTACCGCGATCAAGCGGCGGCGGCGCGGGCGCGTCATCCGCCTCGAGATGGAGGAGGGCATCTATCCCGCGCTCGAAGCGGTACTTCTCGAAGAACTGGGTGGCAGCGAAGCGCTGCTGACCGAGACCGGCGGTTTCCTGGGCGTCGGCGACCTGTCGATGATCGTCGATGAGGACCGGCCGGACCTCAAATTCTCGCCCTATGCACCCCGTTTCCCGGAGCGCATCCGCGAGTTCGGCGGCGATTGCTTCGCGGCGATCAAGGCCAAGGACATCGTCGTCCACCACCCGTACGAGACGTTCGACGTGGTGCTCGCTTTCCTGAAGCAAGCGGCGAGCGATCCCGACGTGGTCGCGATCAAGCAGACGCTGTACCGCGCGGGCAAGCAATCGGCGGTGATCCAGGCGCTGATCGCCGCGGCCGAAGCGGGCAAGTCGGTCACCGCGGTGGTCGAGCTCAAGGCGCGGTTCGACGAGGAGCAGAACCTGCTCTGGGCGTCGGCACTGGAGCGTGCGGGCGTTCAGGTGATCTATGGCTTCACCACCTGGAAGACGCACGCCAAGGTTTCGATGGTGGTGCGGCGCGAGGGCGACGAGTTCCGCACCTACTGCCATTTCGGCACGGGCAATTATCACCCGGTGACCGCGCGCATCTATACCGACTTGAGTTTCTTCACCGCCGATCCGCGCATCGGACGCGATGCGGCGAAGATCTTCAACTACGTCACCGGCTATGTCGAGCCCGAGGATCTGGAGCTGCTCACGGTGTCGCCGCGGCATCTGCGCGACCGGCTGATGGAGCTGGTCGACGGCGAGATCGAGAACGCGCTGGCGGGCAAACCGGCGGCGGTGTGGGCCAAGATGAACAGCCTCGTCGATCCGTCGATGATCGAGAAGCTGTACGAGGCGAGCAATGCCGGGGTCGAGGTCGATCTGGTCATCCGCGGCATCTGCTGTCTGCGGCCCGGCATTGCGGGCATGTCGGAGAACATCACGGTCAAGTCGGTGGTCGGACGCTTCCTGGAGCACAGCCGCATCTGGGCGTTCGGCAATGGCAAGGCGCTGCCCAATGACGGGGCGAAGCTGTTCATTTCCTCGGCCGACTGGATGCCGCGCAACTTCGACCGGCGTGTGGAGTTCATGCTTCCGTTGCAGAATCCGACGGTGCACGATCAGGTGCTCGACCAGGTGATGGTCGCCAATCTGATCGATACCGAG
Source organism: uncultured Stakelama sp. (assembly GCA_964407945.1). Taxonomy (GTDB): domain Bacteria; phylum Pseudomonadota; class Alphaproteobacteria; order Sphingomonadales; family Sphingomonadaceae; genus Sphingomonas. Next base: position 2,744 of record CAYOXO010000234.1, read on the forward strand.
CAGAGTTGGGAGCTGGAAAGCGATGGCCGCTATGTACGCGAGAATCCGGGCCCCAAGCCGTTCAACCTGCATCGCTATTTCATGACCAATCCGTCGCTGTCCGGTCGGGGCGCGGCACTCGAAACCAGTGAGGCGGTGCCCAAGCTTTCGTTGCGCCGGTGGCGCGCGGAGCGTAGCGGGTGAGCGTGACCACGCTTCTGTTCCGCAAGCCCCGCGCCGAGCCGGTGCCATCCGCTCAGCGCACCGCGATTATCGATATCGGTTCCAACTCGATCCGCTTGGTCGTCTATGATGGCGCCGCGCGGCTGCCCGCGACCCTGTTCAACGAGAAGGTGATGGCCGGGCTCGGGCGGTCCTTGACCGCGACGGGGGCAATCGATGAAGCGGCGCTGACCGTCGCGACCACGGCGCTCGCGCGCTTCGCAAGCCTGGCGCGCGAGATGGAGGCGGATTCGATCCGTACCGTCGCGACCGCTGCGGTGCGCGAGGCCACGAACGGCGGCCAGCTGATTGCGATCGCACGGTCGCTCGGACTTGAGGTCGAGTTGCTGTCGGGCGAAGCCGAGGCGCTGGCGGCCGGCTATGGCGTGCTCTCGGGCATTCCCGAGGCCGACGGCATTGTCGGCGATCTGGGCGGCGGTTCGCTGGAACTGGTGCGCGTGGTTGCGGGCACTGTGACCGACCGCGTGTCCTTCCCGCTCGGTGTGCTGCGCATCGGCGCGATCCGCGAAAAGGGGAAGGGGACGCTCGATCGCACGGTCGCGGATCTGTTGAAGCAGGCGGGATGGAGCGGGCGTGGTGCCGGACTTCCTTTTTACCTGGTCGGCGGATCGTGGCGTGCACTGGCGCGGCTCGACATGCATCTGACGGGCTATCCGCTGCCGGTGATCCACGAATATCCGATGCCCGCAGCGACGGTGACGCGGCTGCAGCGCACGATCCAGCAACTGGGCAAGGGCAAGATTCGCGCCGTGCCCAACCTGTCGTCGGGGCGTATCGCGACAATGGAAGACGCCGCGGCACTGCTGGGCGTGCTGATCAAGCATCTGGGCAGCCGCGGGACGGTCGCGTCGGCGTTCGGGCTTCGTGAAGGGTTGCTCTATGGCGACCTAACGACCGAGCAGCGCCGCGAGGATCCGCTGATCGCCGCCGCGCGCGACGAAGCGCAACGGTCGGGCCGCTTTCCCGAGCATGGCGATCTGCTCGACGCATGGATTGCACCATTGTTCGACGACGACGCCGATCTCGCGCGCTTGCGGCACGCGGCGTGCCTGCTCGCCGATGTGGGCTGGCGCGCCAACCCCGAGTTTCGCGCCGAGCGCGGGCTTGAGATCGCATTGCATGGAAATTGGGTCGGGATCGATGCGCGCGGCCGCGCGCTGCTGGCGCAGGCGCTGTTCACCTCATTGGGCGGCGGGTTCGAATCGCCGCCGCCGATCGGCCAGCTCGCCAGCCTGGACGATCTGGAGCACGCCAAACTCTGGGGCCTCGCGATGCGACTGGGCCAGCGGCTGAGCGGCGGTGTCGCCGGGCCTTTGCGTCGCTCGTCGCTGGGCATGCCTGGGGAAGAACTGGTACTCACGCTCGATAGCGACGATGCCGCGCTCTACGGTGAAGCGGTGGAGAAACGCCACCGTGCGCTGGCCGGAGCGCTGGGTTTGACGGCGGCGGTCGAGGTTTAGGACCGATAGGTGTCCGGCTTCTCGCCTGGCCTCGTCACCCCGAGGGCACCGGGAGACCAAGGCTGGGAATGAGGCTTGCGGTCAGTCAGGGAGGCCAAGTGGATCCCGGCACAAGGCCAGGGTGACGGTAGAAGATTGCCGGTATCTTTCTGCGAGTAGCCGTCATTCCCGGTTCATGTTTCTCAGGCGAAACGAACGCTTCCGTGTGATTTCGAGGGGAGCGTCATGTTCGACCGCCGCACCATGCTGGCCAGTTGCCTGTGTAGTGGCATTGCATTGCGTCCAGCATGGGCGCTTGCTTCGACCGGGAAGGACGACCCGCAGGTCGAAGCGTTCGTTCGCGCCAACAATTTCCACGGCGTCGTGGTCAAGGCACGCGCGGGACGCATCCACTACGCGCGCGCGTTCGGCATGGCCGATATCGGAG
>CAYOXO010000235.1:0-4844 GCA_964407945.1 uncultured Stakelama sp.
GTCATGGAGCACACGAGCAAGAACGGCGACCCGAAGTTCATTCCGCAGTGCACGCTGCCGCTGACCGGCAAGAACGTCGTCGATATGATCATCACCGATCTGGCGGTGTTCCAGCGAGCAGATCACGATTCACCCTTCCGCCTGATCGAACTCGCTCCGGGAGTGACCGAGGAGGAGGTCACCGCGAAAACGACTGCAGAGTACGAGGTCGCACTGGCAACCGCCTGAACGGGACGAGTCCTAGCCGGTGGGGGTTGAGACCTCCTCGGTAATCCAGTCACGGAACGCGATGATCTTCGCGCTGAGCTGGCGCGCTGCCGGATAGACGAGCCAGAAGGCCCGACCGTCGGTCGCGGCGTGAGGATGGATCCGGACGAGCCGGCCGGCTGCGATGTCCGCAGCGAACAGGATCGGGGAGCCGATCGCGACGCCGTGGCCGGCGATCGCCGCTGCGATATCGAGATATTCCGCCGAAAAGGTCGTCCCGAAGCGATCGGGCGCCGGGCCGCTGGCATGACCGGTATCGCGGTACCAGATCTCCCACCAGTCCGGCCGGCCGAGTAGCGGCACTCGAAGCGGACTGCCAGCATCGCCGAGATCGCGAACGGCCTCAACCAGTGCCGGCGCGCAGAGCGGCGTGAACACGCTGGGGAAGAGCGGGATCGCGCGTAGGCCCGGCCAGCTGCCGTGCCCGTTGCGGATCGCCATATCATAGCCGCCGCCTGCCAGGTCCCGAGCGTCCGGAGACAGGTCCAGCTCGACCCGCAATCCAGGATGGAGCGCACGGAAGCGGCCGAGGCGAGGGGCTAGCCAGGCAGTGCCAAGCGAGGGCAGGGCGGTAACATGGAGCCGGGTCTGGTCGGCCTCCATCGCGCGCACGAAACCCGCACGCAACGTAGTGAAGGCGGATAGAGCATCGGCGGCAAGTGCCTCACCGGCCGGGGTGAGTTCAACGCGTTGCGCGCGGCGATGGAACAGGTCGATGCCTAACTGGGTCTCGAGTTGGCGGACATGGTAGCTGACTGCCGCAGCGGTAGTCTGAAGCTCGCGCGCGGCCGGTGCAAAACCGCCGAGTCGGGCAGCCGCCTCGAAAGCGCGGATCGCGATCAGAGATGGAAGGCCGGTCGTCACCACAAATCCAGCTGAATGTCAGGGTACCTGGTTCGAATAGATACCCTAAGTCTGATTGAGGGTAAGTCTATATCTTTCGAGTCCCGTGCGAAGCGAAAGCTGCCCAGAGTGATCGCAGGTTTCGCGAGGGATGCTGTATGCGGGTGCCAGATCGTTTCCATCGGCGCGATATGCTCGCGGGGTTGGGTGGATCGGGTTTGATGCTGACAGCCGGGCGCGCGATCGCCGGCACAGACGATCGCCGGCGCGACTGGACTTGGGTGGAGGGGAATTGGCAGGTCGATCATCGTCGGTTGCGGCGCCGGCTGGCGCACGACAACCGGTGGGACCGGTTCGCGGGCACCAGCGCCGTCTGGATGACGCTGGGCGGGCTGGGTACGATCGACGACAATTTGCTTCATCTGCCCGGCGGCGATTATCGAGCGATGGGGATCCGAGCCTATGACCCGGCGACCGATCGCTGGTCGATCTGGTGGCTCGACGGCCGCAACCCGACACGGATCGATCCGCCGGTGACAGGACGTTTCGATGGCGACACGGGTCTGTTTACGGGAACCGATACCTTCGAAGGACGGCCGATCGACGTGCAATTCCGGTGGCACGGAATCCGCGGTCCGCGGCCACACTGGCAGCAGAGCTTCTCACCCGATCGCGGCGCGAGTTGGGAGATGAACTGGGAGAATTTCTTCACCCGTACGGCGAGGATGCCGAGCGAACTGCCGCTGCGAAGCGACGCGGACCGGGCGCCCGATGACTGGTCGTTCCTTGCAGGGCGCTGGACGGTGCGCCACCGCAAACTGCGCAAGCGCCTGGCAGGGAGCCAGGACTGGGACGTGTTTGGCGGTACCTTCGTCAACTGGCCGACCCTGGGCGGCAACGGCAATGCCGGGGATAATCTGATGGAAGCCCCGTCCGGCACGTTCCGCGGCCTCGGGTTTCGCGCCTGGGATCCGGCGACACGCGAATGGCTGAGCTGGTGGCTCGACGGCCGCGCGCCCGGCCGGATCGGCGAACCACTGCGCGGGCGGTTCGTCGATGGGGTCGGGACCTATCTGTCCGATGACGAGCATGAGGGGCGGCCGGTCAAGGCACGCGTCATCTGGTCGCGGATTACCGGCACGACTGCGCGTTGGGAGCAGGCTTTCTCAGCCGATGGTGGCGCCACATGGGAGATCAACTGGACCTCCGATTTCACGCGGGTGGCATAATGGACCGGCGCATGGCGATTCAGAGCGCAGCGCTGGTGCTTGCGGGCCTGCGCGCCAGCAGCGCATCGGCGCAGGAGGCGCCGCTGCCCGAGGGCACGGCATCTCGGGGAGATTTCGACTATTTCCTCGGCAACTGGCGCGTCGAGCACCGGCGGTTGCGCAAGCGGCTCGCGGGGAGCAACGACTGGGAGACGTTCGGCGGCCGCACACATTGCCAGCAATTGTTCGGCGGGCTGGTCAATCTCAACGAGAGCATTTCATATCGCGGCGGGCGCACCAGCTACGGCATGGGGTTACGTGCGTTTGACGAACCGGGCCGTCGCTGGGTGGACTGGTATCTGTCGGCAGGCGATCTCAGCAAGATCGACCCGCCACTCTACGGGCGGTTCTCCAAGGGTGTCGGCACGTTCCTGTCGCGCGAGACATTCGAAGGCCGGCCAGTGCTGGTACGCGGACAGTTCGCATCGGTGAGCCGGGATGAGGCGCGATGGGAGCAGGCGTTCTCGGTCGATGGCGGCGCGACATGGGAGACCAACTGGGTGATGCGCTATCTGAAAATGGAGGAGGTGACGTGAGTGACAGAATGACGATCGGGTGTGCATGCGGGGCTGCGCGCATCGAGGTATCAGGTGCGCCGATCCTGGTAACGGAATGCCTGTGCGACAGTTGCCGTGCCGCGGCTGCCCGGTTCGCGGCGCTGCCCGGCGCGCGCGGCATTCTCACCGATCATGGCGCAACTCCGGCTGCCGAATATCGCAAGGATCGCGTACGCTTCCTTGCCGGTAGCGAGCAGCTTCGTGAGTTTAAGTTGAAGCCGGATGCCGGTACGCGCCGCGTGGTCGCGGCTTGCTGCAACACGCCGCTGTTCCTCGAGGTGAAGGGTGGTCATTGGCTGAGCATCTACCTGCACCTGTGGCCGGAGCGCGACCGGCCCAAGCCCCAGATGCGGACGATGACCGGCGATCTGGCTGACGCATCGGGGCTGCCCGACGATATCCCCAACCTGAAAACCCATACGATCGCCTTCTATGCCAAGCTGCTCGGCGCGTGGATCGCGATGGGGTTCCGCAACCCCCGGATCGAGGTTGCGGGCCCCATCGACGCTTGAGCGTCAGGCGGCCTTGCGCCGCTCCGCCATCTCCTCGTTGAGCATCTCGGCCAGCAGGAAGGCCAGCTCGAGGCTCTGGCCCGCATTCAGACGCGGGTCGCAATGGGTGTGATAACGATCCGCGAGATCGTGTTCACTGACATCGATCATGCCGCCAGTGCATTCGGTCACATTCTGCCCGGTCATTTCGGCATGGATGCCACCAGCATAGGTGCCCTCCGCACGATGCACGGCGAAGAAGCCGCGGACCTCGGCCAGGATGCGCTCGAACGGGCGGGTCTTGTAGCCATTGGCCGCCTTGACGACGTTGCCGTGCATCGGGTCGCAGCTCCACACTACCGGATGCCCCTCGCGTTTCACCGCGCGGACGAGCTTGGGCAGGCCGTCCTCGATCTTGTCGTGGCCATAGCGGGTGATAAGCGTCAGGCGGCCCGGCGTGCGTGCAGGGTTGAGTGTGTCGAGCAGGCGCAGCAGCGCGTCCGGCTCGAGGCTGGGGCCGCACTTCATGCCGATCGGGTTGCCGATGCCGCGCAGGAATTCGACATGCGCGGAGCCGTCGAACCGCGTGCGGTCGCCGATCCATAGCATGTGTGCGCTGGTGTCGTACCAGTCGCCGGTGAGCGAATCCTGCCGGGTCAGCGCCTGCTCATAGGGGAGCAGCAGCGCTTCGTGGCTGGTGTAGAAATCGGTACCCTTGAGTTGCGGGACGCTGTCGGCGTCGATGCCACAGGCCTGCATGAAGTCCAGCGCCTCGCCGATCCGGTCGGCGACATCGGCGAACTTGGCGCTCCACGGACTCTTGCCCATGAAGTCGAGCGTCCATTTGTGCACCTGATGGAGATTCGCGTAGCCGCCGCTGGCGAAGGCGCGCAGCAGGTTGAGCGTCGCGGCGGACTGGCTGTAGCCCTGGATCATCCGTTGCGGATCGGGGATGCGCGCCTCGGGGGTGAAGGCGATGTCGTTGACGTTGTCGCCGCGATAGCTGGGCAGCTCTACGCCATCGATCGTTTCGGTATCGGCTGAGCGAGGCTTGGCGAACTGGCCTGCCATGCGGCCGACCTTTACCGTCGGCAGTTTCGACGCGAACGTCAGCACTACCGCCATCTGAAGGATGACGCGGAAGGTGTCGCGGATGTTGTTGGGATGGAACTCGGCAAAGCTCTCGGCGCAGTCGCCACCCTGGAGCAGGAAACCCTTGCCCGCCGCCACTTCGGCGAGGTCGGCCTTGAGCGCCCGTGCCTCGCCGGCGAAAACCAGCGGCGGATAGGTAGTCAGCGTCCGGGCGACCGCGCCCAGTTCCTCGTCGCTCTCGTAAACCGGCAAGTGCCGCGCTTCCTGCGCGCGCCAGCCTTCGGGTGTCCAATTGGTAGCCATGAGTGAATCCAGGGAAATCCGTT